>NZ_CP026378.1:2461973-2769719 GCF_002953215.1 Mixta calida
CTGTTTTCTGTCCGGTTGAAGCAACGGTTGCTACCGATGGGTCAGAAGACTCCCACTGGACTGTATCCGTAGCATCGGACGGCGTGAGGTTTGCGGTAAGGGTTACTGTCGAGCCGACCGCGCCAGTTGATGTGGCAGGTGTAACTGTGATGCCAGTTGACGGAGTGATTTCTGCACGGGTGATAGTTGGCGGCGTATCTGCTGCGGTGATATTCAGCTGAACCTGCACGATATCGGTGTTGCCACCGTCCGGCCAGTCCCCATCTACCTGCACCGCCGGGAAATCAAACACGTATTTCCCTTCGTCATTTTCCAGCGTGAAACTGAAAGGCATCGTGCCGCCGGTCAGTGTTTTACTCCAGGCGTTATAGGCATCCTTCGACCAGGACAGCGTGATGCTGCCAGATGGGGTAAAAGTGGTCGGGATGTTGGCGCCGGCGAACGGGTTGCCGCTGCCGATACAGCGTTGCGTCTGCAGGTTGTTATCGAACTGGATGTTGAAGGTATCAACGCAGAAGCCTTCCCCGCCGGACACGCCATTCAGGGAGATAGCGGTAACCTGTTTAAAGGTGTAACGCAGCTCGCCAGCATTATCGACCGGGTTAGAAAAGTAACTGGTGTCATCAGCTTTTGAATCGAAGCCCAGCCCGGCGAAAGTTACCGTGGCAGTGATATCGCCGTCATTTGGAATTGCCAGTTGGAAAGTGCCGACCTGACAGCCGCGGGCAATGGATGCGACGCCAATATCCTCAGCGTATGATGCGACCGAGAACGCAATGCGATCGTTACCCATTGTGAGCGTGTCGTCATCCCACTCAGCGCCAAAGCATGATGCGAGAAAGTCATCATGCTGGCCCCAGCGGAATTTTGTTCCGACATCACCACCGACATCGACAGTACCGGTCGAGCGTCCCTGCGCCATGCGAGAGCCGCCGATTTCATCATTGTCGATCATGTTTTGAGATGGGCCCACACCGAAGCTACTGCGCTTCAGCAGGTTCCATGTGCCTGTAGATGGCGTCGTGCCGGGCGTGGTTTCGCGAATATACGCGGTAACGACCTTAGCGCCTGAACTCATAATGTTTCTCCAGAATTGTGCGCCCTACACGGCGCGGTAAGGTATTTGAATATTCATCTGCGCCCAGCCATCTGTTTCACCGGCATCTACAGCTGATACAGAGAAGTAATCCAGCCGCCCGTCAGTCTGGAACTCAAATAGCTCGCAAAGCTTGTCGGCGGTCTGCGTGATGAGTAGCGAGCCGGAACCAGCTGGCACAAAAATTTGGATAACAACAATCCCCGTTCGCTGCACAACAGGCCCGGCGCCGATTTCATTCGCCGCTGCCAAACCAGGGATATTGGTCAGCCGCGCCCAGATAGCTTTGCCTGACGGGTCATAGGTTTTATCGTTGGGGTAGCGCACATCCTCAGAGGCAATAGCCGTCTGCGCCGTCATGCGCGTGATGACAGCGTTTCTGATTTCTGTGAGGGTCATTTGTAGGCCTGAGTTACACCGTGGAATGAAACGCCGTAGACGCCTGCGGGAGCCTGCTGTGAATGGCCGTTTTCCAGCGTCTCAGCGTATGGCAGGTTGTTCTGGATATAGATGACCGAATAAGGTTTTCCATTAGCAATTACAGCACTTCCACGCTGGATTGCTTCTGCCCCTGATTTGTCGCCCCCTTCCAGTTGTCCGTAATCAGCTGAGCCAAGGCTTACCACGTTATTGTTACGGAAGCGGCCAGTATCCACCGGAGACCGTTGAACAATTTCAGTGAGCAGCGCCATCGAGATGATGCGGAGCTTCTTACCAACATCTTCCTCAACCAGTCCGGCAAACAAGGTCGGGTCGTTATCCCATCCTTTAGCCATCACTTCCTCCTCAGCTGCATGCGGTAGGTGGCAGATGCAGGGTCAGCCGTCAGGGTCACGATGCGGTAGACTTGCGGGCTCCCTGTCGCGAGGTCTGGCGCCGTGATTACATGCCCTTCACCAGGAATATTTGTCACCTCATTAGCCAGCGCGGTCAGCCTGAGGTCACCATGGAGGATGTTCACGCCATCGATACGACTCAGTTCATAGCGTGACAGAACGCCGCGGCCGGTGTAGCTGACTGTTGTCTCGCCGCCGGTTTCCGTTACCGGGTCCCATCCTGCCTGAACCGTGTAGCTGCCTGTGAAGTCATACACAGCGTCGGCAAGGTCAGTGTCGAATGCCTCTGCTATTTCAGCCTGTAGTTCGTCTCGAATACCCATTAGCGGTACACCCTGAAAGCGAGAGGATTGCTGCGCCATGGTTTAAGCAGGGCGAGAGCCAACTGAACGTCTTCAGGCAGTGACGTGTTTCCTACAGACTGAGATGAAGCGTAACTTTTCGTCACTCTTACCCCATCGGCATCGACCGTTTTACTGGTCAGCGCACCGGATTCAACCTGCTGCTTATAGAGCACGCCTGCAGCCGAAGCAGAGGCAAGAAACGCGCCAGCCATCTTCACATCGTCAGGGGTTGCGTCAGTAATGCCCTGCAGATTAAGCGCTGTGAGATAAGCATTAGCCTGAAGCACCGCCTTCGCTTTTTTCTCTGCTGGCGCCCAGTCAGCACCGAGCAATTCATCCACATCAGCGACGGTTATGTACGTTGCCATGTTCACTCCCGGGCTAAATGGGGCCGAAGCCCCGGATGATTACTTGCTGGTTTTGGTTGACCTGGTGGCTTTCTTTGCCTCCGAGTTTTCACCGCCGCCATTGTTTACAGCACCTTCGTCCTTGGGCTCATTGCGGGCATGGTCAACGCCGCCGGTCTCACCGACTGTCTCCGGTCCAACTGTTACCTGCTTGCCATCAGAACCAAATCCCCAGCGGGCTTTGCTGTTTGGGTCGATGTAATTGTCTTTTGCTACGGTCATGATGACCTCCTCATGAAGCCCCGGATAGCCGGGGCGCGGTTGATTAGGCTGCGACAGTAGAGGTTACGAACGCCAGCGGCACCTGCTTACGGTCGAACTTGCGTTCCCAGTTGGTAGCCAGAGCCAGGTCAGCCCAGTTGGCTGAGATTGGGCGCGTGGTGCTTGGGGTGCCGGTAATAGTGGTGCTGAGGAATGAGTATCCCAGCGGATGAATGACGAAATCACGACGGGTCCACAGCGTTTCAGCGCCACCACCGTTGCCACGCTCTGGCTCGCGCGCGTATTCCAGACCGTCCTCACCTGCAGGCTGACGCTCCGCATAACCCAGCGCACCTGGTCCAAAGATAACGGACAAATAGCGGGCAGGAACGGCTGCAACCGGCGGAGTGGCGTCCGGATCGGCTTCTACAGCCGGCAGAATTGGCATGCTGTCATCAACGACCACGCGCATACCCTGGAAGCGACCGAATTCAGGAATCTGGTCAGCCAGGGGGGTGAAGTCGATGAGGTTGAGAAGCTGCAACTCGGTATAAACCGCAGAGTGCATAGCAATTACGCTCAAACCGCCAAGCTGACCGGTATAGTCACCCATGGTGGCCTTGGCGCGAATGATGGCTGCAGCACTGATAGTACCGCCAGCATCCACGACCATATCGCCGCCGTTACTTGCGACGTTGTCGTTATAGATGCCTACCACAGAGGCAATAGCGCGGCGCTGAGCTACACGCTGCCAGTAGCTGATGAGGCGGTTAGCTACAAACTCAAGCGGATCCTGATTGGTGATGTTTTTCACCAGATTCATCGCGGCCCAACCCTCGTTGAGATAGGCGGCGCGGGCCTGCATCTCGGAGCTGGTCACCGCCAGCGGCACGGCGATATCGGTGTACACATCGTTCGAGTAGTTGGACTCGATGGACGCATCCAGATCGACCCACCACGGAATGGTGAAAGTATTGGATGGACTGGCGAGCAGCGTAGTCATGTCGTTATTGGTGGTCAGAATGCCTGACTGGAAGAACGCGGTCCGCTCTGCAGTGTTAACCTGCATATAGTCGCGCAGCTCATCACGAAAGACGACGTCGGAAAGAATGGTTGGCATTGCTTAAATCCTTATTTAGATGCCTCATGCGCCGCTTTAAGTCGGGCATGTTCGGCGGGGTTGTTTCGGCGAAGCTCTACGCGCTCCATGCCGGTTAATTGCTCCCATGTTTTGGTAACCCGGTCACCACTCTTAGGCGCGGCCCCGCCGCCACCTGCCTGACTGCCGCGCACGAGGGATGCGTAACGCGGAGCGGTTTCAAACTCTCTTTGGAGGTCGGCCAGCGAACCAACCGACAAATTGCCTGCCTCGTCAGTAACACGCACCTGACCGTCCGACACTTTCAGGCGTCGGGCAATGAACTCAGTGAGGATTTCAGCATTGGCCCCGTCAGCGATTGCTGTAGCAATTCGGGTGGCGGCCAGGTTGATGTCGCGCTGCTCAATGGATTGCTGTAGCTGGGTATAGCGCTGTTCCCATTCACTGGTTTTCGCCTGTGAGCTTTCGAACAGCTGCTTATAGTCGCCTTCTGCTTTAGCCTTTTCTTCAGCTTCGCGGCGGGCCTGCTCTTCAGCCTGACGGCGCTTCTCCTGCTCGGTCTTTTTCTCGTTAAGCAGGCGGTCAAGCTGTGCTTTTAGGCCGGAAACGTCTTCCTGTGGAATACCTTCAATCTGGCAGATATAAACGTCACCCTGTAGGGCATATAGCGCCTGTTTGGCTTCATCGAGCTGAGCGTATTCCTCAGCGGTAAGCTGATACTTAAGTGGCATACATTCTCCTGAATGGATGTGTGCTGGCCCAGCCAGCGTTCAGATGTGATTTTTAGGCAATAAAAAGGCCGCATTGGCGACCTAGTCTTTATCTCTCTCGAGCAGGCTTAACTCATACTCGATGATGCTTTTTGGCTCTGTTTTATAGGACCATCGCTGCTTGTGACTAAGCCAGTATTTGTAAACTACAAGCGGTGTGTCTCCGTCATTAATCTCAGCTACCAGATGCCGCTTTTCGTCTCTCCACTTCCATGACTTTGGAATTTCCATGCCTTTACCTCATTCAAGGCCAGCAAGCTCGAAGGCATGCGGCTCTAATTCTTTGAGTTGGTCGAGGGTGTACTGCTTGCCGTTGTCATCAACGAAGCGATCAATGCTCAGTTCGCCTTTGCTGAACAGTCTGTAGCGAGCTGGCCCTAGCACCTCTTTCTGGAATGCTGCGGGCTGCCTTGCCAGCCAGTCACCGTAACTGGTGTTGCTGCTGACCTGCTCTACGCCGTCCGGCCCTTTTGATGGTCGCGTGCTGCCGGGAATCTCTCGCTGATACTCAGGCTTGAGAACCGGTACGATTGACGACCTACACCCCCAATGTGCTGGAGGTTTTGGCCCATCCAGAGGGTATACGTTTCTGTCACGCGCCCGGCATACCGGCGTTGTTCGCCCGTCCAGTGTTGATATCCACCGATGCCCTTGCAGGATGTCGTCATTCTGCTTCAGCGTTTGCGCCCGGGCAGACGAGGCGACATGGTTGGTCATCGTTCTGACCAGAGAGCCGACCTGCTCCTCATGAGACACGCCCAGCGAGGTCAGGCGCCGGATGATCTGTTTCTGAGTCTCGCCAAGCGATGAGCCGATGGCTATTTCACTGAGGATATCTGCCGTTTTCTTGCTGCCGAACTGCGCCAGCGCCCCAGTGATGTCGATAACCTGCCTGCCCTTACCCACAGCAAGCTCTAACGGGTCAGCGAGTACAGCAGCGGCTATCATCTCTGCTGAAGGCTCAGCGAGGCGTACAGACGCTTTAACGATTTGACCGAGCAGCTTGCTGTTGAAGGTGAATTCGTATTGCGCGAACTCGCCCAAGTCGAGCTTCTGCTGCTCGCTTAACTGGCCGTATATAGCGTTCAGGTCAATCCTGAGCGTTTCAATCTGCCGGTTATAGCGAGCGGTGGCGTACTGGCTGAGGCCTTCGCTAACAGCCTCTTTAGCGCGCCTGATAGCTTTGCGAACAAACTTAGCCGCCTTACCTGCCAGGCCACTACCGAATCGCTGTACGTAAACCTGATGGCGCGTGGCGGCATCTGTTATGTAACCGTCTGCGCTCATGGTTATTCCTCAGTTGTTACCGTATCGCCTTCAACTGCGGGCTCATCAGAGCGGTCAGCGTCAATATCTTCATCTGTGCGGTCGGCTTCAATAATGCCAGCCTGACGCAGGTTAACGCGCAGGTCTTTCTTCGCAATGAAACCCTGCTGCCACAGCTGAACCTGAGCCAGAATCATCTGTGCATCCATCGTCTCATCGAAGAATTCCTGATTGAGCCAGAAGGTGGTTCCCTCTGCGTCAGAGATGCCGGACATATAGAGCTGAGCGTCGAGAATCGCCAACTTCAGAGCTTCACTGACGTTTCCGGCAATCGTACCCAGAACACTGTTATCGCTGCTGTAACGAATGCGAGCGGCCTCTGCTGTCTCCTGATTCGACGCCTGCTGCACGATGCGGGCGCCAATCATCAGCATCTGGTTCTCTTTCTCCTGCATCAGCTTCAGAGCTAGCTGGCTTTCATTGGCCTGCACCAGTGTTGCTGAGCCGGACTTCCCGAGGCTGTAGCCGCAGGTTGAGCCGATTTGAATGCCGTTAGGGTTCCATTTCTCGAACTCGTCCTGAGCAATGTCAGTTGTGAAGAACAGCGTCGGCTGACTGCTGATGAATCCTGACTCCTCCACCGTAGCACTGTTGCCGTAGTGAAGAATGTTCACATCAGCCAGGTCTTCCAGCGGCGCCTTGTCGATGCGCGAGTCGTTACTCTCAGCCCCAAAGAAGTGGAACGGGATATGGTCAAATGCGTTGCCGTTATAGTCGGTGGGATAAACGTCCAGAACCGGAGCATCGTACGGGTCGCCTTCATGCCACAGCCTGTGACGGTACTTGCCGTCCTGCAAAGTGAGTGCCCGATACTGCATTTTAGTGTTGAAGTTGAATTCGTCGCTTTCGTCTTCGTTGTAGCATTCAACCAGCACCACCATAGTAAGCTTGCGCACCCCATCAATCACATCCTCACGCCAGTTGATAATGCCAAAGGCGTCATAGATATGGATGTGAGCATTACGACCAGCGGTTTGCGCTCGTGTCGGCCTGGCTCCTTCTGGTGCTTCCAGTGGCGGATAGTCAACAAAGAAGCCGCCGCGTCCGGTATCCAAATCTTCACCTACAGCCTCTTTGGATAGCTGCTCAAGGCTCGTGCCGTCGCCGCTGGCGTTCTCGATGAGATATTCCACCGAATCCGGCAAATCAACCTCGGCGGTTTTGCGGAATACTGCGCCAATCAGCCCCTGACGCGTGCGCCCGGTGATGTTCAGGAACATGGCCCGCTTCAGCAAAGTTTCGTAGCGTTCCTTGTTCTCATCGCTGTCATTGGTTGGGTCAGGCATTGGCAGGTATAGAGTGCCATGCGCCTTAACCGCCTTGCTGCCAGCCACGCAGTCTTTGACAAGCTGCCATGACTTTGCGGCTTCTGTGTACTCTGGTCTTGCGAATGAATAATTAGCCATAGTCGCTTATCGTCTGTATTTAACGGGTGCGTGGACCATTTTCCGGATGATTGGGAAGTCTTTTATGATGAAATAGCCAGCGGCGTCATTTGTATGGTCATTGCCTGCGGACTTGTCAGGCTCACCATTGTCCGCCCATATCTGCTGCTCAAGGTTCTCTGTATAGGTAGGGCACCTTTGCACATTCACCTTATATCTGCGCTCGCCCAAAGCATTACAGAACATGGCGTTCATTGTGTTTACGCGGTCTTTAACAGGTGGGTTTGCTGCATCTGCCCGAACCGTGAACCCGGCATCTCGTAACTGAGAAAGGTCTGTTTGACTGGCATTAACTGATTTCCGCGAATCGCCTGATGCATCCGGATAGATGTATATCTCGCGGGTTTTCTCAAATACGTCTTGTGAAGTCTCTTTCCAGAACTGCCGTTTAATCCGTTTAATCATGTCTGGCGTGTCGTAGCCATTGGTGATTTCAGCAACGGCACAAGGAAGACCGTCACGCTTGACGTGAACAATCCCGGCCATTTTCCCTACGTTGAAATCCATCCCGATAAAGATCGGCTCGCCAGGCTGCTCCTCATGGATACAGTTGTTGAGTGTTCGATCGAACTCGTGATAAACCGTGCCGCTGTTGAGGTTAACGAACTGACCGCGAAGATACGCCTTAATCAGCTCCTGTGGATATGAGCCCAATAGCGACGAGATATAATCAGGGGGAAGGTTTTTCTCATTATCGAATGTACTGGCTTGTACAAGGCCATAAAGCGAAACCAGCTCAGGCTTTTCCCTTACGGCTTTTACGAACTGCTGATACACAAATTTGAACCCTTCCGGGGTCGTCGTGACATCAATGCCGTTTCTTAGACCATCACGTTTGTAGCGCATACGAGCTATGATTTTTCGCCACGCCTGCTGCGCCTTGATAGCCTTCATAACGTCCAGCTCATCAACCAGAGCATTTCCTATTTTGAAGCCTACAATCGTCTCAGGCTTCTCCATGGAACGGCAGATGGTTGTTCCGCGATATATCCGGCCTTCGTAAAAATGAACCTCTTTATTGCTCTCGTTGATTTTTACGTTCAAACCCCAGTCATGGGCTACCTCTTCCACCGTGGGATAAAAGATGTCACGAATCTGAGGATAAGTTGGCGCAAAGTAACCCTGATTAACCTTTGGGAACTCCCAGAACCCTTTACAAATCCCACCACAGCCGATCCACGTTTTGCCGCTACCAAAACCAGCAACATAAGCCTTAAATTTATGAGGCATGGAAAGAAAGCGAGCCTGAGGAATATTAAGCGTCGGGCTGATCCCCATCTTGATTCCTCGCGTCTACTACGTTCACATTGATTTGCACAGGCGTTGGCTCTATCTCTCCGCCCTCCTGCTCAGGGCCGAACAGCTGCAGATGCTTCATTAGCTCAGTTAACGCTGCTCTTTTATCGTGGAGTTTGTAGGTGGTCTCTTCGATATCATCATCGCCACGCGTAGTAACCTTTACCTTGATTTCTTTTATGGCTGCTGCGGCCTGACGAGGAAGCTCCTTAACATTGGTTAAATCACCGCGACTGTCGAGGATGTCTTGAAAGTTAGAGTGAATCGCCACGGGTTTAACAGACACCTCAGAGTCATTTAAGATGGCTTAAAGAGAGGTGCCCATGAGCGGTAAGCGTTATCCCGAAGAGTTTAAAACTGAAGCAGTCAAACAGGTTGTTGATCGCGGTTATTCTGTTGCCAGCGTTGCAACACGTCTCGATATCACCACCCACAGCCTTTATGCCTGGATAAAGAAGTACGGTCCGGATTCTTCCACTAATAAAGAACAGTCAGATGCTCAGGCCGAGATCCGCCGTCTCCAGAAAGAGCTGAAACGGGTTACCGACGAACGGGACATATTAAAAAAAGCCGCGGCGTACTTCGCAAAGCTGTCCGACTGAGGTACGCCTTTATCCGTGACAACTCCTGTTGCTGGCCTGTTCGCCTGCTCTGTCGGGTGCTGGATGTTCATCCCAGTGGTTTTTACGCCTGGCTTCAGCAGCCGCATTCACAACGCCATCAGGCAGACCTGAGACTGACAGGACAGATTAAACAGTTCTGGCTGGAATCGGGATGCGTCTATGGTTATCGCAAAATCCATCTGGATCTGCGTGACAGCGGGCAACAGTGCGGAGTAAACAGAGTCTGGAGACTGATGAAACGTGTCGGAATAAAGGCTCAGGTCGGATACCGAAGCCCGCGGGCACGTAAAGGCGAGGCCAGTATCGTGTCACCCAACAGGCTCCAGCGACAGTTCAATCCGGATGCTCCTGATGAGCGTTGGGTAACGGACATAACCTACATCAGGACCCACGAAGGCTGGCTGTATCTTGCCGTTGTTGTTGATCTGTTCTCACGCAAAATTATCGGCTGGTCCATGCAATCCCGGATGACAAAGGACATTGTCCTGAACGCACTGCTGATGGCTGTATGGCGGCGTAATCCCGAAAAACAGGTGCTGGTTCATTCGGATCAGGGCAGTCAGTACACAAGCCATGAGTGGCAGTCGTTCCTGAAATCACACGGCCTGGAGGGTAGCATGAGCCGTCGCGGTAACTGCCATGATAATGCGGTTGCAGAAAGTTTTTTCCAGTTGTTGAAACGTGAACGGATAAAGAAAAAGATCTACGGAACGCGGGAAGAAGCCCGCAGTGATATTTTTGATTACATCGAAATGTTTTATAACAGTAAGCGTCGGCATGGTTCTAGCGAACAGATGTCACCGACAGAATATGAAAACCAGTATTATCAACGGCTCGGAAGTGTCTAGATTATCCGTGGCGATTCAGAGAAGCCAATTGCGGCCATCTCAGCGATGACACGATCAGCGGTGATGAGTTGCCTTTCGGCTACCGCCTGAAGTTGCCGGTTTACAGCTGCTTTGACCTTAGCCTTGCTTAGCAACCTTGATGCAGTAACAGACGCAGAATCCTCGCTATAGCCAGCCCTGATAGCAGCCTGAGTACCATTTCTGTCTTTAACATATTCGAGGACGAATGCGGCCTGCATGGGTGCAAGGCTCTCATCTTCTATAATTTCTTCGGCGCTGGTTCGCAGGTTCGCATTATGGTTCGCAATGCGAACTTCATCCTGCCCCTCGGTGCGAACTTTTGCAGGTTTCTCCCATCCCTCTGCCTTTGCTTTCTTGCGAATAGCTGTGTCACTAACACCATGCTTTTCGGCCAGAGCGCGGATTGAGGAATCGCCTGCACGATATTCGCGCTCAATGGCCTCCCAATCCGGTTTTGCCATATTCTTTCCTGTTATTCAGTGAAGCGAGTAACGCTGATTTTCATCTCACCTGAACGAGACCGGGCCCATATTGTTAAACCGCTTCCGGCAACCAACTCCTTATCCTGCTCATTACAGGGGGCGCCGCGAACTGGCTTAGTTGGTGAGTCAGCCCATAACATGCCACCACCCAAAGTCTTGACCTGAATGTATACGCCTTGGGTGCCGTCAGTAATCTGCACGTATTCATCGTCATTCAGGGTTACTGATTCAGTAGCCATGTTATTTCCTCATCTCAATCCGTTGAATGTAGCGTTCGCCCCAGTTCTTTGTTGAAGTGGGCAGGGTGAATGTATCGCCGGTTATCTGATGTGTCGTGGTGGTGCCGTCGCTGAAATGCAGCAGAAGCGATGAGAAGCCTGTTGTCTGTACTGACACAGAAGATGCCGCCCTCTTACCCTGCACTCCTGCAGCAGAGATAATCGGTGATGTTGCCAGCGTGCCTGCTTCAATTTGTGGATAAGCAGCACTGAACCCTACCGCTGTATCAGTGATTCCAGTCGGCACAGAGTCATCCGTCACGGATGTGGGCGATGTCAATAACCCGTTATTAGCTCCGAAGTACGGGAATGCAGCTCGGAATATAAACGTCTCATCCGACACGATTGTTGTTGAAGCAGAAACGTAGCCGCTTCCTACATAACCAACCTGCCGGTTGTTGATTCCGATGTTTTGAAATGTATTACCCAAGAAGCCAGCACGAAACGCCAGATTATTGCGCCCCCTGTGCATGAGCATCAGAGAGTAAGTAATATTCCCTGACAGAGCGCCTGACGTCCGAAATTGAGTCCGGTGAAATACAGATCCGGAACCAGACTCACGATATTCTGTAAATCCGTCAGAACCAGGCAGGCTGGTCATATTCTCCAGCATGATAGAGCCAAACAGGTTTGTTGCCGCTGGTTCTGGCTCATGACGCCCAACTGCTACGCCATTCACATATTCAAGTGGCCATTCGTTTTCTGCTGATGCGAGAAGCTTGCCATCGGCACCCATATAGCTGTGGGTCGGGCCGGAGTATGCCAGGCGGCTATCGAGCTGGCTGGCGGTCAGGTCAATTACCACATTCTGTTGCGCTGCTTTTACTCTGCCAACAGTAATAACCTCTGGTGTCCAGATGCCGTTGAATAAATTCGCCCCGATTACCGGAGCATTCGGGGTTGTGATCATGTTAGCTCCAATAAAAAAACCGCCCGGAGGCGGCTTAGCATGATTCAGAATTTATCTCCTGACTCAGGTGCTTTATGTGGATCGTCTTTACCTTCACCTTTTTCATCTGGATTAGGCGAGACTGGTTTAGGGTCATAGTCAGGGTGATCTCCTTCGACCGGACGCTCAGACATGAATCCTCCTTTTTTATGAGACACGTTACAAAGTGTAGGAGGTAGTTCAGGCGCACGTCCAGCAGCGGACAAAGAGCCGTTGTGAAAGAGGCTCTCGCCGTGCAGATATGCACTCTGCTTAGCTGGCAATGTCCAGCGTCAACTGAAGCTGTTCACGCCAGAATTCGACATTGGCCTCAATAGCTGGCTTATCCCATCGCCAGCGAGCCATCTCTCTTGCCCCGTTACTGGCTTTTGATTTCCGGTCATCGCGAATGCGGCAGGCTTGCTCAAACTTCTGTTGCTCAGTCAACTCTCCACGAAGCAGGCTATCAATGTGCAAGTCGCACCAGACAGAGAATTTAGGATCGCACCATCGAGCAAAGGCAACCGAAAGCTTTGGATGCAGCCATGTTCCGCCGCCCCGATCCTTTCTTGCTTTGCTTGTTTTTACATACCTCGATTGTGAGGGATGTAAAATTTGCGAATCTGCACCAGTTAATACTTCATCTAACGCACGGATGTATTCCAGCGTTTCAGCCAAGCGCATCCAGTTATCGATACGCTTACCAAATCGCTCAGCGACATCTGTTACGTTGACCCAGCCTTCGGTATTGAATCGAATCGCTTCGCCTTTGTAGTTCAATGGAACGATATTCATTGCGTGTACCTTTTAGTGAATAAGCCTCGTTGCCCAGATAACCGCCCACAGAGAAGCCGCCGCTTATAACGGTTATCTCCGAGGCTGATTCCTGAAAGGCTCTGTGTTGTTAAATACGCCGGGCATGGCGCGGGGTTTGCTGCGGATACAAAAAAAGCCCCGCATAGCGAGGCTGATGTTGCTCTGTTGCTGTCAATGAATCTTCTTGGGGGTTGTCATTGCTCACTCAAATGCTGTTTCAGCAGGTAGCCTTCCAGCATCCACACTTTGTTAATCGCGTTTTCACGAGCTATCTTGCGCCCGATCTCCGCGTCAAAATTTTCAGGGCTGGCGCAGGCGCTTTCGCCGGTGACGGTGAATCCATTATCCAGCGTCAGTACGCAGAATGTCAGGCAGGACAAGGACGCGGGAGCCGCCTTACTGCGAGGCGTACTGTACGCGCTATTAACGCCATCCTGTGCAGTGAAGTAATGCTCGCAAGCAATGACACTCTCAATGTGATCTGGCGTAATACGTGGTGCTGTTTTACCTTTGGCCTGAATTTCCTGCTCGATTTCTTTGTCTGACATGAGGCTTACCCTTTTTGATTGCAGATTCTGTCCCACAGCTCGTTATGGGCGTTTATCGCCCTGACCGTCCTGATATCCATCAGGTCAGCGTCTTTGCCGTGGGTGTGGATGGGAGAGAACAACGTGCAGCTGGAATCAGTGACGATGTATTCAGTCCGGGGAGTTGTATTTTGAGCTGCGCATGCGCTCCCGAGCAGCGTCATCGCTGAGAGCAGCGTTACTCTGCTGAACCTCTTTAGCTGACTGGATGTTATGAGCTTCCACATCTGACTTAGCCTCTGCCTGATTCTGAACGCGGACAGCCTCAGCAACGTCAGCCTTAGCTTTCTCTTCTGTCTTTGCGACCTTCTTGCCGCCGAAGTAAGTTGCTATCAGTGCTGCGATAACAGCCAGACCGGCCAGAATGTAATTCCAGCCGCCTGCAAACAGATTGATGAGTGTGTTCATGGCTGCTTGTCCAGTTGCTCTTTCTTCTCGCTCAGCCGCTTCTGACGGATAAACTGCGCAACGATACCCAGTGCGACCAGCAGATAACTCACGTACTGCGCGATGTTTACCGGCAGCATTGCTTTCAGGTCAGGTGGAAGCATGTTCCAGGCAGTGATAATCGCATCAGGCGCCGAAGCGAGGTAAACACCGAGCGCAGCACCGATACCACTGAGCCAGACCGACCATGCCCGAAACAGCAGCCGGGCATGACTGACAAACTCGACCGATGTGTATTTGCGGATGAGCAGTAACGCAACAATGATGACAGCCACGACGCAGATAAATATCAGGATGCTCATATCAGCCCCTTATAGACGTCGTAGTCACCGGAGCGCATTACAGCAGCGTGGCGACGGGCGCGGTTAGGTGTCTGAGACGCCCATTTGCTGTTCATCATGCCGTTGGCAGCCGCATCGAAATCACCGTTGGAAATCATGACCAGCGTATTTTTGAAGCCAGCCAGACCAGCGACACCCATCTGGTAGGCCATGCTGTAGAGAATATCTGCCCGCGCCGGGTTACATTGCTGTAGTGCGGCGTAGATAGCTGGGTTGCTGCGGCACTGGTTGATTGTGGAATCGACAAACTGCTGAAGCCACACATCACCCACCTTACGGGGAACTGTGAATGTGTAATTACTCAGGCTTGCACCCTTTGGCCCGATTTTGATGCCACAGGCGACAGTTGGATAGCCTTCTGTATCGATGTATGGCTTCTCTCTGAATCCCTCTTCATAGCTGAGTATCTGGATTATCTGACTCATCGCTTACTCTCCATCTTGCATTGCTCAGGCGCTCTTCCCGACGGTCTCGCTTACGCTGGAAATAAACATTCACACAGAACGTTGCTACGGCGAGGATGAAGCCACCTACTGCAAGCCATTCGTTTAGCGACAAGCTACCGGCGAGAAAAGTCGCCCCGGACGTGGCATATGCCGCGCTGGTCGTTACCTTGTCTGCCATAATTTTCATACCTGCCTCCTAATCTGGAGGCTCGCTTTTAGGAATTGTTGAGATTGTGACCTGAGCGAGCCGGGTTAAACTTCTCAATGTCAACTGAGAAACCCGCCTGTTTTTACCCGCCTGCAAGCCTGCTGAAGAAAATGCGCATCGACGACAAGGATCACGAGGAGTGTGGTAAGGGATTCGTCGTGCGCAAAAGGAAAAGGCCCGCCGAAGCGAGCCTGATGTAAATGTAAAGCTAGGTAAATACAGAACTCAACGCATTTTTAGTCATAAGAAAACGTTAAGCAATTGCTACGGTTAGGAAGCCAGAATTAAAATATCTGGTAAACTGAAACGTGTATCTTTATAGCGCCTCTTTAATAATTGAAGAGGCGCTTTTTTAATTCAGAAAAGATTAAGCCATAGCGGCGCCGCCGCCAGTGGCTTTCCCTGCATCCAGATTCGGAAGCCGGTACTGTCCATTGTTCTGACGACGGCTGAGGTTACTATACTTCGAAACAAGCAGGTCAAACCTAAATACAGATTAATCCCTACGACTCACCCCTGAAAGGCCCTGTGGCTTTGATGCGCTGGACGTGGCGCAGAAATAAAAAAGCCCCGGCATTGCTGTCAGGGCTCTCTGCTTCATATTCAGTCGCTCAGTACGCTTTACTTCCCGAGCATGACATGAATATACCAGGTTACTTGCCCTTTGTCTTTAGCATTTAGTGCTGATTTTCTATTCAGGCAGCAATTTTAAGATTCTCCTTCTCCATTTCTCGCTTTATTGCGTAGAACATTTCTCCTTCAATGATATCCATCGCCCATTCGATTCTGTTTCGCGCTTCCTTGCTTGATATGCCGGTGTAATAAATCAGACAGGAGCCAATGTTTTGCGCGCTCTTGCGTTTGCAGTATCGTAATCTGGCTACATTACGAAGCGGGTTATCTTTACCGAACGTCTTCACCATGACGGATTCAACAAAGGCGGCATCATCTGATTCTTTGGCGAGAGCGATGATGTTTGCCGTTGATGACTGTGGTATCAGTAAATCCCTTGCTTTGCGGAACAGCTCTTCACCACGAAGTCCTTCACAATGCAGCTGTGACACAATCTTTTCTATCTGCTTTCCCTTCTGCTCGCTCCACTCGCAGCGCATCATCAGGCGCCCAATTACATTCACTTCCCCCCGATCGTAATCTTCGCCGCCAAGATGGTCGCCCCACACAGTCAGGAGATGTCGAATCCATGCCTGCTGTGAGCGGTTGATTGTTTTCCATCCTGTTCCGAACAATCTGCGCATATCAGCACTACTGCGAATCCCGGCCAGCCTGACCAGTTGCTGGAAGTCTCTTTCAATGCGCATTTTTCACCCCCATGATTTTCGCTGTGTTGCGGATGATCCGGTAATTTATCTCTGCCATGCCGCGCATTTTCATGATGCGAAGCTTCAGCCATTTCTCTTTGAGGTATTCGGTCATGCTGCACGCTCCATTGCCTGTTCGTAGCTCAGATAAAGCCCCCAAAAGCTGACAAGCATATTTGCCTTAACGACCGCTTTTTCTTCGTTGCACCAACGGCAGAACCAGCCAGCAGCCATAGCCAACTCCTGCTCGATCTGATGCGGGCCCTCCAAATGAATTGGGAAAATGAAATCGTCAAAAACTGCCGCTGTTGATATGGGATAAGTTATGTCGTTCATGCTTCCTCCAACTCGGTGATTACCACTTCCAGCCGTCCGCCCTTCACCACTTCGCAGCGAACCATACGCACGTCATCAATGAGGCTGTCATCAGCAATGACGCCTGCATGAGTGAGCGAGTCGAGAGGTGCTTTAAAGAGGTTGTCGAGGTCACGCCGGGCGCGTGTAGGTGGATATGCAAGGATTTTTACTTTCAGCCTGCCGGCCAGTTGGTATTGCTGATTTGCTTCGGTGACTTGCTGCGTTACTGCTGCGGTGTATTCCCTTCCCTTTTTGCTCTTTATCTTTCGCCCGCGGAATACTGAGAAGAGGTGATTATTTCCGGGCGGCCATGGAAGCGTCAGCCTGTATTCATTCATCGCTTCACCTTTCCTTCCCGCAGTAATGCATCCTGAGTCCTGATAACGCCTTCCAGATGCGCTATGCGAGCCTCAGTGACGTCACGGCGCCTTGTGCGTCGGTCTATCTCATCGTGGCACCCTGAACATGCCCAGGCGCCGAAAAGGTCATCTGGCTTCATTCCTGTGCCGCATATCCCTACCATCCGGTAGTGCGCGAGTACGACCGTTTCAGGATTGCCATTACACACACCCGGCAGCCTGACCTGGCATTCCCTGCCGCGCGCTTCTTTTCGCAAGTTACTCATCGCCTTCCTCCCCATAAAAGTTCGGGTCTCTGAATATCGTGTAGAAAGCACAGCAGTCACTGCAGACAAAGGTTTCGTCTGGTGACAGCGGCAACCCACAATCTGCGCAATGTGGCTCTTCAGGCTGCGTCATGTTGCGTCTCCATATATGCCTCTATGAAGCCTTTCGCGACTTCCGCGTTGATTGCATTGCCGTAGGCGCGCAGTCGTCCCACTCTTTGGGTAGCGCCATTAACCAGCGGGAATGAGCCGGGTTCAACTGGCCGCCACTTTCCATCCCTGCAGAAGAGCCAGTCAGCATCTCTCCAGAAGCCGTTAACCGCTGAGGTGCTGGCATCGGCTTGGTTATGTCGATTCCTGACCCTTGAATCTGGGCTCCGCAGAGAGCTGATGTTTTCCTGCTGCTGTCCGTGTTCCCCGATGCGCTGTTTCCATTCTGAGCTGGCGTCCCAGCCATTGGAGTTGGCCATCCCGCCAGTGATGCTGCCCAGCCCATCTTGTTGGGTGTTTGACGCCCGTCTCCACTCATCTGAACTTTGGTGCAGTTGGTTATCATGGAGACTTGCGGCGTCGGCCAACCTGCCAGTTGAGCTTCTGACTGCAGATTCATTCCCCCCTGCCTGCCGCTCGTCCCGGCGCCCGTTCCGTTGTTCGCTGTCGGAGTTGGCCACCCAGAAGAGGCGCTGTCTGATGTGCGGCGCACCGAAGCCCGCAGCGCATAGATCGACAGCTGCTGAGGTGTATCCCGTTCCTTCCAGGTCAGTTTGTACAAGGTCGAACCAAGCGAGTCCGTCTTTGCTTGCAACCTGCTCACCAAAGACTGTTTCAGGTCTGCATTTTTCGATGAGGTAGTGGAAGTGGGGACAAAGGTGCCGCTCGTCAGCAAACCCGCTGCCTTTGCCTGCCGCGCTGAAAGGCTGGCATGGACAGCTTCCAGTCCAGACGGGCCGATCGTCTCGCCATCCTGCCTGGCGTAATGCGTAACTCCAGACACCGATTCCGGCGAAGAAGTGGCACTGGGTAAAGCCTCGCAAATCTCCGGGTGTAACATCTTCAATGCTCCTTTCGTCCACAACGCCGGGGGCGATGTGACCTGCTTCAATTAGGTTTCTCAGCCACTGGGCGGCGTATGGTTCGATTTCGTTGTAATAAGCCGTCATCGCGCCGTCCTCACCCTATTCCACATAGCAACACGCAGCCGGTAGCCGTGGTCGTATGATGTGACCTGACTGGCGGGAGGTATTGGCTTGGGTTTTTTTCGGGAAAGTTTCGTGGGCTGGAAGATGAGGTTATCGAGGGCTTTCTGTGTGATGCTCACTCTTTGTCGCATGAGTCCCTCCACAATCCGTCTGCCTGCAGGTCAGCTTTCAGCTTTGCTTCGCTCTGCACCAGTTCGCGGAATTTGCGAGTGATATGGCCGGCGGGATAAGTCTGCTTTGATACCGTGGCGATGAAGTTCTTCACCGGCGCCGCTTTGGCTTTCTTCGCCAGCTCTTTGCAGCAGCTGCGAATCATCTTTGGTGAGCCGTTGTGGATTTTGTCGCACAGGCTCAGCGTGAGAATGACGTCGATAGATTCACCAAGCAGCGCGGTAGTCGCCGGGCTCTCAGTCGGTAACTGCATTGCCAGGCGTGTTGCGGGGAAATACTCATGCATGGCGCACCTCACGAATCAGCTTGTTGAACTCAGCCATCAGGAAGCCAGCCGGATATGTTTTCTTCGGCTCGGCAAGTTTCTTCATCCAGTCCGGCAGAAGCTCTTTATCAACCTGCCGGACGTTGCGAATGATGTAATCCTCTCCAACAGAAACGAGTCGGTACTGCAACTTTCGCGGGTTTCCCTTTTTCAACAACTTCACGTTTACTGACTCGGCCATGCGATGCAGCGCCGAGGTAATGACGGATAAGTGGACACTGCCGTATTTGCCGCCAACGAGGTATTTAATCTCTGTCGCGGTAAACCATTTGTTTCTGGGTACGCTGTCGATAATCATCAGGTTCGGTGGAAGTCTCATGCTGCACTCCTGTATTCCGTTTTAACGGTGCCAAGATTTTCAGTAGTAAACATGGCGTTGCGGTCCGGGTCGGTATTCATCACTTCCATAACCCCTCCAAAGCGTTGATAAACGCTGAATGAAGATTCATAGACGTGAGCAAGCCACACAGCTTCTTCGATAGCTGCGTTAATGTTGGTGAAAAGGGTCATGTTAGTTACCGAAGCGAGAGGCCCATTCTGCTGCGCGGGCTGACTCATCGCTGAATTGAACGTTGTGTTCGGCGCCGAACGCGTGAATCAGGGTTATCAAATCCCTCATCTCACTGACGCGCATTTTGCTTGTTGATTTACCGAGGACTACAAAGCCGTCACCTTTCAGATTCGGCACCGCCTCCTGCCCGTTCAGGCTTGCGCTAAACAGGTGCTTCCAGCTCTCCGGCGCCAGTTTTCGCCCATGCCAGACAACCTGCGATGAGATGTCATGCAGGCAAGCCCATAAAAGGGCGTTCTGTTCGAGGCTTCTGGTGCGTTCTGAGATGGTTACTACGAGAGGGGTCTTACTGTCTGTCTGGAGGTTCTGGATGGCTTCTATGCAGTTCTGGCGTATTCGGTTATCTCTGATGAGGTACGTCTGTTTCTCCATCTCTCCTCCGGTGCTTATCTGTTTCCGGAATCGGGAATTCACCCACAGGCGATGCTTCACATCGAATGCACCACTTATGCCACCAGGGCTGGTCTTCGCGGAACCTGTCTGCGGGCTTGGGTATCTGGCATCTGTCGCAGCGGTAAAGTCGGTGGCTATCCATCGCTCTGCTCCTGTTTGCTGCTTAACGCTGCCTGCCAGCCATCGCGCCAGATTTCCCAGCTTGTTTCGACAACATCCGGGCTTGGGTAATCGTCAGGATGCCAGCCTGTGTGGTCCTCAAAACTTTCTGCAAATAGCTCTCGCTGCTGCCGCTCCAGCTCATCGTTGTTTGTCATCAGAACCCCCTCAGCTGCCACTCGGCACGAAGCGCTGAGTTAGCCGCCGTCCTCAATGCTTTCTGCCTTGAATGCTCCTGTTCTGCATCCTTGAGCGGAGTCATTGCTGCAAGAATGGCCGTAACTTTCAGTAGGTCTTCATAGGCATTCTCTAAAGCCTGCTTATCTGTTGGGTTAGCATTCAAGCTCATGCTCATATCCTTCTCGTTTAAGTTGACGAATATCCAGTGGGTCGAGGCCAGACAACGCACTGCTGAAGTAGTAAGCCTTTTCCGCGCCCGGAACGTGGCGAGACTTGGTGCAAATAATTTCAGTGACGCCTTTCATTTCAGTCTGCGGATTGTATTTTTCGTCCTTGTAAACCATGAAAATCACATCTGCTTCCTGCTCGATTACACCTGATTCGCGCAGGTCGGCATTCACAGGCCGTTTATTGGCTCGCTGCTCAAGGTTTCGGTTAAGCTGGGCCAGAGCAATTACCGGGCACCGAAGTTCTTTAGCCAGGTTCTTCAGGCCGGTGGCGATCTCCCCGACAGACTGGTTCATGTTCTCCGGATTGGTCATTTTCATCTTCTGCAGATAGTCCACGATAATCACGCCGAGACCGCCGGTCTGCTTATGCATACGCCGGGCCTCTGCACGGATCTGATGAACGCTCAGGGCTGTTTTATCGTTGATGTGAATCGGCGCCTGCTGGAATTCACACATTGCGTTACTCAGCTTGCCCCACGCTGCATCACAAACCGCTTTGTTCTCTTCGTTGAGAAGCTGCTCTTTGCTGATTCGGGCGCGATGATAGGCTATGCGTTGCGAAATTTGCTCGATGGGCATTTCAAGGCTGAAGAAAAGAACTGGCTTTTTGCTGTGCAGAGCCACGCACTCTGTAACAGTGGTGCTGAACATGGTCTTACCCATGCCAGGCCTGCCGCCAACCACGATGAAATCAGTGTTGTTAAAGCCACCGAAAGCTTCGTCGATAGTTTGCATCCCCAGCTGTGTGCGGTGCTTCCAGACGTCACCGTTGATGATCGACTCAATCTCATTAATCGAGATGTTAATGCCGTCCATGATGTGCCGTGTTCCTGAATCCTGCTGCGTCTCTATCGCGCCAATTTCTGACTGAATGGTGCCGATAATATCCGCCAGTGGCTGCACTCCAGGCTGATTCAGCTTTGCCATTCCATTATTCAGGGCTGACGCAACACGGCGCCCGAGGGAAAGCTCTTTCAGTTTGCTGACATATGCCGGAAGGTTACGTGCTGACGGAGTGTTTTTTGATACTTCCGCCAGGTATCCAAAGCCGCCTGCAATCTCAATTTCTCCAGTCTGCTCGAGGTCAGCGCTCAATGTCAGCAAGTCTATTTTCGAGCCTGATGCATGAAGCCGCTTTATCCCACGAATGGCAATCCGGTGAGCCGCACTGGTGAAATCATCTTCCTGCAGGTTCTCAATGGCATCCATTGCGCTATCCTGCAAATCTTCAACCAGCGTAGCTATCAGAAGGGAACCGATAACGCTTTGTTCTACATACATGTCTGCGAATTTAGTCATGCTGTTGCTCCCTGTGATTCCTTGTATTCACGACGCACCTGCTCGTAAACCTTTGCCCAGTTTTTGTTGTCGAGTATCCAGTCGAGTGTCAGCCAGTACTTTTCCTGAAGGCTGTCTGCCAGCGTGGATTTGCGGATCAGCTTGAAGATGGTGTCGATATGCTTAACCTCACGCCATGCGCCCTGATTGGTCTTGCCGTTCCAGATTCGCTCAAGCCCCTGATAAGCCGGGCGAGATTTGTTCCACTCATGAAGCTCAACTGCTCTTTCAGGAAACTTCCTATTCCAGAGGCTGACCAGTTGCTCATGCGGACAGGGCACCGGGTTGCGATCTGCTCCCTCTTCCCACTTCAGAGCGTCTGACAGATAACCATCGAACCGGGTCATCCGGCACAAGTTGTTTGTCGATGGCTTGTGCTTCCAGACCGATACTGCCCAGCGCGTTACCAGCTTGACCTCATCAACGCTGAAGCAAACGCCTTTAGCCTTGACCGTGGTAAGCGCTTTTTCAAAAGGCGCTGTTGCAGAGCAACGACTGGAAGTCAGTTCGTTGTAATAATCCAGACATTCCTGAGCAGACTCAGAAACGCCCCCTTGGGGGTATGGGGGTTTTATTATTGTCTTTGGTAAGACTGTTTAGGGTGTCGGGTGATTTCGCCCAACCTGAAACTCTTTTTTGCCCAACTTTTTGGGCGGAACCACCCAACTTTTTCTGGGTAGTTTTTACTGTCTTGAAAAGCTGCCATTCATCAAGCTTTACGTTAACGCTTACCAGCTTTAAACCGCCTGATTTTCTGAGGTTTATGATGCGTCGCTCAGCCAGAACTTTAAGGGCTGCCGCAACATCAGAATCATCGAGGTCGGTCACTTCCGCCAGATAGGTATTGGTTACCCGATCCTCTGACTTATTCCAGCCAAATGTGCAGTAGATAACCGCATCGAAAACCTGATGTTCGCGTCCTGCCATTTTGAGCTTTGGTTTGAGCTTGCTGATGCTGGTAGCGATGCGCATGTATCCATCATCAAGGCTCGCCACTTTACGCTCCACGGCCTCCGTAGAAGGCCTGTAATCGGATAAACGACTAACGACACTCATTTGCCCTTCCCCTTCGCTTTGTGGTCCTGCAGCATGCCTTTCAGCTTCTCAGCAACGACCGGATTGATAGAGCGGATGAAGTCGAGACGGGCAAGGTTTTTGTGGGATAAATGATTCCCAGTTGTGTGATTTCTCATGTATAATTACCTCGTTGAATTGGTTCAAAATTCGATGGTTATTTGAGAAGAGTCACTGGTTGCCGCCGGTGACTTTTTCTTTGGTGGAAGCACTGCTTCTACTGCCTGCCGTGCCACTTCCCTGATTAAACTCGTCTCCCATACCTTCTCCAGAAGAACGAACGTCACAGCCATATCGTGAATGTTTAACCGGCTGACTTTTGAATCAGCCCAGCCAGCCATCTTCGCGAAATTCGTCTGCCCCATCGTTACCAGGCGAGAGCGTAATTCGCTTTCCACTTCACGAATCCTTTTGCTGTGTTTTGCTGTGTCCATGTTGAATAATTACCTTGTTGTTTATTGGTTTGTTGTTAAGACGTGACATTGCGGTGAGCAAGTCACTAGAGGTTGCTCCGGCATTTCGGCAGGAGCGGTTCAGGATGTTAAAGAGCGGTGAAACTTATGCGGCTGAATCAGCTGCTTTCATGTATCGCTGCGGGTAGAGAATCTGCATCTCACTGATCTTCCCTTTGAAGAACTTTGAGAGTTTCTCTGCCGTTTCGAGAGAGGGAACCTGCATTCCCCTTTCAATGCGGCTAAGGTTCCCAACATCTAACTGTGTTGCGATGGCTACCTCAGAGATTGTCAGCTTTTTCTCTACACGCATTTTTCTAAGTGGCGTCTGCATATTGCACCTCCGTAATGCGCTATACGCATAATATGCGAATTACAAAATATGCGCAAGACGCTTTGCGTGGTACGCATAAAAAAGGTTGAATATCCGCCATGAAAATAGGCGACAAGATTAGACAAATTCGCAAAGCGAATAAGATGACCCTGAGTGAGCTTGCGTTGCGGGTAGATAGCGATGTAGGAAATTTGTCACGCCTTGAGCGTGGTATGCAGGGATACAGCGATGCTCTCATTCACAAGATTGCTGAAGCTCTCGGCGTTCCGGTTTCTGAGCTATTCTCTTCTAATGAAGCTAATGATACTGTACCTATATACAGTGTTAGTTCCATTATAAAAAAGGGAGGAATGATGTGTACCGGATTGATGTACTTGATGTTTCAGCAAGCGCTGGTGATGGGGCTGCCTCGAAAGACGTTATTGAGGTAATAAGGTCTATAGAGTACGTGCCTGACCAGGCCAGGGTCATATTTGGCAACCGGCCGGAATCATCCGTGAAGCTCATCAACGTCCGCGGTGACAGTATGGAAGGAACCATAGAGCCAGGCGATCTCATTTTCGTAGATGTTGGCGTCAGCGTTTTTGATGGTGACGGCATTTACGTGTTCGACTTTAATGGCGATATGTTCGTCAAGAGACTACAGAAAGTTAAAAACCAGCTTATCGTAATTTCTGATAATCCGCGTTATCGCGAGTGGACAATTTCAGAAGAAGAAATGCATATGTTTCATGTTGCTGGACGCGTGATGCTCAGCCAGTCACAGCAGTTCCGCCGTCACGGTTAACTTTCCCTCAGCATCTTAAGCCCGCCAAGTGCGGGCTTTTTTGTGCCTGCCACATAGCCTGATTAAATATTTTTCTCTTTCTGTTTCATACGCATACATAAAAATCCCCCCAAATCCAACCTCAAAATCATTTTATGCGCTTGACGCATATGCGTGATGCGCATATTATTCATTCCATCAGCAGGACGCTGAGGCAGTACGAAACGGACTTATCGCTCTTTAACATTGATGGGGTTTGTCTCCGCAGAAATGCGGGGAACTGAAGTTTAACCAAACAGGAGGTGCCAAATGGTGCACTAACGCGGTTAGACCGCAGCAGCCGAAAGGCGGCAATCGCAGGGTAATAACCTGCGCCCGAATCTCACGTCGTGAGCCAGCTTCGCATCTGGTTAGGGTTAATGAATAGAAGTCGCGCCGGGGAAGCATCAGGAAAGCCAATCCTGAACTGGTTATGGGCGGCCACAGGGCGGCATACGACTCAAGGGCATGAGCGAGGCCACTGCGAGAGTGTGGCGCAAAGAGAAGTTGGCTTTGGGATTGGATGAATGCGCAACCTTGCGACTCAGGGCTCCTCCTAACCACATTGGCAATATGGATGTGGACGGCGATGACGGGAGCGAAACGTGGCGAACACACTGTAGTCGGCCTAATAGCCGAAAGTCGGTGCACCGGCCATCCAATCACCTAAGCCAATTACCGGAGGTACACCATGACAGTAATCATCACAATTCAGGCTTCCGATAACGCCAGGAATCGTCGTAGAGCGCGTCGTGCTGAGATGCAAGCGCAACGTCAGGCAGATGAGAATCTGGCTCGTAAAATCGCTGTAGCCGCTTCTGGGTGCAGCACAAAGGTAGTGAAAGCAACCACCCTGCCGAGTATTCGCGATCGGAATGAAGGCGGTGCTGTATGTCTGCCAGCTGTGGCGATTTATAACGCCGGGCATCGTCAAACAGGAATAATCACTGCCAGATGAAATAAGGCCCGCATGTGCGGGGCCTTTAAATTGGTGCGGGCGTAGTGCTACTCCCTTTTTGGGTTAAGTGTTGGAGCTTACTAAGAATTTACTAATATCGTGGCGGTAGCTTGCTTACCCGCAGCGCACACCCGCAACCTACCATCAATACCGGACTAAATCCTGAACATGTTATTAGCATAAGCGCTCCTTTTATAATCAATAAAATCATTGGCCATAAAGTTACGAGATCAGATGCTAACGCCATGATGCTAAGTACATTCATTCGTAAGCGTTTACCCAACACATAGAGTTTGTTAGCTGAATGCCTATGAAAATAATATTCAATTTTGAAAAAAATAGCGAGCTGCCAAATGGCGGCTTTTTTTATGTCCATACCAAAGCGCCATTACTCAATGACGCTCCGTTATGAAACCAATCAACGAAGGAAATTACCCATGCAAATCGCTATTGCTGGGGCGGCATGTGGTCGCCCTTTCCACGCTATTAACTCTATCCAGTTTCACCCGGCAAACATTCTGACCAGCGCCAGCTTCACACCGCCACCGCGTAAAAGCCTGCTTCAGCGCCTGGTTGAGTTTCTGAACAGGAGTGTTAACCCATGAATATCAGACTGAATTTCAAAGACCGGCAGGAGATTGAAAAAATCATCGCTGGCTTCGATGAGAGCGACAACGAGCGCATCTATGCCGAAGTTGAGGCGATGGACCGGCAGTTTAAATCAAACCCCGTGACGCCCGTTCTGCGCGCCCTGTGCGACAACATCAACGCATTCGACCTGGCTGCCGACAGTATCGACTTTCAGGAGCGTTTGAATAACGCGCTGTGGGACAGCCTGACGGATTACGTGAAGCACGAACACGCGCTGCAAATCTTCATGGGGCGGCGCAGTTTTAACGAGGTGGCGTAATGGAGCCCGGCGTCTACTTCGATATCAGTAATGAGGATTATCACCGCGGCGCCGGAATCAGCAAATCGCAGCTGGATGATATAGCTATCAGCCCAGCCATCTACCAGTGGAAAAAGCACGCCCCGGTCGATGCAGAGAAAACTGCTGCGCTGGATTTAGGCACTGCTCTGCACTGTCTTTTGCTGGAGCCGGATGAATTCAGCAAGCGCTTTGAGATAGCGCCGGAAGTTAACCGAAGGACGACAGCAGGAAAGGAGAAGGAAAAGGAGTTCATAGAACGGTGTGAAGCGAAAGGAATCACGCCAATCACCCACGAAGACAGCAGGAAGCTGTACCTGATGCGTGACAGTGCAATGGCTCACCCGATAGCCAGATGGATGCTTGAGGCGCAAGGAAGGGCTGAGGCCAGCATCTACTGGAACGACAGTGAAACAGGAGTTTTATGCCGCTGCCGGCCAGACAAAATGATTACTGAGTTCAACTGGTGCGTGGACGTAAAAAGCACTGCTGACATCATCAAATTCCAGAAAGACTTTTATTCATACCGCTATCACGTACAGGACGCGTTCTACTCAGATGGATATGAGTCGAATTTTAATGAAGCCCCAACTTTTGCATTTCTTGCTGTAAGCACATCAATCGACTGCGGACGCTATCCGGTGCAGGTGTTCATCATGGACCAGCAAGCTAAAGACGCAGGCAGAGCCGAATACAAACGCAATTTATCCACTTTCGCTGAATGCCTGTCACGGAATGAATGGCCGGGCATCGCAACCCTGTCACTGCCCTTTTGGGCGAAGGAGTTAAAGAATGAGTAACCAGCCACCTATCGCCAGCGCTGACCTGCAGAAGACGCAGCAGAGCAAGCAGATAGTGAACAAAACGCCAGAGCAGACGCTTGTCGGCTTCATGAATCAGCCTGCAATGAAGAGCCAGCTTGCGGCGGCGCTACCGCGTCACATGACGGCAGACCGCATGATTCGCATCGTCACTACGGAAATTCGCAAGACGCCCGCGCTGGCACAGTGTGACCAGAGCAGCTTTATTGGCGCAGTTGTTCAGTGCTCTCAGCTCGGCCTTGAGCCCGGCAGCGCGTTAGGCCATGCCTACCTGCTACCGTTCGGCAACGGCAAGTCTAAATCTGGTCAGTCGAACGTCCAGCTCATTATCGGCTACCGCGGGATGATAGACCTTGCCCGTCGCTCAGGACAAATCGTCAGCCTGTCCGCTCGCGTCGTTCGTGCAGATGATGAGTTCAGCTTTGAATACGGACTCGAAGAGAACCTGACTCACCGTCCCGGTGAAAACGAAGACGCCCCCATCACTCACGTATACGCCGTGGCGCGACTCAAGGATGGTGGTACCCAGTTTGAAGTAATGACTGTGAAGCAGGTCGAAAAGGTTAAAGCGCAGAGCAAAGCCTCAGGCAATGGCCCGTGGGTTACGCACTGGGAAGAAATGGCAAAGAAAACCGTCATTCGCCGCCTGTTCAAATACCTGCCGGTCAGCATCGAAATGCAAAAGGCCGTTGTTCTCGATGAGAAAGCAGAGAGCGACATTGACCAGGATAACGCCTCAGTTCTGAGTGCGGAATACAGCGTTCTGGAGAATGGAGATGAAACAGCCAACTGACGCAATCCGGGTCGGGCGCATAGCCCTGCCCTACAGCCGCAAGGAGCGCGGCTGGGTTACTCCAACCGGGAAAGTTATCCGCAATCCTCTCCGGGCTCAGCGAGCAGCTGAGCTAATCAACGACCGACTACCTCCTGAATACAGGTGACCTATGCGCAAACACAGACGCAGGCTGAAAACGGAAGCAGGCCGGGTTCGCGATGGATGGCTTATTGAGCTTGAGGATGGGCTGGCGGTGCAGGTGACGGATGTGAAGCACCTCGGCAACAGGGTTTCGTTCTGGACAGGCGGCACCGAGTGGTCGCTTGAGCATGAAGATATCGTTTATCGGGTTATCGATATGGAACTAATTAAGGACAACAGCAATGACTGACATTATAGAACTGACACAGCGTATGCGCGAAGCGGCAGAGAACGCGACGCGGGGCGAATGGATTAAAGAGAATGGGGATGGCTGGGAGGCAATTTGCTGTGATGATGATCAGGCCAACGGTAATTTTATTATTGCCAAATTTCTTGGCCCTGACAAAGCCAGAAATCGTGAGTTCGTGCAGGCAGTGCAGCCGCAGAACATCCGTACTCTCTGTGACGCAATAGCGCAACGTGACGCGCAGAACAGCGAATTACGCGCGCAGATAGCAGCGCTGAAGGCTGACTTTATACGCCTTGATAGGCAAATGTCAGTTCTGGAGCAGACAGGGATAACTGACCGTGACAGGGCAGATAAGGCAGAAGCGCAGATAGCGGAGCTGGCGAAGCAGGAGCCTGTCTATCAATTCATAATGAATCGCCCAGACATAGACGGATATATCGAATGGGTGGACTGCAATAAAGACTATTTCGATAGCTGTGGTGATGATATGCGCAGAATCGTCTATGCCGCGCCGCCAGCGCCGTTTGTTGTGCCTGATGAGGTAGTTGTTTTTCTAAACCACCTTGAAGATGTATTGCCGTATGAGGCGTTTAATATGATTGACGTGAAAATCTGGAACAGCGTGTCAATGCTGTCACGAACCGAAGTATTCCGAGCGGCCATGCTCAACCGGGCCGCTGACGGGAGCGTGGCAGAATGAAAATGACAAATGAAGAACGGAAGGCGCTGATTGGTTTCATCAATGCGGAAATAGCCAGAATTCAGCGCAAAGAAGAACTGTGGGACGGTGACCGTATGCGCATCGCCTCACATCGCCTTTCACTGGCGGCATTAACCGCTGAGCCGGTGGCGTGGGAAGTCAAAGGCATCCTCTGTCATACCAAAGAGGAAGCGGATAAATACGTTGGCACTCCTGTGCCGCTGATGGAATCGTTAATTGACAACACCGCGCAGCAGTATGAGGCGCTGGCAGGATGGAAGATGGTGCCGGTTGAGCCGACAGCGGAAATGTATGACGCTGGCGATAAGCAGCTAGCCACAAAGCAGGTATGGGATGCAATGCTCGCGGCAG
Source organism: Mixta calida (assembly GCF_002953215.1). Taxonomy (NCBI): domain Bacteria; kingdom Pseudomonadati; phylum Pseudomonadota; class Gammaproteobacteria; order Enterobacterales; family Erwiniaceae; genus Mixta; species Mixta calida. The sequence continues at coordinate 2,491,296 of NZ_CP026378.1, forward strand.
CACCGAAACCGGAGGGACAGTGACCAGATTCAAATACTCCCTCACCATGCTTCTTCCGGCGTTTATCGTCTGTTGGCCAATAGGAAAGTCTGCAAAGGCCATTGAAAGAATAGCCAGAAAGGTCAGATTAAAATGTGCCTATAAGATGCGGGACGTTTTAGCGGGAATTCCAACAGACGAAAGTAAGGAGAATGAATGTTAGCAGGCTTCATACTCCTCATTACCGCTCACTCTCACGCCCTACCCGTTACTGAAACCATCTATCCCACCAAAGCAGAATGCGAAGCCATCAGAGTCAGGCTGAATGAGTGCCGCCCGATGGTGACTCTCGACTGCTCGCCTGTTTATCGATAGCCGCGATATACTCCACTCAGGAGGTATCGTCATGTCACACAATCTCGCAGCACGCAGCAAAGAAGAAAGGGATAAGGTTAACGTGGATTTAGCCGCGTCAGGCGTGGCTTACAAAGAGCGCATGAACCAGCCAGTTATCCCGCAGCAGGTAGAGATGGAGCAGCCGGAAGAGTTACGCGGTTACTTCAGGGAGCGATTGCAGCATTACAGACAGGTAGCACTGCAGCTGCCTAAAGGTACTGACCCGGTTTATTTAAAAGAGGAGAGTAAATAATGTCATCAGGAATGCCAGACAAATGTCCAAAATGCGGTTCAAATCATTTAGAAAAGGAAAGGCATCCAAATGGAGCGCAAACTGGCGACTGGGTTTGCTCTGAGTGCGGAGATACAGGGTGGATCAAAACGAAGCCCATTGATAAGCCAAACGTTAAAAGTTAACAGGCAAATGAAACCTGCTTCGGCAGGTTTTTTTACGCCAAAATTTCGGAGAAACAACATGAATTTTGCCGACCCGATTGATGAAGCCGCAGAACGCGAGCAGCAGCTGATAGCGGTAGCGCTGGCTAACCGACCGGCGCCCAGCGTTGAGTTCACTGGTAAGTGTCACTACTGCGAAGAGGAGATCAGTAAGGGACATTACTGCTCAGCAGAGTGCAGAGAAGACCACAGCCGCGTGGTGTGGGCTGAGAAGCAGCGGAGGTTGATGTGAATGACGCCCGAAGCGGAGAATGCGATTCGCTCCGTAGCAAGGAAGTGCAGAGCTGAAATCATCAAGGCCATCGACGGCCGGCCAAAGTCAGACCACGACAGCATCATCACCACCCTTCTCGATAAACACGCCAGAACAATTCAATGCCTCCCGCCCGGTACGTTTCCAGCAAAGCGCTGGCTCAGCTATTTCGTGCGGGAAATAGATAAGGAGATGACTCGATGAAAGAGATGCCTTCTCGTCAGATGGCCGTTATCGGCACTCATATGCAGACCGGTGAACAGGTTTATTTCCGCTCTGCATACTATGCGCCGGGCTTCCACCGATCCGGTATCAAAGAAGCAATTAGCGGTCGAGCAAAGTCGCATCGCGGCTTCACTTGGCGTTACGCGACTAAGAAAGAACGCGAGCAGCACGCTAGTCACTAACCACCTCCCCCTATTCACTATCGCGCTATGCGTGAGGAGTTGTTATGTCTGAGAAATACCGTCTCATTTACTGCGACCCGCCATGGGCATACAGCAACACTATCAGTAACGGCGCAGCATCTGACCACTACGCAACGATGGCGATCACGGACATCAAGCGACTGCCAGTTTGGGATATTGCGGCCGAAGATGCAGTGCTGGCGATGTGGTACACCGGCACACATAACGCCGAAGCCGTCCAGCTCGCTGAAGCATGGGGATTCAAGGTCAGAACGATGAAAGGGTTTACGTGGGTTAAGCTGAACCAACTAGCGGAGCAACACATCAACAAGGCGCTGGCGGCGGGTGAAGTAGAGGACTTTTACGATCTGCTGGGCTTGCTCAACGCGCAAACCAGAATGAACGGCGGCAATTACACCCGAGCAAACTCGGAAGACATGCTGATAGCTGTGCGTGGTGCAGGTATCGAAAGGGTTAATGCATCGGTTAAGCAGGTCATCTATAGCCCGCTAGGTGAACACAGCGCAAAGCCGTGGGAGGCTCGCCACCGGCTGGAGCTGCTTTATGGCGATGTGCCGCGGATTGAGTTATTCAGTCGAGGTAATGCTGCAGGGTGGCACCACTGGGGAAACCAGAACCCTCGCAACGATATAGAGCTTTTGCCCGGGGTAGCAGCCCCAGCAGCAAAAAACATAGGCGATGCCGCATGATCACCCCCGCCCACCTCATCATCACCATCATTGCGATCATCATCGCCAGAGCAATATTCAACTACCTGTAGAGGTCATCTATGGAAGCTTACGCGCTTACCCTGGATGAGGCCTGCGCGTTTCTCGGCATCTCCCGATCCACGGCCAGCAACTGGATACGGTCGGGACGCCTGACAGCAACACGCAAAGACCCGTCCAAACCGAAGTCACCCTATCTCGTCACCCGCCAGGCATGTATTGCCGCTCTCAATAATCCAATGCACACTGTCGCAGTGAGCGCGGCAGATAAACATGAGGAAAAACCATGTCGATCTTTCGCAGAGGTGAAATTTGGTACGCCAGTTTCACAACGGCGGGCGGAAAAAGAGTTAAGCAGTCTCTTGGCACGTCCGACAAGCAGCAGGCGCAGGAACTCCACGACAAATTAAAGGCTGAGTCGTGGCGTATTGTGAAGATGGGTGAGCCCATTTCCATGACGTTTGAAGAAGCCTGCGTTCGCTGGATTCATGAGAAGGCAGAAAAGAAAACCCTGAGTGATGACAAGGATCGGATAGCCTTCTGGCTTCCGTTCCTGAAAGGGAAGCAGCTCAGGGATATTACAGAAAGAGAAATCTACGCAGCTGTCGCAAGGATAGAAAACCGAAACCACTTCAACCGGTGGAAAAAGCAAGCTGCAGCTTGTGAGAAAAGAGGAAGGCCCGCTCCTGAATACACACCTAAGCTTGCCTCGCAGGGCACAAAGATAAAGCACCTGTCTTTTATCCGTTCTCTACTGAGGGCTGCGGAAAGAGAGTGGCGCGTCCTCGAAAAAGCGCCGCTGGTAAAGGTGCCTGTGGTGAAGGAGCGCCGCATCCGATGGCTGAAGCCGGAAGAAGCCAGGCGGCTGATAAATGAATGCTCCGAACCACTGAAGTCCACAGTGGAATTTGCGCTATGTACCGGGCTAAGACGCTCCAACATCACAAACCTGAAATGGGAGCAGATAGACCTGCAGAGGCGCATGGCATGGATTTATGCGGATGAGAGCAAATCAGGCAGAGCAATTGGCGTTGCCCTGAATGATACGGCCTGCGCAGTGTTGAGAAAGAACATTGGCAGGCATGATGAGTACGTGTTCGTCTACGTCGAAAGAGTGAAACACGATAACGGGGAAACGTCAAAAGTAACCCGCCCGGTCAGCAGTAACGCCAATACCGGATGGAGGGCTGCGTTAAGGCGCGCCGGAATCGAAGATTTCAGGTTTCACGATTTGCGCCATACATGGGCGACATGGCTGATTATGGCAGGCGTACCGATTTCCACGCTTCAGGAAATGGGTGGCTGGCAGACCATCGACATGGTGAGACGATACGCGCATTTTTCATCGAGTCATTTGTCACTGCATGCACGACTGATTGATGATATTTTTACGCAAAATGTCCCAAATTTGTCCCATAACGATTCAAGGGATGGAACCAATAACTGATAAGGTTTTGATATGAATAATGAAATAATCAGGATTGAGCCAGTGGAACACCGCATGTCGGAAGCGGTGATCCACAACGATACCGTTTATTACACCAGCGTACCGGAAAACCTGGATGAAGACGCCGAGGCGCAAACTGCGAATGCGCTGGCGGTGATAGATAAACTGCTGACGCGCGTGGGATCGGATAAAAGCCGGATTCTCGACGCGACTATTTTCCTCGTGGATAAGGCGGATTTCGCCGCCATGAACCGCGCCTGGGACGCCTGGGTGTCGCCCGGCAACGCGCCGGTGCGCTGCACCGTGCAGGCCGGCCTGATGAACCCGAAATATAAAGTCGAAATTAAAATTATCGCCGCGCTGAACCCGGCCTGATTACTCTTCTTCGTCATCCTCAAAGCGCGCTGCGATATGTCCGCCAGTATGCGACTGGCGGATCTCCTGCGCCACCAGCGTAATCGCCTCGCCGCTGCTCATTCCCTCAGCCATCAGTTGCTGAATACGTTCCACTGCCTGCTGCTGCTGTTCATGGCTCAATGCTGGTAAACCTGTAAACATTCTGGCTCCTGTAAATCATAAAAGGCGCGTAAACAAACAGATGCCAGCAAAGACAAAATATGCCAGGCTTGCCGTTTGTTTATCATTAACGCCGTAGAGAGTGATGCCCGTAGTTTATCATGCTTTACCCTACACGCCCGACGCGCTTTCACGCTTATTTCAGCGCGTGTCGCATTTGCCGTGGGCCATGCTGCTCAGCTCAGCTTTTGCCGATCATCCTGACAGCCGCTTCGATATTATGGTGGCCGATCCGCTCGCCACGCTGGAGACGCGCGGCGATATCACGCACATTCGCAAAGGTGACGTTGTCACGGAATCGAGCGACGATCCGCTCGCCTTGTTAAACAATGAACTGGCGCAGCTGTTGCCTGTCGTGCCGTCGCGTGACGATCTGCCGTTTCAGGGCGGCGCGCTGGGTCTGTTCGGCTATGACCTGGGCCGCCGCTTCGAGCGTCTGCCGCAGCAGGCGATATCCGATCTGATGACACCGGATATGGCGGCAGGCATTTATGACTGGGCGCTGATCGCCGATCATCAGCAGCAAACGCTGACGCTGATTGATCACCAGTCGGACGGCGCGCGCCTGCGTTGGCTCAACGGCCTGCCCGCGCGCGATGTCGGGCCTTTCCGCCTGACCAGCCGCTGGCAGTCCAATATGACGCCAGAATGCTACCGGGCGCGTTTCGATCGGGTTCAGGCATGGCTTCAGGCAGGCGACTGCTATCAGGTCAATCTGGCGCAGCGCTTTCAGGCGGCTTATGAAGGCGATGAATGGCAGGCTTTTCTTCGCCTTAACCAGAGCAACCGCGCCCCCTTCAGCGCTTTTTTACGGCTGCCGGAAAGCGCGGTGCTGAGCCTGTCGCCGGAGCGTTTTCTTTCCCTGCGCGACGGCGTAATTGAAACGCGCCCGATCAAGGGCACCCTGCCGCGTCTGGAGGATGCGCAGGCGGATCGTCAGCAGGCGCTCAGGCTGGCGAACTCGGAAAAAGATCGTGCGGAAAATTTGATGATCGTCGATCTGCTGCGTAACGATATTGGTCGCGTCGCCGTGCCCGGCAGCGTGCGCGTGCCGGAGCTGTTTGTGGTTGAGCAGTTTCCCGCCGTGCATCACCTGGTCAGCACTATTCGCGCCCAATTAAAAACCGGACTGAGCGCCTGCGATCTGTTGCGCGCCTGCTTTCCCGGCGGCTCGATTACCGGCGCGCCAAAGGTGCGCGCAATGGAAATTATCGAAACGCTGGAGTCGCAGCGCCGTAACGCCTGGTGCGGCAGCATCGGCTACCTGAGCCGCTGTGGACGCATGGACAGCAGCATCACTATCCGCACGTTGATAGCGGAACAGGGTCAGCTTTACTGCGCTGCAGGCGGCGGCATCGTGGCGGACAGCGAAGCCGATCTGGAGTACCAGGAGACGCTGCACAAGCTGCGTCGTATTTTGCCCCTGCTGGAAAACGAGGCGCCGAATGCATCCGCCGCTGACGCTTGATCGCTTTCTTACCCGTTTCCTGTTACAGCCGCCCGCGGCCGTCGAGCCGCAACCGGCGCGCCGTCAGGCGGCGGTGCTGGTGCCGGTAGTGGCGCGGCGCGAGCAGCCGGGACTGTTGTTGACGCGCCGTTCTCCCTGGCTGCGCAAACATGCGGGCCAGGTGGCGTTCCCCGGCGGTATGCGCGACGACGATGACGCCTCGCTTCACATCACCGCCCTGCGCGAGGCGCATGAAGAGATCGGCCTGCGTCCACGGGACGTGCGGATTATCGGCACGTTGCCGGTGGTCAGCAGCAGCACCGGCTTTCAGGTGACGCCGGTCGTCGGCCTGATTCCGCCTGATTTACCCTGGTTCCCCAACGCTGAAGAGGTGGACGCCATTTTTGAAATGCCGCTGGCGGAGGCGCTGCTCCTGTCGCGTTATGCGCCGCTGGATATCCACCGCGGCGGGCTGCATCATCGGGTCTGGCTTTCCTGGTATCAGGATTATTTCGTTTGGGGCATGACGGCGGGCATTATTCGGCAGCTCAGCCTGCAGGTCATGCCGGAGCTGGTCAGCGGATAACCAAACTAAAGTTGGGTAAAAAGCAGCCTTCCCGTGATTTTTCACTAAATATTCTTCAGTAAGCGATCCAAATCACTTCCCTATTACGCCAAAGTAGTTATATTTGGCGCGCCGAGCAGCCAGGAGATTTCTGATGCCGCCTCGCATAACTTTACTTCAGGACGAAAAATGGACTTTTTATCATCAACCCGTTGATTTTGCGGCCCTGAATAAGTTTTTTTAGCTGAATTAATTAGTTTATTTCATGCGAAAAGATGATTTTTTAACCACCAGGATGATTACTATACGCAGTGCATCTTTTGCTGCGTTGTTAATAATTAAGGAGCGTGTAGCGTGATTAGCGTTTTCGACATGTTTAAGATCGGCATTGGCCCGTCCAGTTCCCATACATTGGGTCCGATGAAAGCCGGCAAACAGTTTGTCGACGATTTGATCCGGGATAACCGGCTGTTGGACGTTACGCGCATCGCTGTAGAAGTCTACGGCTCGCTGTCGCTCACCGGCAAAGGCCACCATACCGATATCGCCATTATTATGGGTCTCTCCGGCGCGTCGCCGGAAAGCGTGGATATCGACGCCATTCCCGCTTTCATCCGCGACGTAGAGCAGCGCGAGCGCCTGCTGCTGGCGAACGGTCAGCATGAGGTCGATTTTCCGCGCGAAGGCGGCATGAACTTCCGCAGCGAAAACCTCTCTCTGCATGAGAACGGTATGCGTATTCACGCCTTCGCCGGCGAGGAGCGCATCTATAGCAAAACCTACTACTCTATCGGCGGCGGTTTTATCGTCGACGAAGAGCATTTCGGCGAGTCGGTGCTGGATGAAGTGGCGGTGCCCTGGCCTTACAAATCTGCAAAAGAGCTGCTGGCGCACTGTCGTGAAACCGGCCTCTCTCTGTCCGGCCTGGTGATGAAAAACGAGCTGGCGCTACACAGCCGCCAGGAAATTGAGAGCTATTTCGCCGCCGTCTGGCAAACCATGCGCGACTGTATCGATCGCGGCCTGAACACTGAAGGTGTGCTGCCGGGTCCGCTGCGCGTGCCGCGTCGCGCCGCCGCGCTGCGTCGTATGCTGGTCTCCTCCGGCAAGCTCTCTAACGATCCAATGAACGTGATCGACTGGGTCAATATGTTCGCGCTGGCGGTTAACGAAGAGAACGCCGCCGGCGGACGGGTCGTTACCGCGCCGACCAACGGCGCCTGCGGCATCGTGCCGGCGGTGTTGGCCTATTATGATCACTTTATCGAGTCGGTCAGCCCCGATATCTTTATCCGCTACTTTATGGCGGCGGGCGCGGTTGGCGTGCTGTATAAAATGAACGCCTCCATCTCCGGCGCCGAAGTCGGCTGCCAGGGCGAAGTGGGCGTCGCCTGCTCAATGGCGGCGGCGGGCCTCGCGGAGCTGCTGGGCGCCAGCCCGGAACAGGTTTGCGTCGCGGCAGAGATCGGCATGGAGCATAACCTCGGCCTCACCTGCGATCCGGTCGCCGGTCAGGTACAGGTGCCCTGCATTGAACGTAACGCCATCGCCTCGGTAAAAGCGATCAACTCGGCGCGTATGGCGCTGCGGCGTACCAGCGAAGCGCGCGTCTCGCTCGATAAAGTGATCGAGACGATGTACGAAACCGGCAAGGATATGAACGCCAAGTACCGTGAAACCTCGCGCGGCGGCCTGGCGATTAAGGTGCAGTGCGATTAATCCCTGCGGTCCGGCGTAACATCATTAAAGCAGCGTCTTCGACGCTGCTTTTTTTTGGGCTGCGGCTTCGTGCGCGCGTCCGAAAAGCGAAACGGCGACTTATTGCGCGTATTTGTTTTCACCGGCGAATCGAAGCGCTTTTTTCATCGGCGCAACTAAACTTAAGGCGGGGATTGCCGATATGTAACTGTCGGATTTTTATTTGTGCTTTGAGGGTGGCTACGGATGCAGGTGTCCCAGCAGATCGTTGGACAGTTTCGTCGGAAACGGTTGTTAATCGCGTCGATAGTCGCTGCACTGGTGCTTATCCTTACATTAACTTTTCGTTTTATCGAAGAAAAAAACCGGATTGAACAGCAATCGCATAATTTCGCGGCTAACGCCATTACGCGTTTCGATCGGCTGTTCTCGCCCCTCGACGTCGCGGCGAACAATACGCTTGCGCTGGTCGGTCTGAACTGTAACGACGTCCGTTTTTTGCTGAATGAGAAAATCTCTTCGCTGCAAACGGTGCGCGCCATCCTGCTGGTGGATGACGATCAAATCTACTGCTCCAGCATCTATGGCGATCGCGCCATCCCCTTCAGCGAAAACTACCCGGAACTGGCGGTCAACAATCAGCATATGGCGCTCAGCGTGGATGATTATCTGCTGAAGGGTTCGCCTGTCCTGCTGCTCTGGACGCCAAAGTCGCTGGATAACCGCGCCGGTATTTTACAGGTCATCAATATCGAGCTGATGAGCAACTACCTGCTGGAGCCGACGCTGCCCTGGGTGGAGCGGGCGATTTTCAACGTCGGCGGCAAAAGCCTGGAATATGGCAACCCGTTGATTGAGCACGCGCAGCCCGCCGAAGATGAGGTCAGATATCAGCAATCCTCGCTGCGCTATCCCTTCGCCATCACGCTGTTCGGCCCGGCGCCGACGCGTCTGGCCCTGCTGACGCTGCCTTCGCAGCTGCCGCTGGGGCTGCTGCTGAGCCTGCTGACCGGCTATATCGTCTGGCTGGCGACCGCTAACCGCATGAGCCTCTCCTGGCAAATCAGCTACGGCCTTTCCGCGCAGGAGTTTATGGTCTATTGCCAGCCGCTGATTGACGGCGCCAGCGGCGACTGCGACGGCATTGAACTGCTGCTGCGCTGGCACAATCCGCGTCAGGGCTGGATTTCGCCAGACGTATTCATACCGCTGGCGGAGCGGCAGAACCTAATCGCGCCGCTAACGCGCTTCGTGCTTTCTGAGGCGGTACGCCATCTGCCGCAGCTGCCGCCTCACGCTAATTTTCATATCGCTATTAACGTCGCCGCCAGCCATTTCCGCGATCGGGCGATTATTGATGATTTGCAGGCGCTGTGGTGGCCCGCTAATCCGGGGCCGCGGCTGGTCATTGAATTAACGGAGCGCGATGCGCTGCCGGTGGTGGATCAGGGGGTGGTGTCGCACCTGCACCAGATCGGCGTCAAGGTGGCGATTGATGATTTCGGCACTGGCCACAGCTCCCTCTCCTACCTGAAAACGCTCAGTCCCGATGTGCTGAAGCTGGATAAAGTGTTTACCGCCGCTATCGGCACGGATGCGATTAACGCAACGGTTACGGATATGGTGATATCGCTGGCGCAGCGGCTGAATATCAGGCTGGTGGCGGAAGGGGTAGAAACCGCCGAGCAGGCGAGCTGTTTGCGTCAGCGCGGCGTGGATACGTTACAGGGCTATTTTTATGCGCGCCCAATGCCGCTGGATGATTTTCCGGCGTGGCTGGCGCAGCATCGCGCCAGCCTCCGTCCCTGATAACCGGGGCTGTCTGACGGCAGCCCCTTTTTATCAGGCTTCCTCATCCTCTTCGCGCGGCTGATCTTTGGTGACGCGCACCAGATCGATGCGATAATCGGTCGCTTCCACAATCGTAAAGTGCAGCGGCGGCATATCGATTACCTCGCCCGGCTGCGGCAGCTGCCCTTTTTGCGCGATCAGCAGGCCCGCCAGCGACGCATAATCGTCGCCCGGCTTCACCAGGTTGTGGTAGTCCAGCCACTGTTGCAGCGAATGGAGATCGGTGCCGCCTTTCACCAGCCAGCTTTCGCCGTCGGTGATAATGTCAGGCGTTTCATCCTCGTCCGGGAATTCACCCGCGATCGCCTCCAGCACGTCAAGCGGCGTCACCAGTCCCTGCACTACGCCGAATTCATTGGTGACCAGCACGAAGCTTCCTTTCGCCCGACGCAGCACGCCCAGCAGATTAATCGGGTCCAGCGTTTCCGGCACGATAATCGGCGGCGATGAGGCGGCAAAGGTGTGGATATCCATACCGTGCTCCAGCGCCACCAGCAGCTCTTTCGCCCGCACCACGCCGATAACCTCATCCAGCTCCCCGCGACATACCGGGAACAGGCTGTGCGGCGTATCCAGCAGCTGCATGCGAATTTCATCCAGCGGCTTCGTGGCGTCGACCCAGGAGATATCACCGCGCGGCGTCATAATGCTGCGAATGGAGCGGGACGCCAGCGTCAGCACGCCGTTAATCATATAGCGTTCCTCATCCTTAAAGCCCTCCTGCGGCAGCGTCTGATTCTCCATCGGCGCGCTGTTGGTCTCAGCGGACTGCGAGCCGCCGCCGCGACGGCCGCCCATCAGACGCAGGATCGCTTCTGCGGTGCGTTCGCGCATCGGGCGGTGCGACTGATGACGGATAAAGTTGCGGCGCGCGATCTGGTTAAACAGCTCAATCAGGATCGAGAAGCCGATAGCGGCGTAGAGGTAGCCTTTCGGGATATGGAAGCCGAAGCCCTCCGCAACCAGACTCAGACCGATCATTAACAGGAAGCTCAGGCAGAGCACCACCACCGTAGGATGCGCGTTAACGAAGTTGGTCAGCGGTTTCGACGCCAGCAGCATGATGCCCATGGCGATCACCACCGCGGTCATCATCACCGGCAGATGGTTTACCATGCCGACGGCGGTAATCACCGCATCCAGCGAGAAGACGGCGTCCAGCACTACAATCTGCGTCACCACCGCCCAGAAACTGGCGTAACTTTTATTGCCGTCGCTGTCGACCTGGCGGTTTTCCAGCCGTTCATGCAGTTCCATCGTCGCCTTAAACAGCAGGAAAATACCGCCCGCCAGCAGGATCAGATCGCGTCCGGCGAAGCTGAACTGCGCGACGGAGAAGAGTGGCTTCGTCAGCGTTACCATCCAGGAGATCAGCGACAGCAGGCCAAGGCGCATCAGCAGCGCCAGCGACAGGCCGATCAGACGCGCTTTGTCGCGCTGCTTAGGCGGCAGCTTCTCTGCCAGAATGGCGATAAATACCAGGTTATCAATACCCAGCACGATCTCCAGAACAATCAGCGTCAGCAGACCGGCCCAAATCGAAGGGTCTAAAAGAAATTCCATTACAGACTCCGAAACAAGCAACAGGAAAACCGGACGCAGGGTTCAACGACCGTAGCGCGGCGGGAAAGATAAGCAGAGCAGAAAGTGACGCCGAAAGGCGTTAAGAAACAAGCCGGATGACCCGGTGGCGTGGATAAGCAACTTCGGTGACAGTCCATAGGGAGGGCTGAGGCCCATTACTCCTGTAGTCAAAAAGAGAAGCAGATTTTAACAGCAGACATATTATCGTCAAAAGGATTCGTCAAAATTAACAAAAATTTACGTTTTCCATTCCCTGCATTTTCAATTATTTCGTATCGAAATGGTAAGGCTGTAAATAACTGAAGCTGGTCACATAATTTATTTTTTTACTTACTAAAATAAATCGCGAAGTCATCCTTAACTTGCCGGTTATATAAAAAGAACCGTTCTGCCGGCAGCGAGGCTGCTGCATTCAACGTTTGAATTCAGCTTAGCGCAGATGACAGCGTTGGCGAGCCGGTAATGCATCCGGGTCGCTCAATATTGAAAACGGAGGTAGCAAGTGACTATTGCTATTGTAATCGGCACACACGGTTGGGCGGCGGAGCAACTGCTCAAAACCGCCGAAATGCTATTAGGCGAGCAGCAAAACGTCGGCTGGATCGATTTCGTGCCCGGCGAAAATGCTGAGACGCTGATTGAAAAATACCATGCACGTCTCGCTGAACTGGATACCAGCAAAGGCGTACTTTTCCTGGTCGATACCTGGGGCGGCAGCCCGTTTAATGCCGCCAGCCGTATCGTCGTCGATAAAGAACAGCATGAGGTCATTGCCGGGGTCAATATTCCGATGCTGGTGGAAACCCTGATGGCGCGCGATGACGATCCCACCTTTGATGAACTGATCGCCGTGGCGGTGGAAGCGGGCCGCGAAGGCGTAAAGGCGCTGAAGGCGAAAGAGCCTGAGCCCGCCCCTGCCGCCGTCGCCGCCTCCGCCCCCCGTCAGGCCGCGCCGCAGGCGCCGCTGGGCCCTGACGACCATATGAAAATCGGCCTGGTGCGCATCGATGACCGTCTGATTCATGGTCAGGTAGCGACGCGCTGGACGAAAGAAACCAATGTATCGCGCATTATCGTCGTCAGCGATGAAGTCGCCGCCGACAAAGTGCGTAAAACATTGCTGACTCAGGTCGCGCCGCCGGGCGTCAGCGCGCATGTGGTCGATGTCGATAAAATGGTGCGCGTCTGGAATAACCCGAAATATGCCCGCGATCGCGTGATGCTGCTGTTCACCAACCCCACCGATGTGGTGCGCGTGGTGGAACAGGGCGTAGAGGTGAAATCCGTCAATATTGGCGGCATGGCTTTCCGTCAGGGAAAAACGCAGGTCAACAACGCCGTTTCCGTCGACGCTAAAGATATCGAGGCGTTTAAGAAGTTAAATGCGCGCGGCATCGAACTGGAGGTCAGAAAAGTCTCCAACGATCCTAAGCTGAAGATGATGGATCTGATCGCCAAAGTTAATCAGTGACCCACCGTTTTACTTATGACCTGACGCGTCAGGTTTCACGCAGTTTTACTATGTCACAGGAGAAGTGCAATGGAAGTCACCACTCTACAAATTGCGCTGGTATTTATTGTCGCCTGTATTGCGGGTGTTGAATCGATACTCGATGAATTTCAGTTTCACCGGCCGCTGGTCGCCTGTACGTTGATCGGCGCGGTGCTGGGCGATATGAAAACCGGCATTATTATCGGCGGGACGCTGGAAATGATCGCGCTCGGCTGGATGAATATCGGCGCGGCCGTGGCGCCTGACGCTGCGCTGGCGTCTATCATTTCCACCATTCTGGTTATCGCAGGCGGACAGAGCATCGGCGCCGGCATCGCGCTGGCGATCCCGCTGGCGGCGGCCGGTCAGGTGCTGACCATTATCGTGCGCACCATCACCGTGGCTTTCCAGCACGCGGCGGATAAGGCGGCCGAGAAAGGCAACCTGTCGGCTATCTCCTGGATTCACGTCACCGCGCTGATTCTGCAGGCGATGCGTATCGCCATTCCGGCCGTGATCGTGGCGGTCTCCGTCGGCACCGACGCCGTACAGAGCATGCTGAGCGCCATACCGGAAGTGGTAACCGGCGGCCTGAATATCGCTGGTGGCATGATCGTGGTGGTGGGTTACGCGATGGTCATCAATATGATGCGCGCGGGCTACCTGATGCCGTTCTTCTACCTGGGCTTCGTCACCGCCGCCTTTACCGACTTTAACCTGGTCGCGCTGGGCGTTATCGGCGTCGTCATGGCTGCGCTCTATATTCAGCTCAGCCCGAAATATAACCGTGCCGCTGGCGGCGCTGCGCCAGCCGCAGGCCCTGCTCATAACGATCTGGACAACGAATTAGATTAAGGGGTGTGAAAATGGTAGATACCACTGCATCAACAGCGAAAAAACTCACGCCCGGCGACGTGCGTAGCGTCTTCCTGCGCTCCAATCTGTTTCAGGGTTCATGGAACTTTGAACGTATGCAGGCGTTGGGTTTCTGCTTCTCTATGGTGCCGGCGATCCGTCGTCTGTACCCGGAAAATAACGAGGAGCGCCGCCAGGCGATCAAGCGTCACCTGGAGTTCTTTAACACGCACCCTTACCCGGCCGCGCCGATTTTAGGCGTGACGCTGGCGATGGAAGAACAGCGTGCGAACGGCGCGCCCATCGATGACGGGGCGATTAACGGCATTAAAGTTGGGCTAATGGGGCCGCTGGCTGGCGTCGGTGACCCGATTTTCTGGGGCACCATGCGTCCGGTATTCGCGGCGCTGGGCGCGGGCATCGCCATGAGCGGCAGCCTGCTGGGGCCGGTGCTGTTCTTCGTGCTGTTCAATCTGGTGCGTCTGCTGTTCCGCTATTACGGCGTGGCGTACGGCTACAAAAAAGGGGTCGATATCGTTAACGATATGGGCGGCGGCTTCCTGCAAAAGCTGACGGAAGGCGCGTCGATTCTCGGCCTGTTTGTGATGGGGGCACTGGTTAACAAGTGGACGCATGTGAATATTCCGCTGGTGGTGTCGCGCATCACCGACCAGACCGGTAAAACGAACGTCACCACCGTACAGTCGATTCTCGATCAGCTGATGCCGGGACTGGTGCCGCTGCTGCTCACCTTTGCCTGTATGTGGCTGCTGCGCCGTAAAGTCAACGCGCTGTGGATTATCATCGGCTTCTTCGTGATTGGTATTTTTGGTTACTGGATCGGCCTGCTGGGCCTGTAATCGATGCGGGACATGGCCAGCCGCTTTAGCGACTGGCCATTTTTTATCAGCCCGGCAAGCGTCTTAAGCAACGCCGGGCCTTATTTCTTAAGGAACCGTCATGTCGTTAACCGACGCCGCCATCCTGCTGTTTATCGCCCTGCTGCTGCTGTATGCCGTTTACGATCAGTGGATAATGCCGCGCCGTCACGGCAGAACGCGTTTGCGGGTGCCTCTTCAGCGACGCGGCAAAGCGGACAGCCTGATTTTCATCATTCTGATAATGATTCTTATTTATAAGAATATTATTCATCAGGGCCCGGTAATAACGACCACACTGTTAATGGCGTTAATCCTGGTGACCATTTATCTGTTCTGGTTCCGCACGCCGCTCTTATTGTTGAAAGAACGCGGCTTTTTCTTCGCCAATGTCTGGATTCATTATGACCGTATAAAAGGTATGAATTTATCGGAGGATGGCGTTCTGGTTATTCAGCTTGAACAGAAGCGGCTGCTTATCAAAGTTAAAAAGCTGGACGATCTGGAAAGAATTTATCAAACAATGATTGAAAATCAATAAGATAGAATATAGCCAATGGCATATTCATATTGCTAAATTTTAGCTCAGACAGGGATGGGGCTGTTTAACTTTTTACCATTCACTTAACATCGTCAGCCTTATTTTTTACGCCCGCTTAGCATCCCTGCGGCGTTAATCCGTACAATATTTCCGCCATTATCAATTTATTTTGACACGAAATGATAATGTGGTAAGGTGAGCGCCGTTATTGGGGAGTAGCCGATTTCTGTTAATACAGAAATGCACCTGTCAACATACTCGTTGTTAATTCAACGTGGCGCGTGCGACCGTTTTGGTAGGCGAGACCATTGACCGATGTGCCTGTCTGGTTGGGAAGGCGCATCTGGTTATGGTATTCCCGGCCGAGGTTACGACTTCGATGAACTTTTCCGCTCTGCTTATCCTTTCGTTTGGCATGTCTATGGACGCGTTTGCCGTCGCTATCGGTAAAGGCGCCGCCCTGCAACGTCCGCGCTTACGTGAAGCGCTGCGCACCGGGCTTATCTTTGGCGCAATCGAAACGTTGACGCCGCTGATCGGCTGGAGTCTCGGTCAGTTCGCCACCCAATTCGTCGCCCGCTGGGATCACTGGATCGCTTTCACCCTGCTCTGCTTTTTAGGCGGCCGCATGGTGATTGAAGGCTGTCGTCAACACACCGCGCCCTGCGAGCCGGTGCAGCAGCACGGTTTGCTGCTGCTGGCGACCACCGCCGTCGCCACCAGCCTGGACGCGATGGCGATCGGCGTCAGCCTGGCGTTTTTGCAGGTGAATATTCTGCTTACCGCCCTGCTGATCGGGCTCTGCACTTTTACCATGACGACGATCGGCATGCTGATTGGCCGTCTGATTGGTCCCCTGCTTGGCAAACGCGCCGAAATCCTTGGCGGCGCCGTGCTGATCTTCATCGGCGCACAGATGCTGTGGCAGCATTTCGCCTGAGGCGCGCCGCCAGCCAATATCCGCCTTTATTCTTCGCTTAGCTACGCCGCCAGAGACGCACCATAAAATCTGCTTCGCTTTGAAACTGTTCGCTTTCACGCAGCTGGCGCCAGACGTCGGGCGTGGCGCGCCATGCGAACGGCGTCATTTGTAGCAGCGTCGTCGCATCGTTGCCTGACAGCGCCAGCGGATAATCTAACTGCTGCTCATCTGCAAGCGTAAATCCCGGCAGACGCTCTTCCGCCGTCTCGTGCAGCTTCACCTGGGCATAGATCAGCGCCTTAAACTGCAACAGATGACGCGGCCCCGGCGTGACGGTCAACAAACAGCCGCCGCTGCGCACTACGCGCGTCAGCTCCTCCGCCTTGCAGGGCGCGTAAATACGCAGCACGCCGTCCAGCGACGCGTCGGCAAAAGGAAGGCGGTGGCTGGAGGCGACGCAGAAATCGATATGGCGATAGCGCTTCGCCGCGGCGCGAATGGCGACTTTCGCTACGTCGAGTCCGCATACGCGCGCCTGCTCCCCTAACGCCCCGGCAACCGCAGCGGTGTAGTAGCCTTCGCCGCAGCCGATATCCAGCACCGTCGCCGTCGCAGGCAAATGCTGCGCCAGCAGCGAGGCGACACGTTGTTGAAGCGGCTGATAGTGGCCAGCGTCGAGAAACTGGCGCCGCGCCTGGATCATTTCCGCGCTGTCGCCCGGTTCACGGGAGCGTTTATGCTGAACCGGCAGCAGATTGACATAACCTTCTTTCGCCTGGTCGAACTGATGCTGTTGCGCGCAGCGCCAGCTGTGATGAACCAGCGTCAACGGCTGGTGACAGAGGGGACAAAGATAGTGCATAACTCTTTCTCTGGCTGAATCAGGCGCGCAGTTTACACGCTGAGGTGAACAGCGTCACCCGCCAAAAAGAAAGGCCCCGGCGATAAACCGGGGCCTTTGCATCATCTCTAAGCTGTACGCTGAGGGTACAGCGCAGACGTTGCGATGTTATCAGATCGCCACAACGTTAACCGCTGCCGGGCCTTTCTGACCATCCTGAATTTCGAACTCAACGTTCTGACCTTCAGCCAGCGTTTTGAAACCATTACCCTGGATAGCAGAGAAGTGAACGAACACATCTTTGCTACCGTCCGCCGGCGTAATGAAGCCAAAACCTTTGGATTCGTTAAACCACTTCACCTGACCTTTAATTTTTGCCATCTTCGTAATTCCTTTGAATGTTTATTTGCCCGGAGGCGACTGACAGAAAACCAGAGACACGACTGAATGAGGCACTAATATAAGGTTCGGCAAGGAAGCGGTATTCAACGTCAACGTCTTTACTCGTTACTTCTTTACTGAATATGCCATACATAAACAGAGCTGTACCTCGTTTTGCTTAATAGCGTTATCACATATTCGATAATTTATGGCAAGTTATTTTTAAACAGCGATCGACCTGTCGCACAGTTATTGCAAACTCATCACATCCTTTGCACATTTATGCATTAGGCCACAGCAGATAATCCCCGAAGGCCACGCTTTTTTATGCGTATTTCACTGCGCGCGTCCAGCACACCATGGGCCTGAAGAGACATGCGTCTCTGTTACAGCCTTGCCAGCGTGCCACTTTGCCACAAGATTGTTGCATAATTATGGCACAGTAAATGCACATAATAATCCTTTTCTTACCAGTGTCGCAGGGCCAGAAAAAACAAGAGGATTTGTCAGGCCGACCGGCTTGTGGAAAAGGATACGCGCGTTTTGCACCAAAAAAGAATATATATAAAGTGATCTGCCCCAAATTAATGCAACGCTATTCCCGGCAGGTTATTTCAGAACGTTGAATAAGGCAGGTTTATACCCAGAGCGAAGTTTCGGAGACGTTAAATTCAACGCTGCCTTTATAAGATTAATCCTGGTTTATTTTATTCAGGCTGGCGCTTTCGCCTATTTTCCATGGCCGAAAGCGCGTGTTATCCAGACCGGCCGCCGCCAGCGCACGCGCCAGTTCTGTGGGCGCCTCATCAAGCGCCTCATCGGCCAGTTCAAATACGCCCCAATGGATAGGGATAGTCAACGGCGCGCCGATCGCTTTGTGCAACGAAACCGACTGCTGCGGGTCCATATGCTGACCCTGCATGAACCAGCGTGGCGCCCAGGCGCCGATCGGCAGCGCTGCAAGATTAAAAGGTCCAAGACGCTGCGCGATTTGCAGCAAATTTTCAGAATATCCGCTGTCGCCGGAAAACCAGAAATTAAGCGTGGCGGTTGAAATCGTCCAGCCGCACCAGAGCGACCGGTTACGATCTTTCAGAGTGCGCATGCTCCAGTGACGCGCTGGCACGGCGTGAAAAGTAACGCCATGCCGCTGCGTTTGCTGCCACCAGTCCAGCTGTACGACGTTTTTTGCTCCTGCGCGACGAAACCAGGGTTCCAGTCCCAGCGGCACGATAAACTGCACATCTGGAAATCGGCGCAAAATCGCCGCGATGGTCGGTCGGTCAAGGTGATCATAATGGTTATGGGAAATCAGCACCCAGTCGAGCGATGGCAGGTTCTCAATCTTTAGCGGCGCGGGCGTTTTGCGCTTCGGGCCGTAAAAACGCAGTGGAGAAGCCCTGAGCGAGAGCGCCGGATCGATTAATCCGTAGCGTTGATTAATACGCAGCATCAGCGCCGCATGGCCCAGCCACCAGATCGTATCCTCATCGCCGCCTAAATCGGCGGGCTGCCACCACTGCTGCGTAAAAGCCCTGTAGCCCTGCTGCGGCGCCGCTGGCAACCCTTGCGCCTTACGCTCTTTACGCCAGCGTTGCAGATCGCCCGGCTGGCGCTGCTCAGCCTCCAGGTTGCGAAATCCTTCTGAAGTATGGTGCGGCCTGGACGCGTCGTACCAGGGATTTTGCCATTTCATCCTGCCACTCCTTACTCTCTACAGATAATTATCGTTCAGGGATCAGGCGGGTAAAGTCCTGCTCCGCGCTCTCTTCCGCGCCGTTCTCTTCCGTACCGAGCGTCTGTTCTGTCAGCCGTTGTAGCATGGCCGTCTGCTTTTTCTGCTCCTCAAGCAGCGCTTGCAGCAGGCGAACCTGCTCGTTGGCGCGCACGCTGGCGCGATTGACATAAAACCAGGCGATCAGCCCAACCAGTGCAAATGCGATTCCGCTGATGAGCGGCATCAAACTCGCGCCGCCGTTTAATTCGTTCATAACAGCCTCTGTTTGTTATTCATTTCGCGGACGATTTTACCCGGAAGCGAGGGAATTGATAGCCGACGCGCCCCTGTTCGACGACGCTTTAAGCATCCTCCGATCGATTCCGCCGCCGCGCCGCGCTATGCTGCCCCTCTTCCGGCAGCGAAACGGGAAGCTTGCCATTTTTACAGGAAGATAAAATGAAAATATTGCTTCGAATTGTGAGTTTACTGGCCATTGTCTGGCTAGGCTTGTTGTTCACTGGCTATGGCGTACTGACCGGCAGCCACAAAAATGCCGCTGGCATTGGCCTGCAGTGCCAGTATTTGACGGCACGGGGAATGATTAAAGCACAGTACCTGCACAGCGACAGCGGTTTTATCGGCGTAGCCGACTGCCCGCTGCTGAGAAAAACGTCTGAAGTGGTGGACAGCAACGAATAGCTTGCTTAAGCGGCGCCCGTAACGGCGCCGCGTCGTTCTGGATTAGAAAGGATAGTCGTGGTAGCCCAGCTGCGCGGAGAGCGTGCGCCCGGCGCGATGCAGCATCGCGACATACTCGTGCTTGCGCTCTTCTGAGAAACGGATGGTCGGAAAAGAGATGCTCATCCCGGCGATCACCACGCCGAAGCGGTCGAAAACCGGCACCGCGATACAGCGCAGCCCCTCTTCCTGCTCTTCGTTATCCTCACCGAAGCCCTGCGCTTTCACGACATCCAACACTTCCAGCAACGCTTCTTCACTGCCAAGCGTATGCGGCGTGCTGCGGCGGAATTCCACCTCTTTTAAAATATCATGCACCTCGGCGCGGTCGCGCCAGGCCAGCAGCACTTTGCCGATCGCGGTGCTGTGCAGCGGATTGCGGCGGCCGATACGCGAATACATACGCAGGTTGTAAAGCGAATCGATCTTATGGATATAGACAATGCTGTCTTCTTCCAGCGCGCCCAGGTGAATCGTCTCTTTCGTCAGGCGCGACAGTTCACGCATCTGCACGTCCGCGCTGCGGATCAAATCGACGTTCTGCAACGCTTTCGCGCCCAGCTCAAACAGCTTTAGCGTCAGCGCATATTTTTCCGATTCACCTTCCTGAGAAACATAGCCCAGCGACTTCATCGTCTGAAGAAAACGATAAACCGTGCTTTTCGACATCATCACGCGCTGGGACAGTTCGGTAATGCCGTTTTCGCGCTCTTCGCCAAGCGCCTGCAGGATGCCAAACACTTTCAATACGGAAGAGACCGAATCCGGCTGTTTATCTGCGTCTGCATTCGCCATAGAGAAACCTTTTTGAAATTGTTTTATTTAAAATGGAACGCCATTTCCAGTATACGTGGCTGAGTTATCGTCAGGCAATACGTTAGCGTGACCGTGGACACATCTGTAAGGACTTTTTATTAGCAGAAAGATGCATTAGGGTAAAAAAATCATTAGCATGATGATATTCACCCCCATTAATTTCCCATTATGCCCGTAACTTCACAGATGGATGGCTTACCGCTGCCGCGCCGCTATGGCGCCATCGCCGCGATCGCCTTAGGTATTACCGTTGCCGTGCTTGACGGCACCATTGCCAACGTCGCGTTGCCGACTATCGCCAGCGAACTGCATGCCAGCCCGGCGGAGTCGATCTGGATCATTAACGCTTATCAGCTTGCGATTATCGTCTCGCTGCTTTCCTTCTCTTTTTTAGGCGATCTGCTCGGTTACCGGCGCATTTACCAGGCCGGTCTGCTGCTGTTCAGCGCCACGTCGCTGCTCTGCGCCTTTTCTGACTCGCTCGGTATGTTGACCTTCGCGCGCATCCTGCAGGGCTTTGGCGGCGCGGCGCTGATGAGCGTTAACACTGCGCTCATCCGTATTATCTATCCTCAGCGCTATCTGGGCCGCGGCATGGCGATTAACGCGCTGATCGTCGCCGTTTCCAGCGCCGCAGGACCGACGGTAGCGGCGGCGATTCTGGCGGTCGCCTCGTGGAAATGGCTGTTCCTGATCAATGTGCCGGCCGGCGCGCTGGCACTGCTGTTCGCCCTGCGCTTTCTGCCCGACAACCCGCAGAAGACGACCGGCCAGCGCTTTGATGTGCTTAGCGCGATTATGAACGCGTTAACCTTCGGCCTGCTGCTTTCCGCGTTGAGCGGCGCGGCGCAGGGACAGGATTACCGCATTATTCTTGCCGAATTGCTGGGGCTGCTGATCGTCGGCACGCTGTTTATTCGCCGCCAGCTGACCATGACCAGCCCGCTGTTGCCGGTGGATCTGCTGCGCATTCCCATCTTTTCACTGTCGATCTGCACATCGGTCTGCTCCTTTCTGGCGCAGATGCTGGCGATGGTCTCTCTGCCATTCTTTTTGCAGAGCGTCATTGGCCGCAGCGAAGTAGAAACGGGCCTGCTGTTAACGCCCTGGCCGCTGGCGACCATGATCATGTCCCCCATCGCCGGACGGCTGCTGGAACGCTTTCATGCCGGGCTGCTGGGCGGCATTGGCCTGGCGATCTTCGCCGTCGGGCTGTTCGCGCTCGCCTGGCTGCCTGCCGCGCCGGGCGATGGCGATATTATCTGGCGTATGGTGCTGTGCGGCGCCGGCTTTGGCCTGTTTCAGTCGCCAAATAACCACACGATTATCTCAGCGGCGCCACGACATCGCAGCGGCGGCGCCAGCGGAATGCTGGGCACTGCGCGTCTGCTGGGGCAAACCAGCGGCGCGGCGTTAGTGGCGCTGATGTTTAACCTGTTCGGCCAGCATGGGACGCACGCGTCGCTGCTGCTGGCGGGCCTGTTCTCTTCCGTCGCCGCGCTGTTCAGTCTGTCGCGCATGCGTCAACCCGCACACGGCGGGCAATAAAAAACCCTCGTCAGAGGGTTATAGCGAACAGAAAAAAGGCGACCCGCAGGTCGCCTTTTTTTATTTCAGGTACTGGCCGCTACGCAGCGCTTCGATACGTTTATCCAGCGGCGGGTGCGACATAAAGAACTCGCTCAGCGACTTTCCTTTGCCGTTGATGCAGAACGCCATCATGCTGCCCGGTTCCTGCGGCTCATAGCTGGTCTTCAACCGCTGCAGCGCCGCAATCATCTTCTCACGCCCCACCAGACGCGCAGATCCTGCGTCAGCGTGGAACTCACGATGACGTGAGAACCACATGGTGATCATGCTGGCCAGAATGCCGAACAGCAGTTCCAGCACCATGGAGACCGCGAAGTAGACCAGCGGGTTACCGTTGCTGCTCTCTTCATCTTCCCGGTTGCCGGACAGGAAGCCTGCCGCCACCTGCGCGATAATGCGGGAAATGAAAATCACGAAGGTGTTCACAATGCCCTGGATCAGCGTCATGGTCACCATGTCGCCGTTGGCGATATGGCTGATTTCATGCGCCAGCACCGCTTCCGCCTCGTCACGGCTCATGTTCTGCAACAGACCTGTCGACACCGCCACCAGCGACGCATCGCGGCGCGCGCCGGTCGCGAACGCATTGATGTCAGGCGCATGGTAGATAGCCACCTGCGGCATGGCGATACCCGCCTGCTGCGCCTGTTGTGCCACCGTGTTCATCAGCCAGCGTTCCGTTTCGTTACGCGGCTGCTCAATCACCTCACCGCCGACGGAACGCAGTGCCATCCATTTCGACATCAGCAGTGAAACAAACGCACCGCCAAAGCCAAACAGACCTGCCATAATCATCAGGCCCTGCACACTGCTTGACTGAATTCCTGTCAGGCTCAGTATCAGCCCGAAAACCAACATCACGGCAAGGTTGGTCAGCAGGAAAAGAGCAATACGCATCATAAACTTTCATCTTCCTCAGTTAACTAAGCGCCCATGCGCGGATATACATCGTAGGGTCATCGCGTAGCATTTCAAGCATCCTTAACGTTTAAGTGTCTAAAAAGACATAACTTTACATTTTGTCGCACTCTTTTTTAACCGCTTCCTGCGCAACCGATCGGCGCAGCTAAACAAAACGGCGGAAAAAGAAAAGGCACCGCTTGCGCAGTGCCTTTTTTTCGTTCCGTTTAAAGCGGCGCTATTTACTGACCGCCGCTTTATCCGTCGGCTGCTCCGGCTTCAGATGCGCCAGATCGTTGGCGATTTTCACCGTTTCGTCGAGATAAGGATCGGGCTCTTTATAATCCTTCGGCAAATCGTCGAGCTTCGCCAGCGGCTTCTTCCCTTCCGCCTTATAGCGCGCGTTGATGCGCTCCAGACGCAGCGCGTCATCTTCCTGATTCTCTTTCTCGCGCTGGGCGAGATTGAGCGACACGATGTTGCGTTTGTCCTTCATGGCGTTAAAGCGCTGAATGTCCTTGATGATGTACTGGAATTCAGCATCTTTCGCGATGCGATCTTCATGCGCTTTGGTCAGCTGCGGCACCAGATCGCTCAGGTCGCCCGATTTGGTGTAGCTCGCCGCATCGATGCTGTCCCACGGCAGGGCGTTATCTTCGAACTTCTCGCCGGTTTCCGCCGCTTCGACGCCGGTTGGCATCAGCAGATCGGGCGTTACGCCCTTACGCTGGGTGCTGCCGCCGTTGATACGGTAGAATTTCTGAATGGTGTACTGCACCGATCCCAATGCTGGCCACTCCGGGCGCAGCATCTGATCATAGATGCGGTTCAACGAACGATACTGCTGCACGGTGCCTTTGCCGAAGGTCGGTTCGCCGACAATCAGCGCACGACCGTAATCCTGCATCGCCGCCGCGAAAATTTCCGACGCCGAGGCGCTGAAGCGGTCAACCAGGACTACCAGCGGGCCTTTGTAGTAGACGACGCCGTCGGTATCGCTGTCTTCGCGCACCTTGCCGTTGTTGTCGCGCACCTGCACGACCGGACCGCTGGGAATAAACAGGCCGGAGAGCGAGACCGCCTCGGTCAGCGCGCCGCCGCCGTTGGTGCGCAGATCAATCACTACGCTGTCAACGTGCTGCTTTTGCAGTTTCTGCAGCTGCACTTTCACATCGTCGGTCAGGCCGACGTAGAAGCCGGGAATATCCAGCACGCCGACCTTCTCTTTGCCGACGTTATGCACGCTCATCTTCACCGCGCGATCTTCCAGGCGGATCTTTTCGCGCGTCAGCGTAATGGTGCGGGTTTTGGTGCCTTTGCCGGCCGGCAGGATCTCCAGACGCACGCGGCTGCCCTTCGGCCCTTTAATTTTCGCCACGACGTCATCCAGACGCAGCCCGATAACATCCTCAATCGGCTTGCCCGGCTGTCCAACGCCGACGATGCGGTCGCCGACGTTCAGCGCCTTGCTTTTCGCCGCAGGGCCGCCCGCCACCATCGAGTTGATGACCGTATAGTCCTCATCCATCTGCAGCACTGCGCCGATGCCTTCCAGCGACAGGCTCATCTCGGTATTGAACTGCTCGGTATTGCGCGGCGAGAGATAGTTGGTATGCGGATCGATCTCGTGGGCGAAAGCGTTCATCGCCAGCTGGAACACATCCTCGCTGTTGCTCTGCGCCAGACGACGGATCGCGGAGTTGTAGCGTTTGGTGAGAATATCTTTAATTTCGTCGTCTTTCTTGCCGGTCAGCTTCAGGCTGAGCTGATCGTACTTCACCTTGGCGTCCCATAACGCGTTCAGTTCAGCTGCATCTTTCGGCCATGGCGCCTTGCTGCGATCGGTATCGATAGTATCGTTACCGTTAAAATTCATCGGCTTGCTCAGGATCGACAGGGCGTACTGATAGCGCTCGAAACGGCGTTTTTGCGCCAGATTGAAAAGATCGTAGAACACCGTCAGCTTGCCGCTGCGCAGTTCATCGCCCAGCGTGGTCTTTTTATCGGCGAACTGCGCCACGTCCGAAGCCAGCAACACATTGTGGCTGTAGTCGAGCATGTTCAGATAGCGGTCAAAGATTTTTGCCGAAAACTGCTGGTCGAGGTCGAACTGGCGATAATGTGAGCGGGTAAAGCGTGAAGTAACGCGTTCGCTAACGGTGGCATGCTGCGGCT
The DNA here is from genome assembly GCF_002953215.1 of Mixta calida. Classification (NCBI taxonomy): domain Bacteria; kingdom Pseudomonadati; phylum Pseudomonadota; class Gammaproteobacteria; order Enterobacterales; family Erwiniaceae; genus Mixta; species Mixta calida. The sequence goes on from NZ_CP026378.1 coordinate 2,516,532, forward strand.
CTTCCTGCAGCTGCGGAATTTGATCTGCGCGGGTAATGCTGTCAGCGGCAATGGCGTGACCTGCCAGAAGCAGGCCAGCCATCACGCTCATCTTAAAAAATGTGTTCATGCCCTGGGTGGCCTCCGTTTCAGAACTGTAAGTGTTCTGCGCGTACGATCATTGCCAGGCCGGAAGCCAGCTGCACACGAACGCCATCCTTAGAGATCTCAAGAACGGTGGCGTCCATTGCATTTTTACCGGCTTTAACTTTGATGCTCTGGCCAGGCTGCAATGCGGAGGTGTCGGTCACAGGCTGTGTACGCGGCGGGCGCTGACGAGGTGCGGCGGCGCGTTCCTGAACCGGGCGCGCATCGTTAGCGCGAGCTTTGCGGGCGGGTTGGCCTTCGCCTTCGGCTGGCTTGCGGGCGGCCGCTTTACGCGGGCGGCGCGCAGGCGCGTCTTCGCCAGCTTCACGTTTTTTCGCCTGCTGCTGCTGACGCTGCTGCTGAACGCGGGCTTTCGCCTCTTCAAGCTGCTTGCGCGCATGTTCAACATGCTGCTCTTCCAGCTCGCCGCAAGCATTGCCGTCCAGATCGACGCGGGTCGCGCCCGCTTTGACGCCGTACAGATAGCGCCAGCTTGAGGTGTACAGACGCAGCGCTGAACGCAGCTGCGTCTTGCTCAGGTTCATTTCGCCCTGAACACGTTCGACGAGGTCTTGAAAGATACCGATTTTGAGCGGACGCGCTTCACCTTCGGCACTAAAGCAGTGCGGAAAACGTTCCGCAAGCCAGGCGATGACTTCTTTACTGCTATTCAACTTAGGTTGATTTTCCATGAAATTTCCTGATTACAACGGGTTTGCCAACCAGCGCGGGCATGAACAGGCGACATTATAATGACCCCATCGGCAATTGCTACGAAATCCAGCGCTTTAGCTGCGATTCATATTAATAAATTTTTTCACATCGCTATTGGCCAGCACGTCACAAAGCCCGTCGGTAAAGGTTTGCAGGCCGATTTCATCTTCACTATCAAAGCGGTTGAACACCGTGCTGTCGATATCCAGCACGCCAATCACCTCGCCGTCGACAATCAGCGGCAGCACGATTTCAGCATTGCTGGCCGCGTCGCAGGCGATATGGCCCGGAAACGCATGCACGTCGTCCACGCGCTGTACTTTCTTTTCCGCCACCGCCGTGCCGCAGACGCCGCGGCCCACCGGAATGCGCACACAGGCGATTTTCCCCTGGAACGGCCCCAGCACCAGCGTTTTTTCTTCCGTCAGCAGGTAGAAGCCCGCCCAGTTAACGCCTTCCAGACGCTCAAACAGCAGCGCGCTGCTGTTGCCCAGCGCAGCGAGAAAACTGGTTTCACCGGCAATCAGCGCACGGAGATCGCGGTTGAGATCGTGATAAAATTCTTGTTTGTTCATTTCCTGACCATAGTAAAAGCAATCGGACGGCTACAAAGTGCCGTCCGGTAAAATAAGCATTAAATATCCACCGCCACAAGGTGAATCATTCCAATAGTTAATATAACCTTAGATTCTTGCGGATCGGATTATCAAAACGGGCTATGCCCCTCAGCGTCCGTTTTGCGCCGTTTTAAGGACCGTGCATACCTGCAGCACGAGGGACACTGCTTTTAATATATGAAAATACATACTATCAGTCACGTTCTGCCCCGTGAACGTTATCAGCGTTGTCCGCAATGCGATACCCTTTTTTCCTTACCAGATGTGAAATCTCGTCAGACGGCCCACTGCCCACGCTGCAACGCCAAAGTGCTTAACGGACGCGACTGGTCGATGACGCGTCTGACGGCAATGGCGGTCGCGATGTTTTTATTGATGCCTTTCGCTTTTACCGAGCCGCTGATTGAGATACGCCTGCTCGGCACCCCTATTCGCGCCAGCCTGCTGGCGGGCATTATGCAGATGACCGAACAGGGCGACGTGCTGACCGCGGCGATGGTGGCGTTCTGTACTATCGGCGCGCCGGCCACGCTGGTGGCGGCCATCGCCTTCCTCTTTTTCGGCGATCGCCTCGGCATGAATCTGCGTCCGGTACTGCTGATGCTGGAGCGCCTGAAAGAGTGGGTGATGCTCGATATCTATCTGGTCGGCATTGCCGTCGCCTCGATTAAGGTCAAGGATTACGCCGATATCGCCGTCGGCTACGGGCTGGTGGCATTTGTTGCGTTGATGGTGCTCAGCCTGCTGACCATGATTCACCTTAACATGGAACAGCTGTGGCACCGCTTTTACCCGCAGCCGGAGCCGGATGTGGCGCCGGAAAAGCTGCAAATTTGCCTGAACTGCCATCACACCGGCCTGCCCGACGATCGCGGACGCTGCCCGCGCTGCCACACCCGGCTGGCGCATCGTCGTCCTCATAGCCTGCAAAAATCCTGGGCGGCGCTTATCTCCGCGATCGTGCTACTGATTCCGGCCAATCTGCTGCCGATCTCAATTATCTACCTGAACGGCGGACGCCAGGAGGACACCATTTTCTCCGGTATTCTTTCGCTCGGCTCCGGCAATATTCCGGTGGCGGCGATTGTGTTTATCGCCAGCATTCTGGTGCCGTTCACCAAAGTGTTGGTCCTGCTGGTATTGTTGATCAGCATTCATTTTCGCTGCCAGCAGGGACTAAAAACCCGCATTCGATTATTGCGTCTGGTCACCTGGATCGGGCGTTGGTCTATGCTGGACCTGTTTGTTATTTCGTTAACCATGTCGCTGGTTAATCGCGACCAGCTGCTGGCTTTTACAATGGGACCGGCCGCCTTCTACTTTGGCGCCGCGGTAATTTTAACTATCCTTGCCGTTGAATGGCTGGATAGCCGTCTGATTTGGGATGCTCATGCAACACACGCCGACTACACCGACTAGAGCGCGGATAATCAACAAGCGTAAAATTTCGCCGTTCTGGCTGCTGCCCTTTATCGCCCTGATGATTGCCGGCTGGCTGCTCTGGACCAACTATCAGGAGCGCGGCACCACGGTAACCATCGATTTCGCTCAGGCCGACGGCATCGTGCCCGGTCGGACGCCGGTGCGTTATCAGGGGGTCGAGGTCGGCACCGTACAGGGCATCAGCCTTAGCGACGATCTGCGCTCCATTAAGGTACGCGTCAGCATCAAAAGCGATATGCGCGACGCGCTGCGTGAGGATGCGCAGTTCTGGCTGGTGACGCCAAAAGCGTCGCTGGCTGGCGTCTCCGGGCTGGACGCGCTGGTCGGCGGCAACTATATCGGCATGATGCCCGGCAAGTCGGGCGAGCGGCGGGAAAACTTCGTCGCGCTCGATACCCAGCCTAAATATCGCGTCAATACTGGCGAAATGCTGGTGCATCTGCATGCGCCGGATCTCGGCTCGCTCAATACCGGATCGCTGGTCTACTACCGCAAGATTCCGGTCGGTCGCGTTTATGACTACACCATTAACCCGGACAACAATGGCGTTACCATCGACGTGTTGATTGAACGCCGCTTCACCAATCTGGTGAAAAAAGAGAGCCGCTTCTGGAACGTTTCCGGTGTGAAGGCGGATGTCGGCCTCAGCGGTGCGAAAGTGGAGCTGGAGAGCCTGGCGGCGCTGGTGAACGGCGCCATCGCCTTCGATTCGCCGCAAACGTCGCAGCAGGCAGCCAGCGAAAGCAACTATCAGCTCTATCCCGATTTGGCGCACAGCCAGCGCGGCGTAATCGTAACGCTCGATCTACCTGACGGCAAAGCGCTGAAAGCGGGCAGCACGCCGTTGATCTATCAGGGGCTGGAAGTCGGCACCCTGACGAAGATGACGTTACAGCCGGGCGGCAAGGTCAGCGGCGAGCTGACGCTCGATCCTTCCGTGGTCGGGCTCATGCGCAGCGGCACGCGCATCGAAATGCGCAGCCCGAAAATCAGCCTGAATAACCCCAGCCTGAGCACGCTGCTGACCGGCACCACGCTGGAGCTGATCCCCGGCGAAGGCGAGCCGCAGCACCATTTTGCGGTGCGTCAGAGCAACGAAGCGTTGCTGCAGCGCCCGGATGTGCTGACGGTGCGCCTTAGCGCGCCGGAGAGTTACGGCATCGACGCCGGCCAGCCGGTGATGCTGCGCGGCATTCAGATTGGTCAGGTTATCCGCCGCACGCTGACCACCAAAGGCGTGGAGTTTGAGGCGGCGATCGCCCCGGAACATCGCCAGCTGGTGCATGGCGACAGCAAATTCATCATCAACAGCCGACTCGATGTGAAATTCGGTCTCGACGGCATGAAGGTGCTGGGCGCCAGCGCCAGCGAATGGGTCGACGGCGGCATTCGTCTTGAGCCGGGCGGCAAAGGCGCGCCGCTGAGTCAGTATCCGCTTTACGCCAATGCCGAAAAAGCGGAAGAAGGGATTACCGGCGAACGTCCGCCGACCACGCTGACGCTGACCGCCAACAGCCTGCCGGATATTCAACCCGGCTCGGTGGTGCTCTACCGTAAGTTTCAGGTGGGCGAGATTGTCGACGTGACGCCGAAGGCGAACGAGTTTCTGGTGGCGGTGCATATCAAGCCTGAATACCGCAAGCTGCTGACGCCCGACAGCGTTTTCTGGGCGGAAGGCGGCGCGAAAGTGCAGCTTAACGGCGCTGGTCTGACGGTGCAGGCGTCGCCGCTAAACCGCGCCCTGCGCGGCGCGATCAGTTTCGATAACCTGGAAGGCGCCAGCACCGGCAAAAATCAGAAGCGCGTGCTCTACAGCTCTGAAACCGCCGCGCGCGCCGTCGGCAGCCAGATCCTGCTGCACACCTATGACGGCAGCAAGCTCTCTGCCGGCATGCCGATTCGCTATCTGGGCATCGATATCGGCCAGGTCGAGTCGCTGGCGCTGAGCCAGGATCATAATCAGGTGATCGCCAAAGCGGTGCTCTACCCCGAATATGTGCAAAGCTTTGCGCGCATCGGCAGCCGCTTCTCGGTGGTGTCGCCGGAAATTTCGGCCACCGGCGTCAACCATCTGGAGACGCTGCTGCAACCCTATATCAACGTCGATCCCGGCAAGGGCAGCCTGGTGCGGCGCTTTGAGCTGCAGGAGACCACTATTACCGATTCGCGTTATCTGGACGGCCTGAGCATCGTGGTCGACGCGCCGGAAGCGGGATCGCTGGGCATCGGCACGCCGGTGTTGTTCCGCGGCGTCGAAGTCGGTACGGTCACCGGCACCTCGCTGGGCAGCATGGCGGATCGCGTGCAGGTGCAACTGCGCATCAGCAAGAAATATCAGCATCTGGTGCGCAATAACTCGGTCTTCTGGCTCGCCTCCGGCTACAACCTCGAGTTTGGTCTGATCGGCGGCGTGGTGAAAACCGGCACTTTCCAGCAGTTTATTCGCGGCGGCATTCAGTTCGCCACGCCGCCGACCGTTCCGCTGGCGCCGCAGGCCGCGTCCGGCAAGCATTTCCTGCTGCAGGATGAAGAGCCGAAAGAGTGGCGCAAATGGGGAACGGCGATCCCTTCCTCATAATCTCTACCGGGAGCCCGCGCAGGGCTCCCGTTTCATCGGCTTTCGCCGCAGCTGTGTTACACTTCCCGCCCTGTTTTTTCTGCAACTACCGGAACTCTGTCGTGGCCCAACAATCCCGAGCCAGCTTCCCTGAAGCCTTCCTTGAACTGATGCGGCAAACGCTGCCCGATGAGGAGAGCCTGCAGGCTTTTCTCGCCATCAGCCAGCAGCCGCTGCGTCGCAGCCTGCGCGTCAATACGCTGAAAATCAGCGTGGCGGATTTTTTGCATCAGACGGCCCGCTACGGCTGGCGCCTGACGCCGATTCCCTGGTGCGCCGAAGGCTTCTGGATTGAGCGCGAAGAAAGCGACGAATCGCTGCCGCTCGGCAGCGTGGCGGAACACCTCAGCGGGCTGTTTTACATTCAGGAAGCCAGCTCGATGCTGCCGGTCAGCGCGCTGTTCGCCGCCCAGCCGCAGCCTTATCGGGTGATGGACGTAGCGGCCGCGCCCGGTTCCAAAACCACGCAGATGGCGGCGCTGATGAAAAATCAGGGCCTGATTCTGGCTAACGAATATGCCGCCAGCCGGGTAAAAGTGCTGCATGCGAACCTCAGCCGCTGCGGCGTCAGCAACACCGCGCTGACCCATTTCGATGGACGCGTGTTTGGCCCGGCGCTGCCGGAGATGTTCGATGCCATTCTGCTGGATGCGCCCTGCTCCGGCGAAGGCGTGATCCGTAAAGATGCGGATGCGCTGCGCAACTGGACGCTGGAGAGCACCGTCTCGATTGCGGAAACGCAGCGCGATCTGATCGACAGCGCCTTCCATGCGCTGAAGCCGGGCGGCACGTTGATCTATTCAACCTGTACGCTGAACAAGCTGGAGAACCAGCAGGTCGTGGCGTGGCTCTGTCAGCGCTATCCCGACGCGGTGACGATCGATTCGCTGGCGGATCTCTTCCCCGGCGCGGAACGGGCCGCCACGCCGGAAGGCTTCCTGCACGTCTTTCCGCAGTTGTTCGACAGCGAAGGCTTTTTCGTCGCGCGGCTGCGCAAAACCGCCAGCGTCGAGCCGATGCCGACGCCGGGTTATAAGGTCGGCAAATTCCCCTTCAGCCCGCTGTCGCGCAAAGATGCGCAGGGGGTTATTCAGGCGGCGGCGAAGTCTGGCCTGCACTGGCAGGATGATGAGCTGACGCTGTGGCAGCGCGATAAAGAGATCTGGCTATTTCCTGCCGCCGTCGAACCGCTGATTGGCCGGGTGCGATTCTCACGCATCGGACTGAAGCTGGCGGAAACCTTTAACAAAGGCTACCGCTGGCAGCATGAAGCGGTGATCGCGTTGGCGCGAGCTGAGGAGGCCAACAGCGTTGAACTGACGGAGAGCGAAGCGGAGGAGTGGTATCGCGGGCGCGATATCTGGCCGCAGGCGGCGCTACCGCGCGATGAGGTGCTGGTGACCTGGCAACGACAGCCGATTGGCCTGGCGAAAAAAGTGGGCCAGCGCCTGAAAAACAGCTATCCGCGCGAGCTGGTGCGCGACGGCAAATTGTTCCACGCCTGACGCCTGACGCTTTCCTGTCCTACACTTAACGCGTCTGACAGGAGAGGGAAAAGCATGTATGCGTTGGTACTATTAATTTGTTACCTGGACGGGGGCTGCGAGGATATTATGCTGGGCGTCTATGATGATGAACCTGCCTGTATCGTCGCACGCGATGAGCAGCGCCTGCGCCACGCAGGCTGCTATCCGGTAGAAGATGTTATTGACGGCAGCTGGACGCCCGCCTGGCAATACAGCGATCTGTTTCGCTACTGAATTTTCACCAGCGTCAGCCGGTTGCCAAACACGGCGCCGGTGTCAATATAGTGCTGATTCCAGCCGCTGACTGGATTATCCAGCGGCGTATGGCCAAAGTAAAAGGCGTCCGCGCCAGCAATGTTTTCCCCCAGCCCGCGCTGTAAACGATGAATGCGATCGCGTCCCCATACCACTTCATACTCGTCTATCGGCTGCTCCCAGGCATAACGCGAGGCGGGATAGTCGGCATGAGCGACCACTACAATCTGCTCATCCAGCACAAGGTGCGCAATCAGCGGCAATTCCTGACAGCGCATCAGACAGGCCTGCGCCTCGGCGCGCTGCGCCCCATCCAGACGCCAGAACCAGTCGCCGCCGTTCATCTGCCATAATTGCTCATCGCCCTGCGTCAGCGCGGCCAATGCCATCTCTTCATGATTGCCGCGCACACAGCGAAACCAGGGCTCTTTCAGCAACCGCAGGCAGGCCAGGCTGTCCGGGCCGCGATCGATCAGATCGCCGACCGAGACCAGCAGATCGCGTCGCGTATCAAAATTAACGGCCAGCAGTTGTTCATCTAGCAAAGCGCGGCAACCGTGAAGATCGCCGACGATATAGATATGTCGCCAGTTATCGCCATCCAGATATTGATACAACATGCTCCATTTCCTTACAGCTGTAACAGGAATATTGATGTGCGGTTAAGACAGCAGCCTTTAGAGTGTAGCAGGCGGGGTAATCAGAAAGGTGCAGGCCAAAATGGATAGCCAGAAGAAGTTTATTATGATGCTGATATGTCTTTTTACCGGCAGCCTGCTGCTGCTGGAAATCCTTGCCCGTCTGGCGCATAAACTTATCGTCGGCTAGCGACGGGTAATCCGCTTAATGCGCACAGCAGGCCAGCTTTTATACAGAACGTTGCTCAGCGCCCCGCTACTTGCCATTAAGAAAATGGATCACCGCATCGGTAAACTCTTTCGGCGCCTGCAAAAAAGCGAAGTGGCTGACGGTGGGCAAAATCAACAGGCCGGCGTTGGGAATAACGGCGGCGATATGCTCCAGATGCGCCCGGTCGATCGCCTCATCATGATCGCCGTCGGCAATCAGCACCTGCGCGCTGATTTTCCCTAACGCCTCATCACGCCACTCCGGCTGCGACTGCCACATTCCGCCGATCTGTTTTACAAACGCCGGATAATCGTTGGGCGTTTTCGACAGCTTCTTATACTCTTCGCCAGCGCGCGCAATATAGGCGGCGAATACCGGATTATTTTCAATGCCCGGCTTTACGCCGCGCGTGGTGACGTTGGGCGCAAAAGCGAACACTTTCCCGACGCGATCCTTATGGCGCATCGCCATGTCCAGGCCAATAATCGCACCGTCGCTCCAGCCCACAATATCGGCTTTTGCAATATGCAGATGATCCATCAGCCCGACAATATCATCCGTCATTAAATCGTAGCCGTAAGGCTGGGCGTTGCGCGTGCTGCGGCCGTGCCCCCGGCTGTCGACCACAATCACCCGATGATGCTTCGCCAGCTCAGGCACCTGCAGGTCCCAGTAATCGCTGTTCGCCAGTCCGCCGTGCAACAGGATAACCGGTGAGCCCTGGCCGGTGACGGCGTAGTAAAGCTGAATGCCGTTGACCTCGGCGTAGCCCGACTGCATCCCGATCAACGGCGCGGGCGTGGCTGGAAGCCGCTGCCAGCGTGTGCCCCAGTGGGTGTGCTGCGTTTCGGTCTGCGCCAGCGCAGGCGCCAAAGCCAGTACGCCTGCCAGTAAAATAGCCGGTTTGCTCTGCATGAATGATTTTCCTGTGCCCGCATGAATGTGCCGAATGGCGATTTATCGCGCGCTTGCGGCCGGAAAAAGCGCGGCGGCAACGTCTTTTACTACGCTTAACGCTGAGCCATTTATTACACAAATCGCAGAGGACCGCTATGCAACGCCGAGATTTTATTGGAGGCGGCAGCGCCATGCTCGCGCTGGCGCTGATGTCCCATTCCGCATCAGGCGCAGCGGATGCGCCCCGCGCCGATATGGTTACCCCATCATTACGACCAGTGAAAATTAAGAATATCGCCATCGGCGAAGGGCAGCCGAAAGTGATCGTTTCCACCACGGCCGCCGACAGCGAAGCGGTGAAGACGTTCGTGCGTAGCCAGGCGTTGCAGGTCGACAGCGATGTTATCGAACTGCGGTTAGATCTGCTGCATAACGGTCAGGACGCGGCGGCGATGGCGCAGCTGACGCGCGAGCTTTACGCCATGCTGCCAAACAAGGTTCTGCTGGTGACCTTCCGCACCAAAGCCGAGGGCGGCAAGCAGGCGATTGCTGACGATCGCTATAGCACGCTGTACCAGTATTTACTGACTCAGGGGCAGATGGATCTGCTGGATATCGAGATGTATCGCCCCGCCGCCAGAGAGCTGGTCGCGCTGGCGCATCAACAGCAGGTGCGTGCGATTCTTTCGAGCCATGATTTTGAGCAGACGCCGACGCAGCAGGAGATCGTTTCGCGTCTGCGCCAGCAGCAGACGATGGGCGCCGATATTCTGAAGATAGCCGCTATGCCGCGCGATCCGAGCGATGTAATACGTATGATGGCAGCGACCTGGGAGATGCGTCAGCGCTACGCGCAGCAACCGCTGTTGACGATGTCGATGGGCGGCATGGGCGCCGTCACACGGCTTGCCGGCGAGCTGACCGGCTCGGCGCTGACCTTCGGCATGGCAGGCGACGCCTCGGCGCCGGGACAGCTGGAAGCGAGCGACCTGAGCGGCATACTGACGCTGCTGCACCGCGCGGCGGAAGATGACGCAAAGTCATCGTAACGGGCCGCAGGCTGACGCTAATAAAAAACTTCGTCAGCCGGTCGTTTGCAAAAGCGGAGCAGTTTATCTACCCTCTTTCTTTCCCTGCAAAGGAAGCGACGAGGCGGGACGCTGGGTGATTACTCACCTCGTCTGTTCGCAGGCAGCTGACTGAGGCTGTCGATGGGGAACGGCTCCCCATCGGCAGGCGTTACACGCTGCTTTTCGGCTGAAAGCGACGCATTACCGGCATAAAGACCAGACGGTGAAAGGTTGCGACAGGCAGTTCGATGGTATAGCGGAAAAACGCTTTCCATGTTTCGGCCATGCGCTTTTCCACCAGCTGATGAATCAGCCACGCCAGCAGCATGACAAAACCAATCACCAGCGCATAGACGCCGATCTTATTTTCCTCGCTGGCGAATTTATCGATTAGCATATAGCCAATATGGGCATGTACAAGATAGAGCGGGTAAGTAATAGCGCCAGCGAAAGCTGAACCCGGCAGGCTTAATTTACCCAGGCGGCTATAGTCAGCGGCGATAAAAGCGAGGAAAAAGAGCGATACAAAAGTGATAATGACCGCCGGCGGATACTCTACGCTGCGGATTATTTCCGCTTTAGCCGCATTTTCCAGAGAAACCAGGCAGCAGATAACATACATGGCGACAGCCAGCAGAATGACCAGGCCTTTCATCTTCCCTGCGGTCTCTTTTATCACGGCAAATAGCGCACCGGCGACGAAGTAGCTGTAATAGCCCTGGAAAATCGGCAGCGATGCATTACCTGCTAATGCGCAAGCGATAATCGCCAGCGCCCAAACGATAATCGCCATCTCCAGACGGCTTTTTAGTCCCAGAAGCAGGCAGAGCGAGATAAAGAAATAGAAGGTTAGCTCATAGGCCAGCGTCCAGTAAACGCCGTCGATATTATAAATACCGACAAACGACTGTAGCATCGTCAGGTTGGCCAAAAAGGCTTTCAGGGAGATCGGCATGTGGTGCCCGCCGACCATCACGATAAAGAGCGACGTGATGACCAGCCCGGCCCAGTAAGCTGGATAGAGTCGCAGAGCGCGCGTGGAGATAAAGCGGGAGAAGCTTTTGTTTTTCGCCGAGAAAAAGATGACGTAACCGCTGATCATAAAGAACAGTTCCACGCCAAGATAGCCAAACTTAGTAAACTGCGTCAGCTCAGGAATCTGCGTGATGGAGGTTATTTTACCATTATCTGGTGATGCTGCCAACTTACTGATTTAGTGTATGATGGTGTTTTTGAGGTGCTCCAGTGGCTTCTGTTTCTATCAGCTGTCCCTCCTGTTCAGCTACAGACGGGGTGGTGCGTAACGGTAAAAGTACTGCCGGACATCAGCGCTATCTCTGCTCTCACTGCCGTAAAACATGGCAGTTACAGTTCACATACACAGCCTCTCAACCCGGTACGCACCAGAAAATCATTGATATGGCCATGAATGGCGTTGGATGCCGGGCAACCGCCCGCATTATGGGCGTTGGCCTCAACACGATTTTACGTCACTTAAAAAACTCAGGCCGCAGTCGGTAACCTCGCGCATACAGCCGGGCAGTGACGTCATCGTCTGCGCGGAAATGGACGAACAGTGGGGCTACGTCGGGGCTAAATCGCGCCAGCGCTGGCTGTTTTACGCGTATGACAGGCTCCGGAAGACGGTTGTTGCGCACGTATTCGGTGAACGCACTATGGCGACGCTGGGTCGTCTTATGAGCCTGCTGTCACCCTTTGACGTGGTGATATGGATGACGGATGGCTGGCCGCTGTATGAATCCCGCCTGAAGGGAAAGCTGCACGTAATCAGCAAGCGATATACGCAGCGAATTGAGCGGCATAACCTGAATCTGAGGCAGCACCTGGCACGGCTGGGACGGAAGTCGCTGTCGTTCTCAAAATCGGTGGAGCTGCATGATAAAGTCATCGGGCATTATCTGAACATAAAACACTATCAATAAGTTGGGACCATTACCCCATTATCTATTCCGTTAAATGTATAATGGAATAAAATAACGCCCAGCGCAGCGATTAGACGTAAATAGTCTATCAGTTCTACACGTTGAGTTTTCATAATAGCTGGCCCGCTATGTTATCTTGCGCCGCTTACCTGTTAATTAAAGCCGCTCAAGGGATGAATTATTAACATTTAATGACAGCTACAACGCCACCACCATTAATTATTCTAACAGCCCAGAATGTTACTTAAGTCAAATGCAAATAGGTAGCCTGAACTAAATCTTTAGGAAAAGGACTAATCCAACTGCATTAATCAATACATAAATGAAGAAGAAAATTCCTATAATTATTTGTCTTTTTCTTCTGTCAGACAGTTATACAGACTGAACTATTTCTTTGAAACAGCAAGTTAATTCGCAACAACGCTTGCTGGGCGGCTGTACATGCAGGATATAGAGTAAAGCGCGCAGAATAATATAAGGTTATTCACGGCTACGTACAGGAAAGATAATCCTTCAAAATGACGAATTCAGTCATAGTCGAGACTATTTATCTTGAAAAATGCCAAGAAATGTTTTTCTTTTCTATTTTTCAATAATTAATATTTTCTCCATCCTGTAGTTAATAAAAATTTCGCCTCGCAAACTGACTTGCTGTTGCTGCACAATACTAAACTGCTGTGCAGCGAAAAACGGTTTTGCCGCTATGCTCGCATCGGTAACGATACGGGTCAGCCCGCTTTCTTCCGCTACGGCGTATGCTTTTTGCAATAACCGCGTGGCGACGCCTCGCCTGATATAGTCAGGATTAACGAAAAGCAAATCCAGATAGCCGTCAGCATCGATCTTAATAAAACCGGCCACCTTTTCGCCGTCCCTTACCAGCCAGACGCCGCCGGAACGTAGTCTTGCCCGCCACTGTTCTGGTTCAATCGCCGACCATGCAGCAATTTGCGCAGGCGTATAGCTGCTGCTGGCAATCTCTTTTACGGCGCGCAGAAAAATATCTGTAACCGGCTGAAAGTATTCATCCTGAAAAGGATAAATCTGAGCGTTATCCTTCATGCTTTCTCCTGAAATCGGTTTTAGGTAACGCCAACGATGCTGCCAAAGGCTTTCGCAATGGGTCCAGTCAACTCTTGCTTTCCATCAGGCATCGGCAAAGGAAAAGAAGGTGTGGAGCGGGTAACGGGAATCGAACCCGTGTCACCAGCTTGGGAAGCTGGGGTAATACCATTATACGATACCCGCCCGGTAAGCTGCGTTGTGCCAAACAGGTGGCAGCAAGACGCAGTTTTACACAAACTATCGCCCTTCAGGCAAGTCCTTCTCTGCCATCATCAGGAAAATTCGTATTCGTTTTAACAGAGATCAAAATGCCCGTCAGCGATGCAGCTCCGCGACCGTCATGGTAAAGATCAGCGGCGCGTCGCTAAAATTAGCGTAATGGTGAGCGCTATCCGTTCTGGCCACCGCTGAACAACCTGCATGAATAGTTAGCTCACTGGTTGCGGTTTTCATATTCAGCACGCCTTTTTCAACATGCAGCAGCTCAAAGGTGCCGTGCGGATGGCCCGGCGAAGCAAAAATTTCGCCCGGAAACATCTCCCATCGCCAGAGCTCAATCATATCCGGGCCGCTGGAGCCAGCCAACAGGCGGGCAGTACCACCCTGTTCACCTTGCCAGAGCGTGGGAATATCTTGACTTTCAATCAGCCACGCATCGGGCGCGCGGGTAACGTTAACAATATCCGCGACAGATAAACCGAGCGCGGCGGCGATTTTACAGAGAATAGCGACGCTGGGGTTTGCACTGCCCTTTTCAATCTCCACCAGCATCCCTTTGCTGACGCCCGCGCGTCGGGAAAGCTCATCCAGAGAGAATTTTTTTGCCTTGCGGTAGTTGCGGATGCTGCTGGACACCGCCTCGCTGACGCAGGCGATATCCGCACCCGCGCTGGTCGTTTTATTGACTTTTTTGGTCATCGGTCATTACTATAATCTAAATGAGTCACTAAAGGATTATGTTATGTTTTCCGTTTCCCCGTCAATCGACCCGGCAATTGTCAGCCTGGCGCCGGGCTTTCGCGCGCTGAGCATTGCTGTTGAAGCTGCGCCCATAGCTAACGCCGAAATTGCGGAAGAAGCCCTGAAGCAGGCATGCGCATCCATTACTGGCAATGAGACGCCGTGGGCAGAGGCGCATCTCGCCGCGTGGGCTGAAGCTTTCAAAGCGTTCGGCGCCAAACCTAAACGTACGCCCTGCTCCGCCGATGCGTTACGCAAACGTGTCCTGCGCGACCGGGCAATGCCCGCTATCGATCCGATCGTCGATCTCTATAATGCTGTTAGTATTCGTTACGCCATTCCGGTAGGAGGCGAAAATTTTGCCGCCTATGTCGGCCAGCCTCTGTTGACCATCGCCAACGGAACGGAGCTGTTTGATACCTTTAAGGAAGGAGAACCCGCCAGCGAATCACCTGAACCGGGCGAAGTCATCTGGCGTGATAACCAGGGGGTAACCTGTCGGCGCTGGAACTGGCGGCAGGGCGTCAGAACCCGACTGAGCGCGGAGGCAAAACAGATGTGGTTTATTCTGGAAAGCCTGCCTGCCATGCCGCTGGAAGCACTGTATCAAGCAGGCGATGCGCTGATGCAAGGCATCGAGTTGATGATGCCTGACTCCCGCATTGAGAAAAAGCTTATCGGCTTTGAATCTCTCTGAATCCCTCTCACCAACGGCGTTGTTTTTATCCAGCGCAGGAACAGCGCCGCCTGCGGCAATAGCTTTGATGAAAAAGATTCTTTTATCGAAACAGCAAAAACAGAATCACAGATTTATCTTAATTAACCAATTTTTTTGTGTTCTCAACTTCTTATTCTCCCTTACTAAATTTTTCATTTTTCAGCGCATGCGTTATATACATAGTGAAAAAATCTTCTATAACCTTTATTTTTCATGAAGTTAATGAAAAAATAAAAAAGGTCATTATCGTTACTTAATCTCACATTTTTCCGGTATCTCTTTTATTGAACGCTGCTTTTCAAGATCGCCAACCTTGGATCTACCGTTTCGCTCCCTGCCCGTCATATAGCCGCTTATATTTCTGCTAGACTTACTCTTTCAATGCATAAAAGGAGAAAAAGATGCTAGGTAAAATCGAAGACAAAGTACGCGAAGGTACCGGTAAAGCGCAGGAAGCTTACGGTCGTGCAACCGACAGCTATAGCGATCAGGCGGAAGGCGCAGCGCGTAAATACGCCAGCCAGGCAAGCTACGCTGTGCGTGATGCCGCTGATACGGTGAGAAGCCAGGTTTCCTCTAATCCTCTTGGCGGGTTAGCGATTGCAGCCGCAGCCGGCGTTGTGCTGGGTTACCTGTTAGGCCGCAAATAACAGACTTTAAGGCCGGCAGAGAACTGTCGGCCTGATTACTCTTGCAGAAGGGCATTCTTGCGTGTAATTTCCATAGATGAGAGTCTAAACGCTATAGTATTTTTAAGATAGCGCCGTTTTTAATCTTTCGCGTCCTTCACTATGTCAGGCACTTTAATAATCCCCCGTCAGTTAATCGCTTCTCCCCCAGTCAAAATAGGTCTATAGCTATATAGCATCACATTATTAAGTGTACATAGCTGAGATTGCAAAGTTCTACAGCTTCAATGGCATTCATAATGTTTATTTTACCCCCCTTTACTAAAGGCTTTAAATTCAAGATCGTCATGGCTCATGTGGATTTCTATTGATCAACGGCCTAAGAAAAATTTTTTTCAATAGAGGATCTGCTTTTAATGGTTACAAGGCTTATTATTGCATATTTTTAAATTCAACAACTTACCGAGGTTTTCGGATCGCGTTCGGACAAATATCGGTACCGATATTTTACAGGCATGCCTGAAGCGATCCGGGAAAGTTTCTATGACGGTTAAACAGTATGGTATCCCCTTCTGAAAGCTATCGTTTCAGTCGCGGAGGTTCTGGCATCCCTGCCTGCGCTATTCAATGCGTACAGGTTTTTCTCTGCTTCTCTGTTTGCTTTTATTACATATGGGGCCCTGTTAAATCCTGCATTAAAGTTATCTGATAAGACGAATTCCCGGTTATTACTCAGCAAGACCCACAAGCTGATTAACCAGATACCTCAAATCCTCTTTCGCCTCCTGGAAGCCTGACGCAGTAGGCTTAACGCTAAGTAGATCTGCATACCCGTTCACAGTAGCACCTATCATACGGGCGACACGCGCAACGTTGACTTGCCGGTAAAGCCCCTGACTAATGCCAGCCGCAATGATGCTTTCTAAAAGCCTAATCCACCTGTCCATATTATTTATTGCCAAATCTGCATAAGCCTGATCGTGCTGGGCCTGCGTCCAGACTGAATTGTACAGTTGCCAGTCAGCATCATGGGTTGAAGGCAAACTGGTAATAAAAGCATCAAGCGCGGCATCAGGTGTAAAACCAGCGATAGCGTCTTTGAAAGCATTAAGATCGGCCAGCATGAAACGCTCAGCTGCCTCCAGCCTGAGCGAACCCCAGTCGCGAAAATAGTGATAGATATGACTGCGTGAAATGCCGAGGTGCTCGGTAAGTTCCCGAGTGGTCACTTTATCAATGCCTTTTTCAATAAAAAGCGCTATCGCCCCGTCCAGGATTTGTACCCGAAGGTTATCGGCCGACATATTTTTCCTCATTTTCCTGCGTTGACTTTGAGCAACTGCTCAAATAGACTCACTTCGATCTTGAGCAACCGCTCAAGCATACTATAAACAGAAGTTAAACATGCATATATTCAAAACGCCAGCGGTACCTGTGCCTGCCCACAGCGCTCTTCAGACTCTGAAAATGTTGGGCTATCGGCATCGTAAAAAACTGCTGCTCACTTTCTTGCTGGTCATTGCTGAGAACGTAATGTATCTGTCCTACCCGCTTCTGGCGGGGTTTGCCATCAATGCCATTATGTCGGGGCAGGCGCTGCACGCTGTGTTATACGCCGGCATGGTGTTTACCATGTGGGCCATCGGCGCAGCGCGCCGCAGCGTAGATACCCGCACTTTTGCCCGTATCTACGCCGAACTGGCGGTGCCGGTGATCCTGACTCAGCGCAGCGAAAATCATGGCGCATCAACCATTGCGGCGCGCGTAACGCTGTCGCGCGAATTTGTGGATTTTTTTGAGAAGCATCTGCCGGTACTTATTACTTCTATGGCATCCATTACGGGTGCCGCCGTGATGCTGCTGGCGATTGAATTCTGGACCGGCATAGCCTGTATCGCAATACTCGTTTTTTTTGGCTGTTTTCTGCCCGGCTTCACACGTAAAAACGAAGCGCTGTTTGTACGTGTGAATAACCGACTGGAAAAAGAAGTGAGCTTTGTCAGCACTGCCAGAGCACCTTCGCTGGCAAAGCATTACGGCGTGCTGGCCGGTCTGCGCATCCGGCTTTCCGATCGTGAAGCAATGGGTTATCTGGCAATTGGTTCAGTAACCGCGCTGCTGTTCGCCATGACCATTATATATATGACACTAAACAGCGTCCGCGATGCCGGCCATATTTATTCGGTCATGACTTATATGTGGATGTTTGCCATGAGCCTGGATGACGGCCCGCAGCTGCTGGAAAAATACTCTCAGCTCAAAGACATCGGTCGCCGCGTCAACACCGGGCAAATCTGAGCATAACGCACTTATTACCTCTTCCCGTTTCACCACCGGACATTCCGATGCCGCAATTCTTTATCGAAAGGCCTGTTTTTGCCTGGGTTATAGCTCTGTTTATCGTACTGGCAGGCGTCATTGCCATTCCGCAGTTGCCTGTGGCGCAATATCCCTCGGTAGCCCCGCCGAGCGTCAGCATCACGGTGACCTACCCCGGCGCCACGCCAGAAACCATGAATGATTCGGTAATCTCACTGATCGAGAGAGAAATCTCCGGCGTTGACGGCATACTCTACTTTGGGTCTTCAAGTGATACGTCAGGCACTGCCAGCATCACAGTTACCTTTAAACCCGGAACGGACATCAAGCTCGCTCAGGTTGATGTGCAGAACAAAATTAAGGTAGTTGAATCCCGGCTACCGCAAACTGTACGTCAGAATGGTCTGGAGGTGGAGGCGGCCAACTCTGGCTTTTTGATGATCGTCGGGCTACGTTCACCCACCGCTCAGTACACGGAACAGGATCTGAGCGACTACTTTGCGCGTAACGTTTCAGAGGAGTTGAAGCGCGTTCCGGGCGTCGGCAAAGTTCAGCTGTTCGGCGCTGAGAAAGCGATGCGCGTGTGGCTGGATCCGATTAAATTGTTTAACTATAAACTCTCGGTCAGTGACGTCACCGCAGCGCTGAGCCAGCAGAATGCACAAGTCTCACCGGGCAGAATTGGCGATGAACCGACGCAGCCCGGACAACGCGTCACTTATCCGCTTACGGTGCGCGGGCAGCTCAGTTCCGTGGAAGATTTCCGCAATATTACGCTGAAGGCGTTGAATAATGGTTCGCGCGTTCGGCTGGCTGATGTCGCGCGCGTGGAGCAAGGTCTGCAAAGCTATGCATTCGCTATTCGCGAAAACGGACATGCTGCCACCGCCGCGGCGATCCAATTGGTACCAGGCGCCAATGCCGTCAGCACCGCTCAGGGCGTGCGTTCACGGCTGAACGAACTTTCAGCTGTGCTGCCGCAGGGTATGTCCTTCTCGGTGCCGTTTGATACCGCGCCGTTTGTGAAGCTGTCAATTGAAAAGGTAATACATACCTTTATTGAAGCCATGGTATTGGTATTCCTGGTAATGTTGCTGTTCCTGCAGAATTTGCGCTACACCTTTATTCCGGCAATTGTCGCGCCGGTGGCGCTGCTCGGCACATTTACTGTGATGCTGATCGGCGGTTCTTCCATCAATGTGCTGACGATGTTTGGCATGGTACTGGCTATCGGCATCATTGTTGACGATGCGATTGTGGTGGTGGAGAGCGTCGAGCGCCTGATGGCGGAAAAAGGCCTTTCGCCGAAAGAGGCCACGCGAGAAGCAATGCGCGAGATCACGCCGGCGATCATCGGCATCACGCTGGTACTTACCGCCGTGTTTATTCCGATGGGATTCGCCGCTGGCTCGGTTGGGATCATCTATCGTCAGTTCACGATTTCAATGGCCGTTTCTATTTTATTTTCGGCTTTCCTTGCGCTGACCATGACACCCGCGCTGTGTGCTTCGCTGTTGAAGCCGATTGAGCAGCACGGTGAGAAAAAGAAAGGCTTTGCGGGCTGGTTTAACCGCCGTTTCAGTGCCCTGACGAACCGCTATGAGCGAGGGCTGCATGCCACGCTGCGGCGTAGTGGCCGTGTTATGCTGATTTATGCCGTACTGTGTGCGGTAATGTTTATGGCCTACTCTGCACTGCCTTCATCTTTCCTACCCGACGAAGACCAGGGCTACTTTATGACATCGGTCCAACTGCCGTCAGATGCCACGCAGGAAAGAACACGTCATGTGGTCGATCGGCTTGAAAAAGCAATCATGGCAAGACCCGGCATTGACAATAATATCTCCATTTTTGGTTTTGGTTTTTCCGGCTCCGGTTCGAACACCGCGATGACCTTTACCACGCTGAAAGACTGGGGCGAGCGGCAGGGCGCGACTGCTGACGGGGAAGCAGAACGAGTGCAGAGGGAAATGAGTAACGACCCCGCCGCCATAGTGATGAGCCTGATGCCGCCTGCCATCTCCGATATGGGGACTTCATCGGGTTTTGAACTCTATCTTGAAGACCGTGCCGGCTACGGCTATACCGCATTATTGCAGGCAGCCTCGACGCTGACGGAGAAAGCCAACAACAGTAGCGCGGTCAATGACGTCTACATTGAGGGTTTGCCTGCGGGCGTAAGCGCTAGTATTGAGGTCGACAGGGAAAAAGCGCAGGCGATGGGCGTTAGCTTTGATGAGATTAATCAAATGCTGTCAGCCTCGATTGGCTCGAATTACATCAATGACTATGTGGATAACGGACGTGTACAACAGGTTATTGTGCAGGCGGATTCCGCTTACCGTATGCAGCTGGCGGATTTGCTCAAACTCTACGTCAGGAATGTGTCAGGCGAGATGGTTCCGCTGTCGGCTTTTGTTACGACGAACTGGATCCAGTCGCCGCAGCAGCTCAATCGTTATCAGGGCTACCCGGCAATTAAAATCACCGGCAGTACCGCCGCCGGTTACTCCAGCGGAGCAGCGATGGCTGAAATGGACAAGCTTGCGGCTTCTCTTCCAACAGGCTATTTCGTAGAGTGGACTGGCGCTTCGCTACAGGAACGCAGCTCAGCGGCTCAGATGCCGCTGCTGATAGCCTTATCCGTTCTCGTTGTTTTTCTGGTGCTTGCCGCGCTGTATGAGAGCTGGTCAGTACCGCTTTCAGTGATACTTGTCGTTCCGCTGGGCATGGCTGGCGCGCTGCTGGCGGTATTTATCGCAGGTATGTCCAACGATGTTTTTTTCAAGGTCGGTATGATCACGCTAATCGGGCTTTCGACCAAAAACGCCATCTTGATTGTAGAGTTTGCCCGACAGCTTTATGCGCAGGGTAAACCGCTGCTCGAGGCAACGAAGGAAGCGGCCCGATTACGTCTGCGGCCAATCATCATGACGTCATTGGCTTTTACGCTTGGCGTGGTTCCACTGATGCTGGCGAACGGTGCCAGTAAGAGTACCCAGAATGCGATTGGCACAGGTGTTTTTGGCGGAATGATCAGCGGCACGCTGTTGGCAATCTTCTTCGTGCCGGTATTTTTTGTCATTATTACTTCCGCTGTTCAAAGGCTTAGCAACTCGCTAAAAAAGGTTAAATAAGGCTCGATCGGTTAGCCTCAGGCATTCCTGAGGCTAAGGAAAGATTGCGGAGCAGCTATCAGCATCCTTAACAGGGTGTAGCTTAGCTGTCACTGGCTTTCTACATCTTGCATGCAGGCTGCTATGGCCGCTTTTCACTAATAGCGGACAAGAAACGTCTCAATGTAACTGACGGCAATGAGTAGTTAAAAGCAAATATCAGTAGCCTTAAAGCCTCGCGCCAAAAATCGGCAAGCGGGAGACAGAGATTAAAGTTTAAAAAACCCTGGCGGATTAAAGTGCGCCCGACTTCGGCCAGATTGAATGCGTGTTTTTATCCCGGCGATAAGCATACCAACATGCCGCCGATTTTTTTCCTGTTCCAGCTTGAGGCTCTCTCCCTGATTACTGAGCCGAAACTGCGCTTTACCAATGTGTCACTCCCTGTCCTCGACGCTCCCAAATCCCTTAGAGAAATACATTATCGAAGCCCTTTATGCAAAGAGCCTCTGTAATGTCTGATGTGATATAAGTGCGGGCATAAAAAAGGCAGAACATGGCCGCCTTAATTTCGTCTGTCTTTATTCAGTTAGTCATATAGCCATCGGCCTGCTTTGGCTGATTCAGCCAGCATTCTTACGGTGAACCGGGCTGGTTGGGAGCGATCCGTTTTTAGTTTCTCAGGAAGCAAAAAATTGGGTAAAAAAGGAATGCCAACACGGGGATAATATTTAAACCAGTTAATATCAGAACAGTCCACAGCAAAACGCTCAGAAAACCGTTCCATCATGTTAAACACATCTTCAAAAACGGTCATTGAACGACCCGATGTTAAACTGTCGTCTATACCGAGTTCATGCGCACTCAGCTCTTGCCTGACAAACTGCAAAATTTCATTTTCTTTATCATCATTCATACCCGATGCTCCGGTTTAACGATGAGATTAAAGCGCCATATGCTGTTCCGGGTGATCATAATCACATCATATGCAGTGATAATTACGCCTAACCACGGCAACCACCGCCCGATCAAACCGCCCAGGCTATTTGTTTTAGCCCACTGCCCGTTTAACATCGTTTTCCAGGTTGGTGATTTCCACGTTGATTGATTACGTCCGAACAGCCGAGGATGACATAGCTGAGGCAGAAGCTAAAAAGGCAGAGTTACGCCTGATGGCTGACTCTAAAATTGCCCCACTTCATGACGCCGTTTCGCTCGGGATTGCCACGGATGAAGAAACAGCCAGCTATGACAACTGGAGAAAATTTCGTGTGCTTCTTAATCGCGTTGATACAGCGATAGCCCCTGATATCAACTAGCCTGCAGCGCCAACCGTGTGAGTTTGTTAATGCCTTTTTAAATGGTCATTTGCGGTTATAAAGCCAGCGTCCTGCCTCAGCAGAAGCTATCAACATACTGACCGTCAGCGGCTCCGGCTGATGATGGTCAGTTTTTAAATAAGCCGGCAATAGTACATTAGGAAGAAAACGGATCCCGGCATTAGGAAAATAGCAGCGGAAATTAAATCCCGTCATATCCACTTCACACTGTTCTACGTAATCCTCAAAAAAATCGAGTGCATCTTCCGGTAACACCGTTTTTTTACCAGTGCTTAACGATGCCTCATCAGGCATATCCCAAAAATGTTTCTTCAAAAGCGCCCGCACACGTTCTGCTTTATCCATTTTAAATTTTCCTATCCTACGATCAGCCTGTAACGGTGTATGACATTCCGGGTTATCATTGCCAAATCATACGCAGTCAGAACCGCCCCTATCCAGGGCAACCAGCGGCCAATATAAGCGCCAACACTTGTGGTGTAGGCCCATTCTCCCCTAAGCATTTTTGCCCAGGTAATAGTCCTTCTTCCCTTTTTAAATCGCTGCCGAATCAGGGTTCTGCTTGCCAGTGATAACGGGCTTGTCCCTTTTGTCGCCGTGCCAGCACCCAATTTACCGCTGACAGGAATAACCGGCAGGCTGACCAGCATAGAGGCAACAGCCAGTATATCGATCGCATCACTAAACTGTTTTCGGAACTCATCCAGGATAAGCCAGTAAAGAAGCTCCTCTTTATCAACATTCATCCCGTCAAAAAAATATTTCCCGCTAAGTTGATCTGTCGTATCCATAACTTATCCCTGTTTTTGCAAAGAAATTCATCCTAACGCTGCTGTATTTCGCTGTCCAGATTTAGCCTGGCAATAAATTTTACTGAATGATTGCCTCCAGCTGCCCGGTCACAGACCAGTAAACCGCAACCGCATGCATCCCCTGCCCTGAGCTGACAATCTGAGCGCACCCATAAGTGGCAATGCGACTTCTACCTCAACGGCCGCGGCAGCAAGCGCGTACGCAAAACCTTCACTACACGCGGTGAAGCGATAGCTTATGAAAAGTTCACGCTATCTGAGGTAGAAGATAAGCCCTGGATGGGCGGTAAAGAAGATAACCGGCTGCTTAGTGAGTTGATTGACCTTTGGTATAAGCTGCACGGCTGTTCGTTGAATGACAAAAAAGGCCGTCTGGGAAAGCTGGGCATCATCTGCCGGGGACTTGGCGATCCGGTTGCGCGAACCCTAACCGCTAAAGACTGGGCGCATTACCGTGACCGCCGCTTACGTGGTGAAATCGAGAATGGCTATAAGACCAGCGCCAAGTCGCTAAAGGTATCGATCGGTACGGTTAACTGTGAGCATGCCTTTTTGCGTGCGGTCTTTAATGAGCTGGAACGGCTGGGTGAGGTTAACTACCCTAACCCGCTTAAAAATGTCTGTGAGTTTGATGTACCAGAAAAAGAAATGGCCTGACTCACCGACGAACAAACCACACGATTGATGCGTGCCTGTTATGGTCATGCAAACTCCGATCTTACCCTTATCGTTAAAATCTGCCTTAGCACCGGCTGCCGCTGGAATGAGGCGGCCAGTCTGCGCGCTTCACAACTCTCACCAAATAAAATCACCTTTGTTAAAACCAAAGGGAAAAAGAACCGCACGGTTCCCATCGATAAAGAGTTATATGAAGAGCTGTTAGCGCGTGAAGGCAAGCCTTTTGAGGAGTGCTACCGACAGTTTTACCGGGTATTAAAAATAGCAAAAATAGAATTGCCTGAAGGCCAGATGAGCCATGTATTGCGCCATACCTTTGCCAGTCACTTTATGATGGGCGGCGGAAATATTCTGGTGCTGCAGCGAATTCTCGGCCACTCAGATATCAGAGTTACTATGCGTTATGCGCATTTCGCGCCAGACCATCTGGAAGATGCCATTTATTTAAACCCGCTGCAGAAAATAAAAATCGTGTCCACAAACTGACTACAAGGGGTCAACAGAGGGGGGTATCGGGTAGAACAGGGGCAAGGATAAGTGACTGATTTTAATGTAAATTACTGTTTTTAAAATACAAACAAAAAAAGACCGAATACGTTTTCCGGCCTTTAAAATCAATAAGTTAAATCATACAGTGGCGACAAAATGTCTAAGACTAACTAATCTTATTTTTTATGGTACAAGCAAATAAGCAAGCTATTCGATCTCGGTTTATTGAGAAAAAGTAATGAGCGTTTGGGCAAACTTTTCAAAATCCTGACACATATTTTCTTTTGAAAAGCTATTAAGTATATCATCTCTAGTTACACCAAACTTTCTTTTAACGCAATGCTCACCCTTTGTTAAAATTTCTTTCCCTCTTGCATCTCTAAATGTCATACTTATATCTGATTCAGAAACATTATCAGGCAATGCGATATGGTGAAATGATGAGAAATAATCCTTTATTTCCTGCTCATTCTTACCAGTACTTATTATAAGAGCATTCAAATCTAATAGATAATTTTCAATATGCCTTCTTCTCCATTTTAAAGCCGTGAAGTTTTCATCATCATAATTAACTGTTTTATCCCTTAAATTAATATCTACTGAACCATCAGATTCATCATCGCGATCACGAATACTCAAAGCCTTGAGTCCACTTATTTCAACTTTCAATTGATTGTAAAGTTGAAATCTTTCAGAAACCTTACCGGTCCAAACCCATACTACTATATTCTCTGGCCAAACCATGTCTAACTTCTCAAATACTTTTTTCAAAAACCTTTCATCACTTACACCTTCAACAATCAGCAGCCTTTTATTTTCAGTTAGTTTATGAATCTTAGGCGTGAAAATTGTTCCAATGCCACTCAGTATTGATATCTTATCTTCATCAGCTGATAAATATTTACCTTTAGCCCTATTGAGAGATAGAATCTTATAGGGAGGATAGGCACGAATTAATTCTGTTGAGTGAGTTGCTAAAATCACTTGCTTATTAAGGCTCTCGCTTATTAACTCCAATCTTTCCGTTAGATTATTCTGAAGTTGTGTGTGCAAATGCGCATCAGGCTCATCTAAAAGTATAACGTTAAACTCACCAGATAAGGCAAGTGTATATACACTCAGCCACTGAAGGAAGCCGCTACCCTCAACCATCAAATCTCTTGCATTATAATTTTTATGTTTTGTAAATACATAACCTTTTACTGTCCCCCTAACACACTCAACTCTTAAAAAACTATGATATTGTTCATTGAAAGGTATTATTTCTATCTTTGTCCCAAAGAGATCCATCATGGTTTTTTGCAAAATTTCCCAACTATCAGTACTCCTAAAAAGTGCTAATTCTTTACCAGATATTTTACTTTTGTTGCCTTTTAAAAGCGCTCTTTTTCGTGAGCTAGCTAAATGAATATCATATAATGAGTTCCTAATAACCCCTCCGGACAATCCCTGGCCTATCAGTCTATTCCTCATTGCTGGACTCAATCTTGTTTCTCTATCGGTAATGCCAGCAAAAGGGGGAAGATAAGCTATATTAGGGATGTTGTCATTTATAGGTTCTCCTTTCTCATTCACTACATCTACTATTGCTAGGTTTGTTGAGGTTGTTTTTATAAAAAGTCGATCATTAGCAAGCGACAAACCAATTTCAAGATATTTCTCCACACCTTCGCTTATATCCCAAAAAACTTTTATCTTAAGAGTGTAGCCATCTGCTTCTGTCTGTTTTTGCGATTTTAAGTTCGTCCATAAATGGTTTAGAGAGGGAATATACATAGGAGTAAAATCAACAAGACCGAGCCCTAACCCTTGATTTCTCGCCGTTGAGGTCCAGCTTAAGCGACCTTTTTCTATTTCGAGCAAACTTTTACAAAACTGCCATGTAGCTAGAGCCTGCAGGAAGCTTGATTTACCAGAGTTGTTGCCCCCCACTAGCAGGGTCAGACCATTTTTCAAATTTATCGTAGAGTCTTTATATTGTTTAAACTTTTTTAATTCAATTTTCTTTATAAACATATGCTACTCCGTAGAAGTAACTTGACCTGCATTTTCGCCATTAAGCAGTGAAAATGCTTATCAGATAAAGGTTTAAAAATTATAATCAACAGTCAGTATAACTTTTGCCAAGCATTCAACTTCATCAATTTTACAAGTGAAACTTGTCATTTCATTAGACACGTTGATTATCCGACCAGGCGATAATGCGATATCATAAACATCATATTTTTCGTCAATTCCCAGCAACCAACGACCATTGCTTATATCAGACAAATTCATATCAACAAACCAACTCTTGGTATTGCCATATATAAATAAAGGTTGCACTATTTTTTGAGGCATAAAATTTAAATCAATTATCAAATATCCAGCATCTTGTAAAATTCCTGCTGCTAAATTTTTGCGTGGAATCATTGTGTCAGTGTTAATTTCTGCTCTACCGTCCCGTTGATTTCCTTTTCCCGTCGCCAGCCACTGCAACGATACGCCGGTATCAAGCGCACAAGTCACCACTATATCGCCAGGGAAGTAATTTCTGCGCACCCAAGTGCTTACCGTACCGGATGAAATACCCAGCAGCTCACAAAGTTGTTTTTGTAGCGTAAAGCCGTAGGCGTCCATGATGCGGCGTAGAACCGGCTTGCCACCGTTTGAAGTGATCTCGTTGTAGAGCGCTTCGCCTTTCGGGATAGACGGAGAAGTGTCTAAATTTGCATTTGCAAGTTTACCACTTGTGAGCCAGTGGAGGTCACTACCAGTATCTAATGCACATTTTACAAAAGCGCTGCCAGGAACACTGTCACGCTGCACCCAATTGCTGACATTGGCAGCAGGCACACCAAGGCATTCAGCCAAAGCTTTTTGAGTCGTGACCCCATAGGCAGACGACAGACGCTCGACGATTTCTAACGCCGTTCCTTCGCTAAAATCCATACCCCACCAAATAAATAAACATTTGTTGTTTACTAAACGACATTTGATGATCTAGGATGTATCACACCACATGAAACACCGTAGAACAAAACGACCCGAAGGAGATACTGCTTTATGCATACTGAAAATGCAAACAGTGGAAACGCTTTTGACTTACTCCAGTCACCAGAACTGATTGCCAATCTTGCTACAGCACTGATGCCCGCGCTTAGTGCCGCGGTCAACACCGCCGTTGAAAAAGCGCTGGCACTCAATACCTCCGCCACCATGTCTAAAGAAGATTTCGCCGCCGCGAACGGCATTAGCAAGTCCGTATTAGAGAAATGGATTGCTAATGGCGTCGTGCTTCTCGCCCCTACTCCAACCAGTACCGTTAAACGCACAATCGAATGCAAAAAGACCGGCCAGACTCGTACTGATGTAATGGAAAAGCACGGCAATGCGCTGGTAAACGTCGCTGCATGGCGTGAAAAAAATCTGCAGCACGCTATCAATTGTCGCTACATCAAACGCTAACTTGATTTTGCAAGTTTCAAGGATTCGAATCATGTTTGATTATCAGGTCTCTAAACACCCTCACCTCGATAACGCCTGCCGACAGTTTGCACAGAACCATAACCTGAGTCAGCTGGCTGGCAAAATAGAGATGAAGCCGCAGGTATTGCGTAACAAGCTGAATCCCGATCAGCCGCACCAGTTAACGCTAACTGAGGTCTTGCAGCTTACCGATATCACTGAAGACTCGACGCTGGTCGATGGCCTGCTGGCACAGCTTCATTGTTTGCCTTCAGTACCAGTGAACGAACTGGCAGCGGAAAAGCTGGCGTCTTATGTGATGAATGCAACAGCTGCTGTTGGTCAGGTTGCTGCCGGCGCGGTATCAACCGAGCGTATGACGCAGTCACGCAAAAATGCTTTCGTCGATAGTGTGAATTCAGGTATTCGCTGCCTGACACTGGCGGCAATGGCCGTTCATGCTCGTATCCATACTAACCCGACGATGGCTTCTACGCTCGATGCTGTAAGCGGTCTCGGCGCTTCTATCGGTCTGAGCTGAGGTAACTATGCCCTTTTCAGTCGCACCACTTTTGAAGCGTCAGAGCCAATTGCCAGCGCACGGGCATGGCTGGATTACAGATAAGAACGGTAAACGCTGGCATCCATGTCACGGTCAACAGCAACTATTGAATGAACTGACAACCCGGCCTCAAAGCGTTATCGAACGCATGAAAGTTTTTATCGGAGGTTTCTGTGAGTAATGCAGCCCTCGCTGTACCACAAAAACACGCAACGGCACCTTTTACCGAAATTCGTCTGGTGCATGCGCGCGTGGATAAAGTCGAAAGAATGACATTTGACGAGTTTCGGAAAACGTGGCGGCAGCTACTAAAGAACAACAGCAATCCGGCACTGAACTATTTCAACCGACAAAACGAAGAATTCAAGTTTTGCGTAATGACCCTGGCGAACCGTGATGCGCCCGGCTCATTCAAGGTAGATGAAGTCGGTAAACCGTTTGAATATTTTGACGAAAGCCGCCGCGAACTGATCATCGTGGCAATGAACAAAATGGCGCGCTGGGGCCGAATCCTGCCACGTCAGTTTTCTATAGCAGACAGCTTTTTAGCTGAATAAATAACCCATTCGAAATTAATGGCGTAAACCCGCCGGGCATTCTTTTGCCTGAAATCTGGAGATAGATAAATGCGAAATATTGAAACCCATAAATATAACGAAGATGTGGAAACCATAACGGCGTTATTGAACAACGCACGTATGGATGAGCGTAAAGGCCGCGCACAGGTTGTTTCTGAACGCCTGGCTGAACTGGCTACGCATATCAACCAACAGGGACTGAATGGTGTTGAAGCCGCTGAGCTGATCCGCCGCGAAGCCGAGCGTTACGACAACGAATCACGGGAGCTGCACTAATGGCTGACACTATGGATCTGGTACAGCAGCGCACTGAAGAAATGCTGGCGCGCAATATCGCCGCTGTTATCCGCCGACCGGTACAGGTCAGCGCATTTTTTTGTGATGACTGTGATGCCGAAATACCGGCAGCACGACGCCAGGCCATAACGGGTGTTATCCGTTGTGTTACATGTCAGGAAGTGGCTGAACTTAAAAGCCGCCATTATCACGGCGGCCTCTGATGCATCAGGAATACGCCTACCCGTGGAACGCGCCACGGGAGGCCATCGCCAGTCCATACCCCACCTATGAAGAAATCCGCCGCCGCGATCAGCTGATCGCGGCGCTGCTGCACGCGCAGGATCTACTGGAAAAACAGCCCGTGCTGGTACAGCTTGATGTTAAACGTCGCGTCAGTGAACTGGAGAAAACTTACGGTACAGCTCGTGCCAATGCGTACTTAGCAAAAACCTTCGTTGAGCGCACATTGCCACGCGTTGAAAAAGTTAACGCGCAATATCGTCTCGGCGATATGAACACAGGAACCTTTACCCTACTAACCAGCAACGCCGAAGAGTATAAAGGCGCGGCGGTTGCTGCCGGCATACTATGGGAGCTGATGCGCCGTTTTAACCGGCTACCTGATATGGCCCGTGCCGATGTTGATCTGCTGGCCGGAGATATCGCCAGTTTTATTCTGGCGGAAATGGCGCAGGCGCACGGTCAGGTCGGCGGCGAATCAGATTACAAATATACCCATCGCATTTATATGACTGCCGCGGCTATTACCCGTGAATTGGGCCAGACACCGCCGCTTTGGGATAAAGTTACCTCCCGCCTGTTTTCCCCAGAAGACGTTGCCCCGGCCATCATGCGGATGCAAAACGAAAAGTGGTGGAAAGGACGTCTGCGCCGTGTTGCTGCCTCATGGCGTGAACATCTGCAGATCGCCCTGGCGAACGTCAGCAAAAAGCACACCCCCTATGCCAGTTCAATGACCATTATAGAATGGCGGGAACAGAAGCGTCGTACCCGCGAGTTTCTCAAGGGCATGGAGCTGGAAGACGAGGAAGGAAACCGCATCAGCCTGATTGAAAAATATGATGGCAGCGTTGCTAATCCGGCGATCCGCCGCTGCGAGTTGATGACCCGTATTCGCGGCTTTGAAAATATCTGCAACGAAATGGGCTTTGTCGGGGAGTTTTATACGCTGACTGCACCGGCCCGCTATCACGCCACGATTAAAACCGGCCACCGCAACCGTAAGTGGAACGGCGCCAGTCCGGCCGATACGCAGCGTTATCTCTGCAGCGTGTGGCAAAAGATCCGCGCCAAACTTCATCGTGAAGATATTCGTATTTTTGGCATCCGAGTGGCTGAGCCGCATCATGATGCCACGCCGCACTGGCATATGCTGATGTTTATGCGCCCGAAAGATGTGGATCAGGTGCGTCAGGTAATGCGCGATTACGCATATCAGCAGGACGGCGACGAGCTGACCACGGAAAAGGCCTGTAAGGCCCGCTTCCATGCTGAAGCGATCGATCCGGAGAAAGGCAGCGCGACAGGATACGTTGCGAAGTACATCTCTAAAAACATCGACGGGTACGCGCTGAACGGCGAGCTGGATGATGAAAGCGGTAAAGAACTGAAAGAAACCGCCTCCGCTGTTTCTGCCTGGGCGGCCCGTTGGCACATTCGTCAGTTCCAGTTTGTGGGCGGCGCGCCGGTAACAGTTTACCGCGAGCTGCGCCGCATGGCCGACAGCGAAACCGCCCACGGCCTGAGCGTGGAATTTGCTGCCGCGCATGATGCCGCCGACGCCGGCGACTGGGCTGCCTATGTCAACGCTCAGGGCGGCCCGTTTGTACGTCGTGACGAGCTGGCCGTGCGTACCTGGTATCAGGCAGGTGATGAATGTAATGAATACGGTGAGGAGACAGTACGTATCAAAGGCGTTTACGCCGCATCTGTGGGTGACGATACGCCAATCCTGACGCGTCTGGCGCAGTGGGAGATCGTGCCGAAGCGCGCCGTTAATTTGGGTTTTGAACTTAGGGACGCGCCCGCGTCCCCTCGGAGTTCTGTCAATAACTGTACGGAGCCTAAACCACATTCTGCTAACGGCGAATCAGTTATTGATTTCGCAACCCCACCCAGCCGGGCAGAACGCCGCCGGTTATTGAACCGATTACGTGAAAATACCCCACCTCCTGTTCGCAGAACGGCACCGCCGCCAGGTAATCACGTCAAAGCACGAGAAGAACTTAAAGAAATAGTATTCGACGTTAATCGTGTATGGCTGACGGAGGGAGAAGTTACGCGAATGATGGCCGGTCATGCGATCAGAATCGGTAGCCGCGCTTACTGGAGCGATGCGACAGGTCGTCTGCGCTACGAGCGTAGCGCTAAATCTTCACCGCTTGAGCGCTTTAATTTGCTGGCTCTGAAGCATCGCAACAGCCTGAATGTATAAGAAATCGCCAGTCGGAATACTCTGAGCCATACGATTCTTTACGACCCGCGCTCATCATGATACTGTTTATACATACAGTACTCATTACAGGTAAGGAGCTAACAGGCTGATGGACATAGATAAAATTAGCGAGACAGTCGCACGTATTCAATTTATAGCCGATGTGTCATTGGTAGCGCACTGTGAAGAAAACGAACTGAAAATGGCTCTATCAATGGTCAGCGACATGGCAAGAACGATTGATACATCCAGCCTGGAAGACCTGATTTTCTATCCTGCAAAACAATAATAAACATTACTTCCCTCCTTTTTAGCCACCTTTCGCCGGTGGCTTTTTTTCGTTGCAATAAAACGCATGCCGCTGCGTGAATTCGCATGATCCACAGAGGATCGCTAAGCCCCTGCCCCGCCAGTACTGGCGCGCTTTGGCTGGCAGCATGCAGCTGCATGAAAAACGATGCATAAAGCGGGCAGGCGTGGCGGGGATAGCATTGCGCGCAATGGGTACTAACATGTATGCGCAGACTAATCTAACAAGCCAAATATAGTGAGGGTTAAACAAATCTATCAGTTTTTGACACTCACCAGTAATGATGACACAACGTGCTTATTCAATACTTCAAGGTCTCTAGGTCTTGCATGTAAATCTATACAGCATTAGGCTTAATAACGATGAAAAGACTAATGCTAAGAGATGAGTTCCCGAAATGAACAAAAACCATAAAATCAAAATAATAGACTTATTTTGCGGAGCGGGCGGCTTGTCAGCTGGTTTCTTTAAAGGAGATTCAGGGAAGGATTTCGAAGGTATCTTAGCTATCGATAACGATAAAGCTGCGATCAAAACTTACAATGCAAACTTTGGTGACCACGGAATTGCTGTCAACATTGAAGAGTGGTTAAGTGAGCATGACGTTCCCAAAGCTGATGTTGTCATTGGCGGCCCACCATGCCAAGGATTTAGTTTACTGAATAAAAATCGAACTGGCGATATCCGTAGAGCGCTATGGGAACCCTATATGGATTTCATCGAGAAGTCTGGTGCGAGCGTTTTTGTAATGGAAAACGTACCAGGCCTTCTTACCAGTGAGGAGTTTGATGATATAAGACAGCGTGCTGAAGAACTTGGCTTCCTGTTGCTTAATCCAAAAGTCCTTAATACCGCTGATTATGGCGTACCCCAGACTCGTAAACGGACCATCGTCGTAGGTGTGAAGAAGATCGATTTTGAAATCGATAAGTTACCAAACTTTCCTCCTGCTCCGACACACAGAGCCCCTGAAAAAATTGGGGATCTGCCAGTATGGCGCACCGTTAAAGAATTCATTTCTGATTTGCCGGAGCCTGTCGGAACAGAAATTCGCGCCGAGCTTTCCCCATTAAATTTACATTTTGGAAGAAATCCTACCGCGCTATCACTTGAGCGATATAAGGTTGTTCCTATTGGCGGAAACCGCTTCGACTTACAGAGATTACGACCTGATATTACACCTGCATGTTGGATTAAAAAGACTTCTGGCGGAACGGACTTGTTTGGTCGCCTGTGGTGGGATCGTCCTTCGGTGACGATAAGAACAGAATTTTTCAAACCTGAAAAAGGTCGTTATCTGCATCCAGATAAACATAGACCTATTACTCATCGTGAAGCTGCAAGACTTATGAGTTTTTCCGATGATTTTGTCTTTGTAGGTACAAAAACTGAAATTGCCCGTCAAATTGGTAATGCGGTGCCACCTGTGTTTGCAGGCCATATAGCCCGATTTGTAAAAAACTTAATGGATTTAAGAGTCGAGAATGGCAAGAAGATCGAAGCGGAAAGAACCAGAGCAACTGCGTAAAGAGTTGTTGAATCTGATTGAGGCTTTTGAATCAAAGCTTAAGGATGATTCATTACGAGAGCAGGTCCTTGCTCTCGTACCAGCAAACCATACGCTAAGAGATTTAGGGGGTTCATTAATTAGGGATGAAGACGTTCATTCAGCTAGAGATAGAATCCTTGCTTACTTAAAGCGCTACTCGAAAACACTGGTTCATGGTGATGAACTCATGGTGGTTGCTGGTATAAGTGAATATGCGAGACGCATAAGAGAGCTTCGAGTTCAATGCGGTTGGCAAATTTTGAGTGGCACCGTCCTTAAACAAATGGTTGACGAAGGCGATTTAGGACTGCATGAAATCCAAGCCAACTCATTGAAAGATTTGAAGACTGACATATATGCGTTGATGTCAACTGAGGAAGACAGGGATGCGGCCCACCGATGGAATATGGCGAATGATATTCGCAAAAAAAAGGTGGGTATGAAGGAAAAAATCATTGAATACTTTAGACGAAATGTAGGAAAGATTGTAACTGGTGAAGAAATTGCTTATCTGGCCAATGGCAATAGTGAATGGGCTCGCCGTTGTCGTGAACTGCGCACTGAAGATGGTTGGCCAATAGTTACTAAAAGTTCCGGTCGTCCTGATCTACCTGTAGGCGCATATGTTTTAGAAGAAGATAAGCAAGCGGAACCCCATGACCGGAAAATTCCAGACAAAGTGAGAATTGAGGTCCTGGATAGAGATGAACATTCCTGCAAAATTTGTAAATGGAATTATAAAGATGTGCGGCCACATGATCGCAGACATCTACTCGAGCTACATCATATTAAGCACCATGCCAAAGGTGGCGAAAATACTGCAGAAAATCTCATCACGCTTTGCAATGTTTGCCATGATGACATACATAAAAGAAATCCAGCAGCTGAAGAATTACTAAAACTAATTTAATAGACTTTTGGTCGCTTATAAAGCGACCAAAAGTCAGCTACAAAGAGTAATTTATAAAAGTTATAACCTCTTCCCCAACCCATTCATTTATCTCCTTCATCCGCTCCTGCAGCGGCGTCAGCTCGTTCCTGGCAAATACCTGCGACGCCTTCACTGCATCCCCGAACCCGCCGGAGTTGTCCGGGATAATCCCCATCATTTGCGGCGGTACGCGGTGCGCGCTCAGCAGGTCGTCACGGCTCGCCTTTTTGATGTTAAAGAAATCGTCCTTTGTCGCTACCTCGCTGAGCGGC
This sequence comes from Mixta calida, assembly GCF_002953215.1. Taxonomy (NCBI): domain Bacteria; kingdom Pseudomonadati; phylum Pseudomonadota; class Gammaproteobacteria; order Enterobacterales; family Erwiniaceae; genus Mixta; species Mixta calida. The sequence continues at coordinate 2,551,098 of NZ_CP026378.1, forward strand.
AGGATCTTAATCCCGTCCGGTTTGCCGTTCGGCGCGTACATAAACAGATTGCGGAAATTACCCAGGCCTTTTGTGTCGCGCATTGCCTGGCGCATCCGGTCAATATCGCTGCTGCTCTGCGCCGCGTCGGTCATATACAGGATGTAGCCCGCATGCGCGCCGTTCTGGTAATACTTGCGACGAAACAGCGTGGCCGCTTCATTGAGCCAGGCGGAGTTAAGCGCGCTGAGGTATTCCGGCAGGCCGTACAGCTCCTGATTAATATCCGGCTCGATAAGATGAAACACGCTGCCGGCAGCGAACGGGTGCGGCTCCTTCCAGTCATTCACAAACCAGTAAACGCCCTCTTCCACGCCGCGGCGGGTAAACTTGGCCGGGGTGGTCTCCAGTCGCCACGGCTCGCCGAGGCCATTACGGCGCAGCTCGGCAAAGGCATTGCCAAACACCAGATAATCCAGCGCAAACTTGCTGAACTCCTGCTGGCTCATCATTGGGTGCGGTACAAAGGTTGACGCCAGAATGTTGCGCTTTACGTAAATCGGTGAGCTGTGATGCACCGCCGATCGCAGGCTTTTCGCCAGCCCGTGAAAGCTGACCGGTGGCTCATACCAGCGCCCGTTACCGATGCACTCGGCATAATCCAGAATATCGCGCTTGTCCATCACCGGCGTCGGCTCGCCAAAGGTGAACGCTTCCGCCTGCTGCTGCGGCGCGGCGGCCTGAACGGGCTGCGTTTTTGCGTTGAAAGCCTTACGGCTCCTGCGTTTGCTCATCAGTAAAATTCCAGAATTGAAGGGTTGGCGCCGCCGCTGGCGGCGGTCAGCGGTTCGTTAAGCAGCGCATGCATAATCGCCCAGGCGACGTCGGCGTGGCTGGCGTCCTCGCTGCGGCTCGCCTCATAAGTGGAGCGGTTGCCGCTGGCGGTCATGGTTTTGCGGATTGCCATAAATGACTGCGTAATGTCGGTGTGACCGGCGTCGTATTCCAGGCGTCCGCTGCTGATGGTGTCCTTTGCCTTCAGCACCATCGCGGTTTTCACTTCCGGCGAGTAGCGAATTTCACGCGCCGCCGGGTAAAACTGGCGAACCAGCTGAAAAACGCCCTGGCCGATGCCGGTCGCATCCACGCCGATATATTCCACGGTGTATTTTTTTGTTAACTCCTCAATGGATTTCGCCTGCGCGGCAAAGTCCATGCCCCGCCACTGGTGACGCTCGAGCACGCGAAACTTACCGCCGGCAACCAGCGGCGGCGCGATAACGGCACAGCCGGCGCTGTCACCGGTGTACGACGGGTCGTAGCCAATCCACACCGGCCGGTAGTCAAACGGGCGCGGCAGATACGGGTTAAAGTCGCTCCACTCCTCCAGGCTGTCGATCATGCAGGTCTGCAGCTCGGCGAACGGGAACACGCTTGCCTCATCATCCACAAACTCACACATCAGCAGGTTCTGGTATTCCGACGGGCTGTATTCCAGCTGCAGCTGGTCCAGGTCGAACAGGTTACAGCCGCCGGTCAGCGCATCCTCGACCGTGACAATCTGCCGCCACTGGCCGTCACCGCAGAGCGCGCCTTTTGCCAGGTGCGTATGTGAAAGGTCGATCTCGATGCGGTCGCCTTTGCTGCGCCGGCCCTTGTTGAACAGCTCGCCCGACCAGAACGGATAGGCGGAGTGCGACAGGCTCGACGGCGTGGAAAAGTAGGTGGTGCGCCATTTCTTATGCAGCGACATGCCGCTGGCGACCTTTCGCAGCTCCTGGAATTTCGGTATCCAGAAATATTCGTCCAGGTACAGGTTGCCGGTGTAGCTCTGCGCGGTGCGCACGTTGGTGCCGAGAAAAATCAGGCGGGCGCCGTTCGGCAGCACAATCGGATCGCCTTTCAGGTCAACGTCCACCTGGCGCGCAAAGTCGATGATGTAGTTTTTAAAGACATGCGCCTGCGCCTTGCTGGCCGACAGGAATATCTGGTTGCGCCCGGTGGTCAGCGCGTCAATCAGCGCCTCGCGGGCAAAGTAGAACGTGGCGCCAATCTGGCGCGACTTCAGGATATTGCGGATGCGGTGCGCCAGCCCGGCTTTGTGCCAGTGCAGCTGATACTCAAAGCAGCCTTCCATAAACAGGCTGGTCAGCTTTTCCGCCTGCTCATCGCTGAAGACGTTCTTCACGGCCGGCTGGCGCTCGCCTTTGTTGCGGTTGCGCACGTTCGGGTTAAGGTCGGCCTCGTTGCCGCTGCTGCGGTAGCGCTCCACGCGGGCAAGGCGCTCAATCTGGCGGCCGAGTGCGTCTATCTCTTTGTAATCACTGTTCCCTTTTACCTCTTTCAGAATGAGCTGGATTAACCGCGCCTCCATGCTGGCTTCCACGCGACTGATGGGCGCAACGTCGTCCCACGCGTCGCGCAGCTTCCAGCTCTGCACGGTCGGCGTTTTGATGCTGAGCGTTTCCGCTATCTGGCGCACAGAGTAGCCCTGCCAGTAAAGCAGGGCCGCCTGGCGGCGCGGATCGCTGATGGTGGTTGTCGGTGTCATGTTCATGGCGTCAAGGCTACCGGCGCCGGAACGCCCGCGCCCGCTGTCCCTGTCCGCTCACAGATGAGCAAACCGGCTTTCGTTGAGGGAAATCCGTGCGGCGGGGAAACTGACCCCGAACCGAACCACACCCCTGACCGGAGCCTGATACATGGCAATCAAAGCAAAGCGTTTTCGCATCGCCGTCGAAGGCGCCACTACCGACGGGCGCAAAATTTCCCGTGAATGGATCTCGCAGATGGCGGCGAGCTATGACCCGTCCATTTACGGTGCGCGCGTCAACATGGAACACATCAAGGGCTACGCCCCTGACAGCACCTTTCGCCGCTTTGGCGACGTTACGGCCGTGGAGGCTGAGGAAATCGCCGACGGCCCGCTGAAAGGCAAGCTGGCGCTGTATGGCTGGATTGATCCGACGCCGGAGCTGGTTGAGCTGACGCGGGCGCGCCAGAAAATTTACACCTCGATCGAGGTTAACCCGGCGTTTGCCGACACCGGCGAGGCGTATCTGGTCGGCCTGGCCGTGACCGACGACCCGGCAAGCCTCGGCACTGAAATCCTGAGCTTCAGCGCCACCGCTGCGGCGAATCCGCTGGCCTCCCGCAAGCTGCACGCGGACAACCTCTTTACCGCTGCTGAGGAAACGCTGATCGAGTTTGAGGAGGTCGCCGACCCGGCGCCGTCCGTCCTGAGCTACGTCACCGGCCTCTTTTCCCGCAAAAAGAAAACCGACAACGAGCTGTTTGCCGACATGGGCGCGGCCGTCGCCGCCGTGGCGGAAAAGGTACAGCAGAACGAAGACGAACTGACGCAAAAGCTGTCGGCGCTGGAATCAGGCTTAACCACACGCCTTGAGGTGCTGGAGCAGCAGCTTGCCGACGACCGCAGCGCCTTCGGCGCGCTGAAAACGCAGCTCTCGCAGAACGACGGCGCCAGCTTTACCCGCCGCCCGGCCGCGACCGGCAGCGATCCGAATTCCGGCGTGCAGACCGACTGCTGACAGGCGCTGCCTGAACCACAACCCGATAACTGAACTGAACAGGAGCGCAGATGCGCCAGAACACCCGCTTTAAATTTAATGCCTTTATGTCCCGCCTGGCCGAGCTGAACGGCGTGGACACCGGCGACATGAACAAAAAATTCACCGTGGAGCCGTCGGTCACGCAGACCCTTATGAACCGCGTGCAGGAGTCCTCGGACTTTCTGACCCGCATTAACATCGTGCCGGTTGCTGAAATGAAGGGCGAGAAAATCGGTATCGGCGTGACCGGCTCGATTGCCAGCACCACCGACACCGCGGGCGGCGACGAGCGTGAAACCGCTGATTTTGCCGCGCTGGACAGCGATGTTTATGAATGTGCGCAGGTCAATTACGACTTTCATATCCGCTACAACACGCTGGATTTATGGGCGCGCTATGAAGACTTTCAGGCCCGCCTGCGCGACGCCATCGTGAAGCGCCAGTCGCTTGACCGCATCATGATCGGCTTTAACGGCACTCATCGCGCCAAAACCTCTAACCGCGCCGCTAACCCGATGCTGCAGGACGTGGCCGTGGGCTGGCTGCAGAAGTACCGCGAAAAAGCCCCCGACCGCGTGATGAGCAAAACCACCAATGACGACGGCAGCGTGACCGAAAAGGTGCTGGTCGGTAAGGGCCGCACCTATGCCAACCTTGACGCGCTGGTAATGGACGCCACCAACAACCTGATCGCGCCGTGGTATCAGGAAGACCCGGAGCTGGTTGTGATCTGCGGCCGTCAGCTGCTGGCCGACAAATATTTCCCCATCGTGAACCAGAGCCAGGCCAACACCGAGCAGCTGGCCGCCGACCTGATTGTCAGCCAGAAACGCATCGGCAACCTGCCCGCCGTACGCGTGCCGTACTTCCCGGCTAATGCCCTGATGATCACGCGCCTCGATAACCTGTCGATTTACTGGCAGGAAGGCACGCACCGCCGCCTGATTGACGAGGTGCCGAAGCGTGACCGCATCGAAAACTACGAGTCCATCAACGAAGACTACGTGGTGGAAGATTACGCGGCAGGCTGCCTGGTGGAAAACATCGAGCTGTCCGATGCGCCGGTTGAGGCGAAAGCGGAAGCCCCGGCGGAAACCCCGGAGGCGTAACCCATGTTAAGCCCTGCCCGACGTCACATGATGCGCCAGCAGGCCATTGAGGCCGCACAGCAGCAGAGCAACCCGCTGCGCCACGCAACCGGCTATGAGCAGATGCTGGTAAAGCTCAACGACGACAAGCGACGCCTGAAAAAAGTGCGCTCCACCGAGCGCAAGGCGGAGCTGAAGCGCCAGATGCTGCCGGACTATCAGCCGTGGGTGGCGGGCGTGCTGAGCCAGGGGAAAGCCGTGCAGGATGCCGTCCTGATGACCGTCATGATCTGGCGGCTCGATACGGGCGACATTCCCGGCGCGCTGGACATTGCGCGCCATGCCCTGCTGCACGGGCTTGTCCCGCCTGACGGCTTTAAGCGCGACAGTACGGCCTACCTGCTGGCCGAGGAAGTTGCCAGCGCGGCGACGCGCGCCTGGACGATTAAGGCGCCGGTGGATATCAACCCGCTGCTGGCGACCATCAGGCTGACGGAATCCGAAGACATGCCCGACCAGGTGCGCGCCAAGCTGCACAAAATCACCGGGTATGTGCTGCGCGATGCGGGCAGGGCTGACGAGGCGTTAGCCCATCTCACACGGGCGCTGCAGCTGCATGAAGGCTGCGGCGTCAAAAAAGACATAGAGCGGCTGGCAACGGCCATGAAAAAGCAGGCTGCGGCCCGCCGCTGACAGAACGCGCCCCGCGCCGGGCGGCAGGACGGCAATGCGCTTTTTAAGCGTCTGCGCCGTCCTCCACCGCCCACCTATTCAGAGGCCATGAAATGACTTCAGTAGTAATAAACGGACCGCGACCGGCGCCTGACGCCGAGCCGCCGGTGAAAAACACCTTTTTCTGGCCTGACATTGACCTGCAGCAGCTGCGCAACGCGCTGCGCCTTGAGGGCACCGTCACCGCCGACCGCCTGCGTCTGGCGGTGAAAACCGCCATTTCTGAAGTAAACGCCGAGCTGTACGACTGGCGGGCGGAGAAGATGGCGGCGGGCTTTCCCCTGCTGGCGGTGGTGCCGGCCGAGACCTTCGACGGCAAAAGCGAAAAGGTGACGCACTACTTCGCCGCCGTGGCCGCGCTGACGGCCGCCACCATCGCCGAACGCTATCGCGGCTACGACGCCGCCGGTAAAAAGGCCGACGTGGTGGAAGGCACCGCCGACGAGTACTGGCGTGACGCCCGTTTCAGTATCAGCCGCATCGCTGAAAAGCCCGGCTGCATTGTGAGCCTGCTGTGATGAGAATTTACGCGCAGCAGGGCGATACCGTTGATGAAATCTGCTTTCGCTATTACGGGCGCACGCAGCAGGTGGTTGAGCAGGTCTATGCCGCTAACCCCGGCCTTGCGGAAAGCGGGCCGGTACTGCCGCACGGCTGTGAGGTGACACTGCCGCCGCAGCCGGCATCCTCAGCGGGCGAAACCGTTAACCTGTGGGACTAACAAGCATGGAGAAAATCAGCTCGCTGATTAACTACCTGATCGGCCTCATCCTGATGTGGTTTGGCCGCCACACGCCGCAGGATATTGCCTTTATGGTCGGTTCCGGCGTTGCCGTGGTGACGCTGGTGATCAACGTGGCGACTTTTTTTATTAACTGGCACTACCGCCGCAAAACCTATGAGCTGCAGCGCCACCAAGCGCAGGGGGTGAACCTTGAGCCAGACCGCTAAGCGCTGCGCGGTGGCGGCCGTGCTGGCAGTGGCTGCCCTGCTGCCTCAGTTTAAAACCCTGAAAACATCAGAGGCCGGGCTGCAGCTGATTGCCGATGCGGAAGGCTGCCGCACCTCGCCGTACCAGTGCAGCGCCGGCGTCTGGACGAACGGCATCGGCCATACCGCCGGCGTGACGCCTCAGAGCGTGGTCAGTGAGCGACAGGCGGCGGTGAATCTGGTGTATGACGTGATGCGCGTCGAGCGGGCCATTGATGCCTGCATGCGCCATGACATGCCGCAGCCGGTTTATGACGCGGTGGTGTCCTGGGCGTTCAACGTCGGCACCTATGCCGCCTGCCGTTCCACGCTCGGCGCCTATATCAACCGGGGCGAGTGGCGCAGCGCCTGCCTGCAGCTGTCGCGCTGGGTATTTGTGAAGGGCGTATTCAGCCTGGGATTACAGAACCGCCGCGACCGGGAACTGGCCTGGTGCCTGAAGGGGGCTGCATGATGCGTCTGATAGTTGTCGCGCTGGCCGTGGCGCTGGCGGCGCTGGCCTTTGCCTGCTGGCGCCTGTCCTCAACGGAAACCGAGCTGGCGCACGCGCAACGCGTGATTGGCACGCTGTCAGCCGGGATTGAAAGCCGGGATAAAGCAATCAACCGCCTGAACGATGAGGCCCGTGAAGGGGCGAAGCGTGAAGCTGCTCTGCGACTGCTGCAAAGTCGTGCCGCCGGTGCTGCCCTTACCCGTGAAATGCAGATACAGAGGGAAACCGATGCAAACCCGACACTACGCAGCTGGTCTGCTGCTGCCCTGCCTGACGATGTTATCCGGCTGCACAGCCGTCCCGCCTTCAGCAACGCCCGCGATTATCTGGACTGGCTGTCCACGCGTGACCAGCTGCCCGGTGCCGGGCAACCGGCTGCAGACGCAGGGCGATCTGGCGGCCGATAACCGCCAGCTGGAGGCTGCGCTCGTTTCATGCGGGCTGCAGGTTGAAATTATCAAAGAATGCCAGGAGCAACACGATGCTGAAACCGAAACAGCTGCGCGAGGCGCTGACAAACAGCGTCCCGCTGCTGGCGCGCAACCCTGACAGCCTGAACATGTTTATTGATTCGGGGCGGATTGTCTCGACGCTCGCCAGCTCGCTGTCGTTTGAATACCAGTATCAGCTGAATCTGGTGATTACCGACTACGCCGACGATATCGATCTGGTGATGGTGCCGGTGCTGGCCTGGCTGCACGAGAACCAGCCCGACATTATGGCGACCGAAGAAAAGCGCCGCACCGGCTTCACCTTTAAGGCGGACGTGTTAAGCGACACGCTCTGCGATATCAGCATTGACCTGCAGCTCACCGAGCGCGTGATCGTGAAGCAGGACGGCGATGCGCTGCATGTTAACCATATCGGCGAGCCGCCGCTGCCGGATAACGTCAACAGGCCGCTGCAGCTCTACGTTAACGGCGAACTGGTCAGCGAGCTGACGCCATGAACGGGCTGGAAGCATTTGACGACCGGCTGGCCGCGCTCATTGCGAACCTGTCACCGGCTGCACGTAAAGAGATGGCCCGCAACATCGCGAAGCGCCTGCGCGCCAGTCAACAGCAGAATATCAAACGCCAGCAGACGCCGGACGGCACGCCGTTCAAACCACGCAAGGCGCAGCCGGTCAGGAAAAAGAAAGGCCGGGTAAAGCGTGAGATGTTCAAAAAGCTGCGCACCGCAAAGTACATGAAGGCCAAAGCCAGCGCCGACGACGCCGTGGTGGAGTTTACTGGCAACGTGCAGCGCATGGCCCGCGTGCATCATTACGGGCTGCGCGACCGGCCGGCCCGCAGGGGGAAAGATGTGAAATATGAAAGCCGTACTCTATTGGGTATATCCCAGAATCATTTGGCCTTGATAGAAAAGGTTATGCTCACAATGTTAAGTGAAATTTGATCACCACCTCAAAAAAGTATTTGCATTCTTAAACCAGATTTCATTATTATCGCTAGGCAACATACAGGTGTATCTCGCCTGTTGCCGCTCTTTTAAAATGTCATTTAATAAGGTAACGATGCCTTTTGGCGATCCCTCGGGATCATGACCGGCCTCCCGGGTATCCTTAGCGCGTTTCGTGCAACATGCATTGTGTTGCATATGATGCAGCTAAAATAACCGACTATTGTCTGGCGTACGGAGTTAGGAGTGTTGAAGTCGACATGATTTACCTTATTTGAGCTCTGGTCTGGCAGCGTAATTATGCGCTTCAACGGAGATATCAAATATGAAATTCAATCTTTCATTTAAACTTAAAATGACATTTGGTTTTAATAAGAGCACGGCATTACCCAAAACAGAATTAAGTAATGTCAGTGAGCAAGTCGACGGAAACAAAAAAAGATGGTTGATGACTGCGTTAGTGGCTTCAATCCCTTTGGTTAAGTTGTTAACTATTGCATTGAAATTGTTGTATGTATGGTTAAACACTTAATTTACTCCTAACTCATTTACGGCAATAAAAGTTTATGGATAAGCCTTATTACCCCTACAAAGCCATATCTTCAATTGAAACTCTTGCAAAAACTCTTGGAATTAGAGTGAATTTGCTTTCTCTTCTAGTTGAAAAGTCTGACAGTTCTTATCATGAATTCATTGTTTGCACTAAAAAGGGCAAAGATCGAACAGTTTATGAGCCTAAACCATTATTAAAAAGACTACAAAAGAAAATAAATTCACGCATTTTTGAAAAAGTTAAATACCCTGTTTATCTGCAAGGAGGGATCAAAGACGAAATAAATAAAAGGGACTATGTAGAAAATGCTCTTTTGCATTCTAAAAACAAGCCAAAACAATTAATTGGCTTAGACATAAAATCCTTTTACGACAATATAAAATCAGATAAAGTTTTTGATATATATAAATATTTTTTTAAATTCCCTGATCCAGTTTCAGATGCCTTAACCAAGCTGACAACTTTCAAAGGAAAATTACCTCAAGGGGCTTGCACGTCTTCCTATCTAGCAAATTTAGTTTTCTTTAATAGCGAGTATAACCTAGTTTCATATTTTAGAAATATGAACATAACATATACACGACTACTTGATGACGTTACTTTATCGAGCCCTGTTAAATTAAGCGAAAAACAAATTGGTGAGTCAATAAAAAAAGTTGTAGCCATGTTTAGGAAATACAACCTAAAGCATAATAATAAAAAAACAAGTATAGAATGCAATAGGAATTTAAAAAATGGCTTCCAAGTAACTGGGTTGTGGGTAGGGCACGCAACACCTAAGACTACAAGGGATGAACGCCGTTACGTTAGACTTCTTGTCAAAACTTGCGAACAGAAATATAAAAACAATCCGTATACTGAAGAGTATCATGAGTTATGGAATAAAACTTCAGGGCTGGTGGCAAAGCTGAAAAGGTTAAACCAGCCAAGCCATGACACCCTTAGAAACAGGCTATCTTTAGTACTACCACTCTATGATGCTGTAATGGTATCTAAGTTAATGATGGAGTGCAAAAGCTTACTTCGTGTAAAAAACAAAATTGAGTATAGTGTTAGCGAAGTTAACCATATTAACAAAACTCTATATAAACTTGGGATACTTTCAAGAAACAACCCAGGCAGAGCATCGATTTGGAGAAAAAAAATTATTGCTAATTTCAAAAACTTACCTACAAAAAGGGAGCTATGGGAATGAATCATGAAAAAAATGAATTAGGAATTGTCAAAATATTTAATTCATTCAAAGGATTTGGCTTTATTACAAGAGAAAAAGGAAAGGACGCCTTCTTTTTTTATGAGGATATAGTAAAAGATTTAACACAGGTTTTTCCTGGTGATCGGGTTTCGTTTATTGTCAGACAAACATCAAAAGGGCCTAGAGCTTATAGCATAAAGAAATTAAGCTAGCACTTATAAATAATATTTTCACACCTAAGCTGTATAACTCTTCTGAAATCCGAATTGCTGAGCCATCAGTAAACACATACAGATTCCCCATCTAAACAATAATCGCCATATTAATGGCCATGAACAAACAACTTTCCGAAATCCTGCGCCTGCTGCGCAACCTGATCCGCATCGGCACCGTGTCCGCCGTCAATCTGGACGACGGGCTTTGCCGTGTCGATACAGGTAACAACACTACCGACTGGCTGCACTGGCTTACTGCCCGTGCCGGGCGCTCACGCGCATGGAGTGCGCCGTCTGTGGGTGAGCAGGTGCTTGTCCTTTGCCTGGGCGGCGAACTGGATACCGGCTTTGTGCTGCCCGGCGTATTTTCTGACACCCACCCTGCCCCGTCGGCCTCCGCTGATGCCCTGCACTGGTCATTCCCGGACGGCGCCGTGATTGAGTACGAGCCGGATACCGGCGCGCTGAGCGCAACCGGCATCCAGACCGCGCTGATTAAGGCGGCGGTAAGCATTACCCTGGACAGTCCGCTGGTTGAATGCACCCATGCGCTGAAAACCGCCACTTTCGAACTGACCGGCGGCGGCACGATGAAAGGCGATGTGCAGCACAGCGGCGGCGCGCTCAGCTCTAACGGCAAGGTACTGCATACGCATAAACATACAGGCGACAGCGGCGGGACAACGGGAGCGCCACTATGACTACTGCGCAATATAGCGGCATGAGCCGCGATACCGGCGAGGCGCTGGCAGACCTTGAACATATCAGCCAGTCAGTGCGTGACATTCTCACTACGCCGATCGGCTCCCGGATTATGCGCCGCAGCTATGGCTCCCTGCTGTCGGCGCTGATTGACCAGCCGCAAAACGCGGCACTGCGCCTGCAGATTATGTCGGCCTGCTACATGGCAATTCTGCAGTGGGAGCCGCGCATAAAGCTGACGTCCATCAGCTACGAGCCTGCGTTTGACGGCGGGATGGCGGTGGAAATCACCGGCAGCCGCACCGACGCCGCGCAGGACTTTTCACTAACCATTCCTGTGAGCTGACCCTATGGCAACCATTGACCTGAGCCAGCTGCCTGCGCCCGATGTGGTTGAGGTGCTGGATTATGAAACGCTGCTGGCCGAGCGCAAGGCCACGCTGATTTCGCTCTACCCCGCAGAGCAGCAGGCGGCCATCGCCCGCACGCTGGCGCTGGAGTCCGAGCCGATTGTGAAGCTGCTGCAGGAAAATGCCTACCGCGAGGTCATTCTGCGCCAGCGCGTGAATGAAGCGGCGCAGGCAAACATGGTGGCCTACGCCAGTGACGGCGACCTCGACCAGCTCGGCGCGAACAACGGCGTTCCCCGCCTGACACTTACCCCGGCCGACAATACCACCATCCCGCCGACGCCCGCCGTGATGGAAAGCGACGACGATTTCCGGCTGCGCGTGGCGTCTGCCTTTGAGGGGCTGAGCGTGGCCGGGCCGACCGGTGCCTATGAATATCATGCGAAAAGCGCCGACGGCCGCGTGGCGGATGCGTCAGCCATCAGTCCGTCGCCGGCCTGCGTCACTGTCACCGTGCTGTCGCGCGAGGGCAACGGCGAGGCGCCGGCCGACCTGCTGGCCGTGGTGGATGCCGCGTTGAACGATGAGGACGTGCGCCCGGTCGCCGATCGCGTCACGGTGCAGTCAGCGTCGATTGTGAATTACGCCGTTGAGGCGGTGCTGTACCTCTATCCGGGGCCGGAGGCTGAACCTGTCCGCGCCGCTGCCGAGAAAAAGCTCGCTGCCTTTGTCAGCGCGCAGGCCCGCCTCGGCCGGGACATTCGTAAATCAGCACTTTATGCCGCGCTGCATGTTGAGGGCGTGCAGCGCGTTGAGCTGGCGCAGCCGGCGGCCGACGTGGTGCTGGACAAGACGCAGGCCGCGTACTGCACCGGATACAGCATAACGGTCGGAGGCTCTGATGAGTGATCGCCTGCTGCCGGCCGGCTCGTCGGTGCTGGAAGTGGCCGCCGCTGAAGCCTGCGCGAAGATAGAAACCATTCCGGTACCGCTGCGCCGGCTGTGGAACGCGCAGACCTGCCCGGTCGAGTTGCTGCCGTATCTCGCCTGGGCGTGGTCGGTTGACCGCTGGGATGCCGGCTGGCCGGAAGCCACAAAGCGCAGCGTGGTCGCCGCATCGGAATACGTTCACCGGCACAAAGGCACCATCGGCTCGCTGCGGCGCGTGGTGGAGCCGCTCGGTTATCTGATACGCATCATTGAGTGGTGGAAAACCGGCGAGGCGCCCGGCACGTTTCGCCTCGATGTGGGCGTGCTGGATACCGGCATTACACAGGAAATGTATAACGAGCTGGAGCGCCTGATTGCGGATGCAAAACCCTGCAGTCGCCACCTTATCGGGCTGTCGATTAACCTGGACTCAACCGGCGCGCTGCCGGTAGCGGCGGCGGCTTACAGCGGCGATGAGCTGACTGTTTATCCCTATACACCCGAAACCATTACCGTGAGCGGGCCGGGCTATACCGGCGCAGCGGTGCATATTACTGACCAGACGGACGTACACGCATGACAACAAAATTTTATGCCCTGCTGACAAATCAGGGCGCAGCCAAGCTTGCCAACGCAGCAGCGCTTGGCACCAAAATCCAGATTACCGAAATGGCCGTGGGTGACGGCGGCGGCACGTTACCAACGCCTGACGCTTCACAGACCAGGCTCGTTAATGAGAAGCGCCGTGCCGCGCTGAATTCGCTGAGCATTGATGCGGTGAACAGCAGCCAGATTATTGCCGAGCAGGTCATTCCTGAAAATGAGGGCGGCTTCTGGATACGTGAAATCGGCCTGTTTGATGCCGACGGCGACATGGTGGCCGTGGCGAACTGTGCTGAAACCTACAAGCCGCAGCTGCAGGAAGGCAGTGGCCGCACGCAGACCATCCGCATGATTTTAATCGTGAACAGCACGGCAGCCGTGACGCTGAAGATTGACCCGTCAGTGGTGCTGGCAACGCGTAAATATGTGGATGATAAAGTTATCGAGGTGCGGGCTTATGCTGACGGCCTGATGGAAAAACATCTGGCCGCTGCTGATCCACATTCGCAGTACGCACCGAAAGCCAGCCCGACATTTACCGGCACGCCAAAAGCCCCGACGCCTGCAGCGGGCAACAACACCACGCAGCTGGCAACCACGGCTTTTGTGCAGGCAGCACTGGCAGCTCTGACCGGTGCGGCACCTGCCGCGCTCGATACTCTGAAGGAGCTGGCTGATGCACTGGGAAATGACCCGCATTTTTCTGTCACTGTTCTTAACCAGTTAGCCGGGAAATTGGATATAGCGAAAAACGGCAGCGATATCGCGGACGTGGCTGCGTTTCTTAAAAATCTTGGTTTGGGCGAAGCGGCAAAACGGGATGGGACGGCGGCAAACCAGCTGCCGGACATGAGCAGTTTCAAGAACAGTATGTCGGGAACGGCTATATGTGCCTTCCAGGCGGACTCATTATTCAGTGGGGATAGTGTCGTTAGATTATTCAAGTGAGCATAGTGCTTATACGGTTGCAGGTGGTTCCGTAAATAAATATAAGGCGCGGTGTTTACCCTATAGTGTTTCCCAATTCAGCATTGAGCATTACGCGACAAGCAATGACACGCTGAATGCATTTATAGCGACCATATATCCCGCTTAAAGAGTGGTTTTAACTGGTCTTGTCAGTCAACGCAGCCTTACAGCGCCGCCGGTTCGGGAGGTAATTCATTAAGCTGGATTGCTATTGGCTATTAATATGTAACGTTACTTTACTGCCGTCGTTATAAAATAAAATCGTCTTGTGGTTTGGTACATGGCACAACAGTAATTCATTAAAACTAAAGCAAAGTGAATTTAGAATGTAGCTTTATACTTATTGGAGGATGTTTAATGAGTTACTGGTTTAGCCCTGAATACAATGCTTTTTACCCTAAATCTCTTGAAAATGCATATAAGACTGCAGGAACGCTCCCAAATGATTTAAGAGATGTAAGTGACGATGTTTTTATAGAATATTCCGGGATGCCTCCTGCTGGAAAAGTACGAACTTCTGATAATGAAGGCTTCCCCTGCTGGGCTGACATGCCCGTTCCTGAAGTGTCTGAAGATGAATTAAAAGCACAAGCCAGAAAATTACGTGATGAATTTATATTATCAACAGATCGGATGTTAGTTGTGGACTATACAATCAATGACATCCCCCAGTCTGGTCAACAGCGCGAAGAATTGTTAAAAGTTCGTGCCAGCTTCAAAACCTGGGAATGATGAAGGATGGCCGGAAATCGCGCTGCCAGAAATTCCATCGTGGATTCTAATTGAGGCAGTTAATAACGGCTATATTGTTCCTGTCTGCCTGATTAATCTAATTTAAAAAGCCCGAAAGGGCTTTTTACTTAATTATTTATAGCTAATATCCTATCGCAATCCATGAAAACCATCGACCATCTGACGTGTATGACGGCATTCAGATTTACATTGTGCGGACGCTCCTGTTGTCGTTGGTACGCCGATTGATATTGATTGACTAAGCGTCCGGTACCGATTTACGCGGTCATAATCTGTCGCCTGCACGCCAGCAGAACCTATAATCGCCTGACAGCCCCCGGAAATGCGACAGGAAACTTAATATCACATACGTATGACGTAATATCCTTTATTGCTGAAGTCGTACCCCGCCCCAACTGAATGATAATTTTTCTTTCTAAACCAGCGAATTTAACCGGGATCGTTAGCCAGCCGTTAACAGACATATTTGATTCAGCTTAATGAATTACTGCCGCTTCGCCCAAACCAACGTTATATTCCGATCGCCAAATAAAAACCGTTGACGCTACCAATCGACGTGCTTGTAAGGCGCGCCACGGTAAATCCTGCGTTGTTTCGGTCAGTAGTTCCGTATGACAAACACGCAGCGCCTGTATCAGTAACAAATATGGCAAAAATATCTTTTGGAAACACTACGGGGAACAGCACTTTCCCTGTTGCGCTTCCAGCAGGGACAGGAGCATATCCCCACTGCAAAATGAATCCCCCGGCTATTTTCTGCCAGCCGGTTCTTGACAGACCGTTTGAAAAAGCGCCCATGTCAGGGATTTGATTAGTATCGCTCCCGATATCCCGTTTTGCCGCCTCGCCTAAACCAACCAAAAACCGAAAGAAAACCCTGGCCCTGAAAAGCGCCAGGCTGGCACACTCCACGCCATTTATGCGAGGTTTACTGTGCTGATTGGCTACATCAGGGTGTCAACAAATGACCAGAACACTGATTTGCAGCGTAACGCGCTGCAGAGCGCAAATTGTGAACTGATTTTTGAAGACAGAATAAGCGGGAAAAAGTCAGACCGCCCCGGACTGAAAAAGGCACTGCGCTGCCTGCAGGAGGGCGACACGCTCGTGGTGTGGAAGCTCGATCGACTGGGCCGCAGCATGCGCCATCTGGTCATGCTGACTGAGGAACTGCGCGAAAAGGGAATAAACTTCCGCAGCCTGACCGACAGCATTGATACCAGTACGCCAATGGGTCGATTCTTTTTTCATGTCATGGGGGCGCTGGCGGAAATGGAGCGCGAGCTGATTGTTGAGCGTACCCGTGCAGGACTGGCAGCGGCACGGGAGAAAGGCCGCATCGGTGGCAGGCGGCGGATAATGACGCCTGAAGTGGTCAGCCGGGCTGAAAGAATGCTGACGAACGGCGCCACGCTGCATCAGATTGCCCTGGTGCTGGAGGTATCGGTAAAGACGCTTTATCGCTATATTCCTGCCGTAAAACAGCAGCGCCTGCGTGATTCTGTCCGGTCACCGGCCAGCAAACCATGAAAGCATGCACCTGCCAGCCTGAGCTGACAATCTGAGCGCACCCATAACACGGAGTGCATCAGATGTCTGATTATCATCACGGTGTCCGCGTCGTCGAAATCAACGACGGCACGCGCACCATTTCAACCGTATCCACGGCAATCGTGGGAATGGTCTGCACGGCAGAAGATGCCGACGCTGCGGCCTTCCCGCTCAATGAGCCGGTGCTGATCACCAACGTCCTGTCGGCGGTCGGCAAGGCCGGTAAAAAAGGCACGCTGGCCGCCGCGCTGCAGGCCATTGCCGACCAGGCGAAGCCCGTCACCGTCGTGGTGCGCGTGGCGGAAGGCGCCACGCCGGCGGAAACCACCTCGAACATTATCGGCATCACCGACGAAAACGGCCGTTACACCGGCATGAAAGCGCTGCTGAGCGCGCAGACGCAGCTCGGCGTCAAGCCGCGCATCCTCGGCGTGCCGGGCCACGATTCGCTGGAAGTCTCTACCGCGCTTGCTGGCATCGCTCAGCAGCTGCGCGCCTTTGCCTATGTGTCAGCGAGGGCTGCAAAACCCTTTCCGAAGCGATGGCGTACCGCGAGAACTTCAGCCAGCGCGAGCTGATGGTTATCTGGCCGGACTTTATTGCCTGGAACACCACCGCCAACCAGTCCGAAACCGCCTATGCCACCGCCCGTGCGCTGGGCCTGCGTGCAAAAATAGACACCGAAACCGGCTGGCATAAAACCCTGTCGAACGTCGGCGTCAACGGCGTGACCGGCATTTCCGCCTCGGTCTTCTGGGATTTGCAGCAGACCGGCACCGATGCCGACCTGCTCAACGAGGCGTGTGTTACCACGCTTATCCGCAAGGACGGCTTCCGCTTCTGGGGTAACCGCACCTGTAGCGACGATCCGCTTTTTGCGTTTGAAAACTACACCCGCACCGCGCAGGTGATTGCCGACACGATGGCCGAGGCGCATATGTGGGCCAACGACAAACCGCTGACGCCGGTACTGGTGCGCGACATTATCGCGGGCATCAACGCCAAATTCCGCGAGCTGGTCAGCGCCGGTTACCTGCTGGGCGCGTCGTGCTGGTATGACGACACGGCCAACGATAAAGACACGCTGAAGGCGGGCAAGCTCTTTATTGATTACGACTACACGCCGGTGCCGCCGCTGGAAGATTTAACCCTGCGCCAGCGCATCACCGATAAATATCTGGCGACCTTCGCCGCATCCGTTAACAGCTGAGGAGCCGGATAAATGGCATTACCCCGCAAATTAAAAGGGCTGAACCTTTTCAACGATTCAAACAACTATCAGGGCGTGGTGACCGCCGTCACCCTGCCGAAGCTGTCACGCAAGCTGGACGCCTACCGGGGCGGCGGCATGAACGGTGCCGCGTTCGTGGACAACGGGCTGGACGACGATGCGCTGGATATGGAGTGGACGATTGGCGGCATAGACGATCTGGTACTGAAACAGTGGGGCGCCAGCGCGGCCGTACCGCTGCGCTTTGCCGGCTCCTATCAGCGCGACGACACCGGCGAGGAAATTGCCGTGGAGATCGAGGTGCGTGGCCGCCATCAGGCGTTTGATTTCGGCGAGGCCAAACAGGGCGAGGATACCGAGACCAAAATCACCACCAAAAACACCTATTTCCGCCTGACGTGGGACGGTAAAGAGCTGATGGAAATCGACACCATCAACATGATCGAAAAAGTGGACGGCACCGACCTGCTGGAGCAGCGCCGCAAAAACCTCGGCCTGATGTAACCCGGGTGCCGGCGCCCGATGCCGGCCCTGAATGAACCTGACTACTGCGAGTAAAGACAAATGGAACAGAAAGAAAACATGATTGAACTGGAATCCCCGCTGAAGCGCGGCGACACCGAAATCAGCCAGGTGGAACTGATTAAGCCCAACGCCGGCGCGCTGCGCGGCGTGCGCCTGGCTGACCTGTGCGGCTCGGACGTTGACGCCCTGCTGACCGTGCTGCCACGCATCACCGTGCCGGCGCTGACGAAAGCGGAATGCCTGAACCTCGATCCGGTTGACCTGATTGCGCTGGGCGGGAAAGTGATCGGTTTTTTGTCCTCGAAGTCGGCCGACCCGACTGGCCCCGAAGCCTGACCGTGAATGATCTGATGGCCGACGTTGCGGCCATCTTTCACTGGCCCCCGTCTGAAATGTACGACATGCCGCTGGCCGAGCTGCTCGACTGGCGGCATAAAGCCCTGATACGCAGCGGAGTATCCCCGGATGAGTAACAACCTCAAACTGCAGGTGCTGCTGAAGGCGGTAGACCAGGCGACCCGCCCGTTTAAGTCGATACGTAACGAAACGCAGAAGCTTGCCGGCAACATCCGCGAAACGCAGACCAGCATTAAGGAGCTGGATGCGCAGGCGGCCAAAATTGACGGCTTTCGTAAAACCAGCGCGCAGCTGGCCGTTACGCAGCAGAAACTGAAAGAGGCAAAGGCGGAGGTGGCCGCGCTGGCGGTGCAGTTTCGTAACACCGAAAAACCCACCACGGCGCAGGCCCGCGCGCTGGAAAAAGCCCGCCAGGAAGCCGCACAGCTGCAGAGCAAAACCAACAGCCTGCGCCTGTCCGTGCAGCAGCAGCGCGAGGCGCTTAATGCGGCCGGGATCTCCACCAAAACCCTGAGCAGCGAGCAGCAGCGCCTGAAAACAGCCTCGGCACAGGCCACCGTCAGCCTGAGCCGTCAGAAGCAGGAGCTGCAGCGCCTGAATCAGCAGCAGGAGCGGCTGAACCAGGTCAGTGAGCGTTACCGCCGGGGCAGGAGCTGTCCGGCAGGGTACGCAACACGGGCGCCGCAGCGCTGGGTGCCGTCACCGTGGGCGGCATGGCAGCAACATCCGTGCTGCGCCCCGGCTATGACTTTGCGCTGGCTAACTCCACGCTGCAGGCGGTGACCGGACTTGATAAAAAATCAGCGGAGTTTCAGTCACTGCGAACGCAGGCCCGCAGCATCGGCGACACCACGGCCGCGTCGGCCAATGATGCCGCCCAGGCGCAGATTATTATCGCCAAGTCAGGCGGCAACACTGACGACATTAAAGCCGCCACGCCGGTGACGCTGGACATGGCGCTGGCCAACAACCGCACGATGGAAGAAAGCGCGCAGTTGCTGATGAGTACCAAAAACGCCTTTGGTCTCGCCAACAGCCAGGTGGCGCACCTGGGCGACGTGATTTCCGCCACGCTCAACAAAACCGCCGCCGACTTTGACGGTCTGAGCGATGCGCTGACCTATATCGCTCCGGTGGCAAAAAATGCCGGGGTAAGCGTTGAGCAGACCACGGCGATGATTGGCGCGCTGGCGCAGGAAGGCACCACCGGCAGCATGGCCGGGACGGGCGTGCGCGCCATGCTGCTGCGCGTGCAGGCACCGACCGGCGAGGCGGCCAAAGCGATTAAAGAGCTGGGCGTGAAAACGGCGGACAGCAAAGGCAACATGCGTCCGTTTTTTACCATTCTTAAAGAGATGCAGAAATCCTTTGAGAAAAACAAGCTCGGCACGGCGCAGCAGGCGGAGTACCTGAAGACCATTTTCGGGGAGGAAGCCGCCTCATCAGCGGTGACGCTGATGAAAACTGCCTCAAAGGGCCAGCTCGATGAGCTGACCAAAACCTTCCAGAAGTCGGACGGCAGCACGTCCGCCTTGGTAAAGGTGCAGCAGGACAACCTCGGCGGCGACTTTAAGGAATTTCAGTCGGCATCTGAGGCCATCGGAACGGATCTTTTTGACCAGCTCGACGACAGCCTGCGCACGCTCACGCAGGATGCCACAAAGTTCCTGCTGACCGTGGATAAATGGATACAGGCTAACCCGGAACTGGCAGGCGGCATCGCCAAAGCCGCCACGGCGGGCCTGCTGTTTGTCGGCGCGCTGGGTGCCATCGGGCTGATTGCATGGCCGGTCATTGCGGGTGTGAACGCGATTATTGCCGGTGCCGGCCTGCTGGGAACCGCGTTTACGGTGGCGGGTGGCACCATCACAGCAGCGCTTGGTGCGCTGACGTGGCCCATCGTGGCCGTGGGCGCCGCCATCGTGGGCGGTGCGCTGCTGATCCGTAAATACTGGCAGCCGATAGGTGCATTTATATCCGGCGTGGCCGAAGGATTTACGGCGGCAATGGGGCCGGTAAGTGAAGCATTCACCCCACTGAAGCCAGTGTTTGAATGGTTTACCGGCAAGGTAAAAGAGCTGTGGAACTGGTTTGGCAGGCTGCTGGAGCCGGTGAAATCCACGCAGGCAGAGCTGGCCGCTGCCGGGGATATGGGGAAAAAGTTTGGCAACGCAGTGGGTGAGGCGCTGAAATTCGCGGCCGGGAAGCTTGAGCAGTTCATGGGCGGCATCAGCTGGGTGCTGGAAAAGCTCGGCGTCATTGATACGAAATCCTCCGGGCTGAAAGACAGGGTGCCGGAGCATGATCAGCATGATGCCGTGGCGCCGAACGGGCTGCCGTACCTGCTGGGCGACACCGGTGCGCCGTATAAACCGGTCGTGACGCCAGCAGCAAAGGCCGGCTACACCGACCAGAGCCAGAACAGCTACCAGTACGACATTCACATGCATCCGGGCATGACCAAAGACGACGCGCTGGCGCTGATGGCGCAGCATCAGGCGCGCGAACAGCGAAACCGCCAGGCGCAGCAGCGCAGCAAAATGGGCTGGGAGGATTAAACCATGATGATGATTTACGGCATGCTGCCGTTCATGCTGCAGACGCTGCCCTATGACGAACTGCAGCGCAATGTTGACTACCGCTGGCCGACAAACAGCCGCGTCGGACAACGCGCCTCGGCGCAGTTTATCGGGCCGGGGATGAAAAAATAACGCTGAGCGGCGAGCTGCGCCCGGAAATCACCGGCGGCGCGCTGTCACTGCTGACACTGAAGGCGATGGCTGACGAGGGCCGGGCGTGGCCGCTGATAGGCGGTAACGGCACTATTTACGGTATGTACGTAACGCAAAGCCTCGCGGACTCGCACAGCGAGTTTTACAGCGACGGCAGCGCCCGGAAAATTACCTTTAACCTGAGCCTGCTGCGCGTTGATGAGTCCCTGACGGCGATGTTCGGCGATCTGAAAAAGCAGGCGGAGGGGCTGATAAGTGGCGCGGGTAACCTGCCGGGCCAGCTGTCGTCGGCCGTGGACAGCATTAAATCAGCGGCCGGCAGCGTGATTTCTTCTGCAGGAGGGCTTTTATCATGACGGGTATCAGCAGCCTGCCGGTACAGGCAGGCGCCCGCCTCAGCCCCGATTTCCGACTGACCGTGAACGCAAAGGACGTGACCGCGAACATCCGCGACAGGATGCTGTCGCTGACGCTCACTGACAACCGCGGCTTTGAGGCTGACCAGCTGGATATTGAGCTGGACGACGCCGACGGCCAGCTGGCGCTGCCGGTACGCGGCGCGGTGGTAAAGCTGTTTCTCGGCTGGGCGGGCCAGCCGCTCACCGGGAAAGGCGAGTTTACCGTGGATGAGGTGGAGCATCACGGCGCGCCGGACACGCTGATGATTCGCGCCCGCAGCGCGGACTTTCGCGGCACGCTGAACGCACGTCGTGAAGTGTCTTACCACGATACCACCCTGGGCGCCGTGGTGAAGCAGATAGCGGAACGTAACAAGCTGACGCCCGCGATCGCGACTGAATTCACGGATATTGCGGTGCGCCATATCGACCAGACGCAGGAGACAGATGCCAAATTTCTGACGCGGCTGGCCTCGCTGCATGGTGCGGTGGCGGCCATCAAGGCGGGGCGCCTGCTGTTTATCCGGCCCGGCGCCGGCGTGACCGTCAGTGGCAAACCCATCCCGCAGCTTACCCTGACGCGCCAGGACGGCGACCGGCACAGCTTCAGCATTGCCGATCGCGGCGCCTATACCGGCGTGACGGCCAGCTGGCTGCACACCAGAGATCCGAAGCCGAAAAAAGTTAAACTGCAGCGCAAGCCCAAAGAAAAACACCTGCGCGCACTGGAGCATCCTGCCGCGAAGAAAAAGAAAACCACGGCTAAAAAGGAGCCGGAGGCCCGTGAAGGGGAATACCTGGCGGGTAGCGAGGATAATGTCTTTGCACTGACTACAGTTTACGCCACCAAAGCGGCGGCCATGCGCGCGGCAAAGGCAAAGTGGGAAAAGCTGCAGCGTGGCGTTGCTGAATTTTCACTGACGCTGGCGATGGGCCGGGCTGACCTGTTCCCGGAAACGCCGGTCAGGGTGAGCGGCTTTAAATCGGTGATTGATGCGCAGCCGTGGCTTATCAGCAAAGTCACGCACAACCTGAGCGGCAACGGCTACACCACAACGCTGGATTTTGAGGTGCTGCTTTCTGATGTGGAATATGAGGCGGAAGCCGACGACAGCAATGAGATTTAAATTAAACAAAGCAAACTTTAACTTGCAAAAGCAAGTTTAGTTATTAAAATGCAAACATCGTCTCTGTTTCGCTTGTTTAAGGTAGGTTCACCATGATGCATTGCCCGCTTTGCCAGACTGCTGCTCACGCCAAAAGCAGCCGATACATATCGCGTGAGACCAAAGAACGCTATCACCAGTGTCAGAACATTAACTGCAGCTGTACGTTCAAGACGCACGAAACCGTAGCAAGCGTGATCGTATCGCCAGGCGTAGTTAATAAAGTCAGCCTGCACAGCCAATACCAAAACCAGCCTTCTCTGCTGCACTGATACTGCTCTCCCCTCCCCGGCCTACCGATTCAATACTAACCTGCTCCGGCAGGTTTTTTTATGTTTGATAGATTTTAAACAAACATTGAATACTGTTTTTATATACAGTAATTTACTTCGCGTTTCAGAACGTGAGATTGATTATGGCAATAAGGAAACTCAAAACAGGCAAGTGGCTTTGTGAATGCTATCTCAACGGCCGTGAAGGGAAGCGCGTCAGGCGTCAGTTTAAAACGCGTGCGGAGGCCATTGCATTCGAACAGTACACGCAGGAAGAGACCAAAGCCAAACCTTGGCTCGCTGAAAAAGAAGATAACCGTCGTCTTAGTGAACTGGTAGATCTCTGGTATAAATTGCATGGTTGTTCGCTGAATGACCGCAAAGGCAGGCTCGGTAAGCTCAATATTATTTGCAAAGGCATGGGCGATCCTGTCGCTGCCAATATTACCCCGAAGGACTGGGCCCACTACCGTGACCGGAGGCTTCAGGGGTTAATCGAGAATGGTTATAAAACCAGCGCTAAATCCTTAAAAGTTTCACCCGGGACAATCAACTGTGAGCATGCTTTTTTGCGGGCGCTATTCAATGAGCTGGAACGTCTCGGTGAGATCACCTACCCCAACCCGCTTAAAAATATTCGTGAATTTGACCAACCGGAAAAGGAAATGGCCTGGCTGACAGAGCCACAAATAGAGAAGCTGTTTGCCGCCTGCGAAAAGCACGGAAATCCCGATCTGACCCTGATTATTAAAATCTGTCTTTCTACGGGCTGTCGCTGGAGCGAAGCGGCAAATTTGAAAGCCTCCCAGCTGTCACCCAGAAAAATCACCTTCGTTAACACCAAAGGCAAAAAAAACCGCACCGTTCCCATTAGCGCAGCATTGTATGAAGAGCTTAGATACAAAGAAGGACGTTATTTTGCTGAGTGTTACCGCCAGTTCTATCGCGTAATCCGCCTGGCGGGTATTGAGTTACCTGAAGGCCAGATGAGCCACGTTTTACGTCATAGCTTCGCAAGCCATTTTATGATGGCTGGAGGAAACATACTTGTGCTGCAGCGTATATTGGGACACTCGGATATTCGGGTAACGATGCGGTACGCCCACTTCGCACCAGACCATTTAGAAGATGCAGTATCTTGCAATCCACTGGCGCTAATGGCTAAAAGAAGTGGCGACAAAATGGCGGTTGAAGATCCAACAGGGTAAAACAGCAGGTAACAGGATAATGATTAAGTGACTGGTTTTTCAGTAACTTACTGTTTATAAACTATAAACAAAAAAAGACCGAATACGATTCCTATATTCGGTCCAGGGAAATGGCTCTTTAAGAGCCGTGCGCTAAAAGTTGGCATTGATGCAGGCGATGTCGCCTTGCCTTTTAAAGCGTAGAACAGTCGTGTGGATTTTCCAGCCGGATGTAACCAGGCTGCAAAGAAGAGTTGAACTCTGTGAAGTTAACGGCAGAACTGTAAGAGAGGACTATCGCTTAGCGCCATTATTGACTATAGAAGACGGCGCGGCAGGCCGCGCCGATGGTATTAATTGCAGAGTTTTTCCGCACGATCGATTATGGGTTGCAGGCTGGCCTTCTGCCCCGGATGTTGCGGATCGTCGTTTTGGATAACGGCGACAGGCTGAGCCTTAGCCTGGCCCGACGCCACTTTCTGCGCCGCTTTATCATTCAGCGGATATTGCATCAGGGTGCTGGGGTTAATGGCAAACAGCGCATGCTCTTTCGTACAGGTAAGCATCACCTCTTCACGGTTGAACGGCCATTTATCTTTGCCGATCTCAAAACGACTAACCGTGATCACTTCCGACGCCGCCAGCGCGTTGGCGCAGCATCCCATCGCCAGTACCAATCCGATGATTTTCTTCATTGCGTTACCTTATTGTCTTGCTCGTGCCCAAAGCTCAGGGCTTTCTGTTATTACGGCTGCAGCGTGGCGAAAAAACTGACTAAAAAGACCACCAACGCCGCAGTCAGTACTTCAAACTGCGTTGCGCGCACAAACCACTGCTGCGCCCTGCCATCCGGCCGTTGAAAACGCGGCACCAGCCAGTAGCGGTTAAACAACGCGGTAAAAACCATTAACGCCACCAGCCCGACTTTCATCAACAGCAGCAGCCGATAATTATTCTCCACTGGCCAGGGCCAGCCGACAATCAGTGCGGTATTAATCACGCCGCTGACCAGGGTCAGCGCCACGGCCAGATGTCCATAGCGCGAAAAACGCATCATGGCGCGTATCGCATCGCCGCGCAACGCCGACTGACGCGCATCGCGCATCAACCACAGCAGCGGCAGCAGGCCGCCGGTCCAGAACGCGGCGCCTGTAAGATGCACCGCATGGTTAAGACGTTGCAACGTCCCGCACCAGCCGCTTAGCATCGCGGCGTGCCCCACCAGAGCCAGACCGCAGAGCTGAGCCAGGCCGCACAGCAGCAGCAAACGCTGACGCCAGACGCCGCGCATCGCCAGGCTCAGACAGGCCAGCAGTGCGAACAGCAGCTGGATGCGCCAGGCCTGGCCGAAGCCGGTATGCAGCACGGCGCGCCAGATGGCGGGCTGAACGATATTACGTCCGTCGCCGCTCATCAGGCCGGTCTGTAGCGCCAGCATCGACACCGCACTCAGCAAAGCCAGCAACGTACTGACGACCAGCACCGGCATCAGGCGTCGGCTGAGCAGAGGCCGATAGCGGCGCGGCGCCAGCAGCGCGCTGTAGAAGGCGCTGCCGGACAACAGCATCAACGCGCTGAAGTGCAGCCAACGGCAGAAAATATAGAGCGATTCCAGCGTCATGGTTACTTCACGCTGAAAGTGTAGCTTCCTTTGGTTTTGTGACCATCGACCGACAGCACATGCCAGTTAACCTGGTAGCTGCCGCCCGGAAGCGGTTTCTCCAGCGGCACGATCAGCTGGTTATGCTGCTGCGGCGCGCGTTCCACTTCGGCGGTCGGCATTACCTGCTGGCCTGCGCCAAGGATTGTTACGCCGCTGAACGCGGGCTCGATATCTTCCGAGAAGGTTAGCGTCAACGCCTGCGGAGACGCTTCAACGTTGGCATTCGCTGCGGGATATTGTGATTTCAGATGGGCATGGGCCAACGCAGCCGGAGAAAAGGCGACCGCCAGTACCAGGAGGGCTGCGCCAGGTAAAGCAGAGATGCGGTTTTTCAACATGATTTCATCCTGTAAACTATCGTGGTTGTCACCGACGAGGCCGCAGCATACTCTCCGTACCGGGAGCTGTCGAGGCAATAACGGCGGCCGCGTCGTGATTATACAGAGGAGCAAAAAATGAGTAACAATCTGGCAACACTGTCGCAGGAAGAGAAGGATAAAGTGAACGTCGATTTAGCCGCAGCGGGCGTCGCGTTTAAAGAACGTTACAATATGCCGGTGGTGGCAGAAATCGTCGAACGCGAGCAGCCGGAAGCGCTGCGCGACTGGTTCCGTCAGCGCCTGATGCATCACCGACAGGCATCCCTTAATCTCTCCCGCCTGCCCTGGGAACCGAAGAAATAACAGTGCGCCCATGCGCTAAGAGGCTTTATGCTACGCGTTATTGATACTGAAACCTGCGGTCTGCAGGGCGGTATCGTTGAGATCGCTTCCGTCGACGTGATTGACGGACAAATCGTCAATCCCATGAGCGATCTGGTCTGTCCCGACCGCCCTATCAGCCGTCAGGCGATGGCGGTACACCGCATTACCGAAGCGATGGTGGCCGATAAGCCGCCAATTGAGGCATTGATCCATCGCTATCACGGCAGCCCCTACTACGTCGCCCATAACGCCAGCTTCGATCGTCGCATGCTGCCGGAAATGCATGGCGAATGGATCTGCACCATGAAACTGGCGCGTCAGCTCTGGCCGGGTCTGCGCTACGGAAACCAGGCGCTGCGCGAGCATCTGAAGCTGGAGGTGACAACGCCCGCCGATCTACATGCGCACCGCGCGCTGTATGACTGCTACGTCACCGCCGCGCTGCTGATCCGCATTATGGAAACCTCCGGCTGGGACGCGCCGCGCATGGCGGGCGTCGTGAGCGCCCCGACCGCTGCCGGGCAGGATGTAATGCCCTTCGGCAAATATCGCGGACGCGCCATCGCCGAGGTAGCGAAACGCGACCCCGGCTACCTGCGCTGGATGCTGAATTCTATCCCGGATCTGAAACCTGCCCTGCGCACTGCGCTGCAAAAGCAGGTTAATCAGGAGGATTAGTAGCCGCTGCCGCTGTGCAGCGTGCCCTGTGCCAGGCCGATGATAAAGGCGAACTCCAGCGAGACGCCCTCATAGGATTTAAAGCGGCCCGATTTGCCGCCGTGACCGGAATCCATATCGGTACAGAGCAGCAGCAGGTTCTCATCCTTTTTCTGGTCGCGCAGCTTCGCTACCCACTTGGCCGGCTCCCAGTACTGCACTTGCGAATCATGCAGCCCGGTCGTCACCAGCATATGCGGATAGTGATTTTCACTCACGTTGTCGTAAGGGCTGTACTGCTTCATATAGTGATAGTACTGCGGATCGTTAGGGTTGCCCCACTCATCATATTCGCCGGTGGTCAGCGGAATGGTCTCATCCAGCATGGTGGTTACCACATCGACAAACGGCACCTGCGCCACCACGCCGTGAAAACGATCGGGCTGCTGGTTGATGACCGCGCCCATCAGCAGGCCGCCCGCACTGCCGCCCATGGCGTACAGCCGCTGCGGATCGCCGTAGCCCTGCTGCACCAGCGCGTCAGTTACGTCCAGAAAATCGTTGAAGGTGTTCATCTTGTTCAGCAGACGGCCATCGTCGTACCACTGCTGCCCTAACTCGCCGCCGCCGCGCACATGCACCAGCGCATAGATAAAACCGCGATCGAGCAGACTGAGTCGGCTGGAGCTGAAGTCCGCGTCCATAATCGAGCCGTAAGAGCCGTAGCCGTATACCAGCATAGGGTTTTTACCCGGCTGATAGTGCTGGCGGTGATAAACCAGCGATACCGGCACCTCGACGCCGTCGCGCGCTTTAATCCACAAATGCTCGCTTTTGTAGTTGGCGGAATCGAAGCCGTTAATCTGCGTCTGCTTCAGCACGCGCCGCTCGCCGGTATCCATATCCAGTTCAAACAGCGTGGTGGGCGTGGTCATGGAGGAGTAGCCGTAGCGCAGCTTGCTGGTCTCCGGCGAGGCGTTAAAGGCAAGCCAGGTCACATAGGCGGGATCGTCGAAGGCGATGCCGAAGGTTTCGCCGGTGCGCCAGCAGATCTGCCGCAGGCTGGAAAGCCCGCGCTGGCGCTCTTCCACCACCAGCCAGTCGCGGAACAGCTGGAAATCCTCCATCACCACATGATCGCGCGGCGCGATAATGGTTTCCCAGCGCGACTCATCCAGATAGCTGGTGCGGTAGAGACCGAAGTTTTTGCCGTCGCGGTTAGATCGCAACCAGAAACGGTGATCGTAGTGGTCGAGCGTATATTCATGCCCTTTGCGGCGCGGCACGAACACCCGCGGACGCGCATCGGCATACTCCGCGTCAAGCAGATGAATTTCTGTAGTCGTCGTGCTGTGCAGCGCGATGAGAACAAAATGCTCCGAGGTGGTTTTATGCACGCTGAGGTAAAAGGTATCGTCTTTTTCCTCATAGACCAGTTCGTCATCCCGCTGCGGCGTGCCGACATTGTGCCGCCACACCTGATAAGGCAGCAGCGTCTGCTTATCTTTACGCACGTAATAGAGCGTTTTTGAGTCATTCACCCAGGCAAAGCTGGGCGAGACGTTCTCCAGCACTTCCGGGTACCAGTTGCCGGTCTCCAGATTGCGAAAGCGGATGCCATACTGACGGCGTGAAAGAAAATCTTCCGCCAGCGCCATAATGCGGTTGTCCGGGCTGATATCCAGCGCGCCCATAGTATAGAACTCGCTGTGTGCGGCGCGCTGGTTGGCGTCGAGCAGCGTCTCCCACTCGTCCGGCGTCCCGGTGTCCGCTGGCTGGCGCAGGTAGATGGCGTATTCGTTGCCCGCTTCATAACGGCTTTGATAGCGGTAGCCGTTTTTCACATAAGGCACGCTGTAGTCCTGCTGCGATATGCGCCCGACCATCTCTTTTAACAGGCGATCCTGCAGGGCCTTCTGCGACAGCATGACCTTATGACCGTAGTCATTTTCCGCGTGTAGATAGTCGAGCACTTCTGGATCTTCGCGCTGATCGTCGCGCAGCCAGTAGTAATTATCGACGCGAGTATCGCCATGCAGCGTCATCTCATGGGGAACTTTTTTTGCTTTTGGTGGCATCATAACGGTTACTGTTTCCAGACAAACATCCATTAAGGGTGGCAGCTAAGGCCATGATTGCCAAGCGGTGAGCGGTAAAAACCAGCATGCAGCCTGTCGCCAGGCGGCGTCAGGCCTTAACTTAAGGAAATCAGGAAGGCAGTTTCTCTTTTTCCTGACGGATATCTTTTTCAATCTCTTCGCGTACGTCCGCCGGAATTTTCAGCGCGTCGCCCAGCTCTTTCAGATAGCTGCGCTCCATAAAATGATCGACATCGATCGTCGCGCAGCTGAGAAAGTAGAGTTCCAGCGCCTCTTCTTCGTTTTTAACGCCCTGCGCCAGCCAGTGCGGATCGAGCGGACGATTGATCGCCTGCTGAATCAGCGCTTCTGCCTGTTCACCATAGCCCGCCTGATGGATATTTTGCTCAATCGCCTTACGCTCCTCACCATCAATATGGCCGTCGCTTTTAGCGGCGAAGACCAGTGCGGTGATCAGACGCTCAGCCCGCTGATCGACCGGCGTCGCCTGCTGGCCAAACTGCGGCTCATCCTGATGCGCTTCACGCACGCGCTGTTTGTATTTGTTCCACAACAGGGTGCCCGCCGCCGCGCCGCCGCCGATAATCAGCGCGTTTTTGCCATATTTCGCCAGTAAGTTGCGCGAGGTCTTGCTGGATATCAGCAGTCCCGCCAGGCTGCCAAGCGCGCCGGGCGCCAGCATTTTATTTAAGGCTTCGCTGCCGCCCTGCGCTTTCGCGCCTGCGTTGCCGAGGTTCTTGTTGCCTAACATTTGTTGAAGTTGCTGCAGCCAGTTACTCATAGTCTCTCCTTTCGCAATGTGCGTCATAGTCTGAAGTACCGGACGTCAAGAAGCGTAAGCGGAAGCAAACAGATGAAAACGCCGCGCCGGAGAACCGGCGCGGCGTCAGGCCGGGCAGACAAGATAAGAATATGGCGGACGCGATGTCGCCTGAAACGATACGGACACACAATAAAAACGCGACCGCAGCTTTGCCTGACCAGCGGAGAGCCCCGCTCTGCTCAACTTCTTATGAACAAAGTGTGGCTGATATTCGTCAGGCTGCAATATTGATCAGGCCGCCTTAACGGCGCGCATCTTTTTACTGCTTTCTGTATCAGCCGCTTTCGGCACGGCGTTATCGGACTGCGCCTCCGGCAGTTTACTGGTGCGCAGAATATGCTGAACCGCATCTTTCTGCTCGGCGAGGAACAGACCCAGATTTTCAAACTGCGCTTCATCCAGCGGCAGTTCGCTCTGCAACAGCCAGTCAGTAAAGGCCTCCGCCATATCGAGCATCTTGTCGTATGCGTCTGCTTCTTTCTTGCTGGCAAATGTCATTTTTTCTTCACCTTTTCTGACCACTACAAATTTGGTTTCAACAGCCATGACTCACCTCGATTACTGTATTTTTATACAGTATAGCAGGCCAAATTTTCAGATCAAGCTTTCCTGACGGCTGCGTACGCAAACGTTTTCGTATATACTGCGCGCGTTTTTCTTCCTCACTTTCAGGTAGGTACTATGACGACTCTTGGAACAGCGCTGCGTCCGGGCGCGACGCGCGTAATGCTGTTAGGCTCCGGCGAATTGGGTAAAGAAGTGGCGATTGAATGTCAGCGGCTGGGCGTAGAGGTTATCGCCGTCGATCGCTACGCCGATGCGCCCGCCATGCACGTCGCGCATCGCAGCCATGTGATCAATATGCTGGACGGCGAAGCGCTGAAAACATTGATCGCCCAGGAGCGTCCCGATTATGTGGTGCCTGAAATCGAAGCGATCGCCACCGATACGCTGATCGCCCTGGAGCAGCAGGGGCAGCGCGTGGTGCCTAATGCGCGCGCCGCGCGTCTGACCATGAACCGCGAAGGCATTCGTCGCCTTGCGGCGGAAACGCTGGCGCTGCCGACCTCCTCCTATCGCTTCGCCGACAGTCAGGCGTCATTTATCGCGGCGGTGGAAGAGATCGGTTTTCCCTGCATCGTCAAGCCGGTAATGAGCTCCTCCGGCAAGGGGCAGAGCTTTATCCGTGAGGCGGCGCAGCTGCAACAGGCGTGGGACTATGCGCAACAGGGCGGCCGCGCCGGCGCCGGAAAAGTAATTGTCGAAGGAGTAGTGAAATTCGATTTTGAGATCACTCTGCTCACCGTCAGTGCCGTTGACGGCATTCATTTCTGCGCGCCGATAGGCCACCGTCAGGAAGATGGCGACTACCGCGAATCCTGGCAGCCGCAGCAGATGAGCCCGCTGGCGTTACAGCGCGCTCAGGAGGTTGCGGAAAAAGTGGTGACGGCGCTAGGCGGTTTCGGCCTCTTTGGCGTAGAGCTGTTTGTCTGCGGCGATGAGGTGATATTCAGCGAAGTGTCGCCGCGCCCGCACGACACCGGCATGGTGACGTTGATCTCGCAGGATATGTCTGAGTTTGCGCTGCATGTGCGCGCCTTCCTGGGTCTGCCCGTTGGCGCGGTGCGTCAGTATGGCCCGGCCGCCTCCGCCGTGATCCTTCCGGCGCTCAGCAGCAACAACGTCAGCTTCGGCAACGTTGAGCAGGCGCTGGGCGCGGGCTTGCAGCTGCGGCTGTTCGGCAAGCCGGACGTGGACGGTAAACGTCGGATGGGCGTCGCGCTGGCGACCGGAGAGAGTACGGAAGAGGCGGTAGCGCGTGCGGTTGCCGCCGCTGCCGCCGTGAAGGTCAGCGGCTAAGGCTGCCGGCTCTCCCATGGCGGGAGAGCCGGTGATGACTTAACGCGCGCCAGCGACGGCTTCGCGCGCCAGTTCAGTAATGCGCTGATAGTCGCCGGAAGCCAGCGCATCGTTCGGCACCAGCCAGGAACCGCCGATGCAGAGCACGCTTTTCAGCGCCAGGTAGTCGCGGTAATTTTTCGGCGAAATGCCGCCGGTCGGACAGAAGCGCACCTGTGGGAAAGGCCCGGCGATCGCCTGCAATGCCTTTACTCCGCCATTGGCTTCCGCCGGGAAGAATTTAAACTCGCGCAGGCCATATTGCATCCCGGTCATCAGTTCAGAAACGGTGCTGATGCCGGGAATAAGCGGAACGGTGTCTTCCACCGCCGCCTGCAGCAGCGGCTCGGTGATGCCGGGGCTGATAACAAACTGGGCGCCTGCGGCGGTCACTTCCGCCAGCTGCTGGGTATTGATCACCGTTCCGGCGCCAACGATGGCGTCCGGCACTTCCTGAATGATCGCCTTCAGCGCATCCATTGCCACCGGCGTGCGCAAGGTTACTTCCAGCACGCGTACGCCGCCCGCCACCAGCGCTTTAGCCATCGGCACCGCATGCGCCAGATCGTTGACCACAATCACCGGCACCACTGGGCCTGTTGTCAGAATCGCCTCGGCGCTTGTTTTCCAGTTTTTCATCGTTCTACTCTCCTGTCAGGCCAGCGAACCCATCCGACCACTGGCAATAATGGCGCGCATCCGCGCAGCAAAGAAAACGCTCAATACCATACCCGATTTTATTCGCGGTCGTCCACGCCCTTTAACGTTTTTTGAAACTGCGGTTCAATTTTCTATGCATCCGCTTCAGCGCGAAAAAAAGCCCGCATTTCGCGGGCTTAGTTGTTGTGCTTATTCAAACTCGTTCCAGGAACGGCCGTCGCGCGTGATCATGGCGACAGAGGCGACCGGCCCCCAGGTGCCTGCCTGATACGGCTTCGGCGCCTCGTTGTCGGCGGCCCAGGCGTCAATAATGGAATCGACCCACGTCCATGCCGCTTCCACCTCGTCGCGGCGCACGAACAGCGCCTGAATGCCGCGCATGCTTTCCAACAGCAGGCGCTCATAGGCATCCGCCAGGTGAGACTGGTTAAAGGTCTCGGAGTAGCTCAGGTCAAGCTTGGTGGTTTGTAGGTTGTGTTTGTGATCGAGGCCCGGCACTTTGTTCAGGATTTCGATATCCACCCCTTCGTCCGGCTGCAGGCGAATGGTCAGCTTGTTCTGCGGCAGCTCTTGCCAGGATTCTTTAAACAGGTTCATTTCCGGGTTTTTGAAGTAGACCACCACTTCAGAACACTTGGTCGGCAGACGCTTGCCGGTGCGCAAGTAGAACGGCACGCCCGCCCAGCGCCAGTTGTCGATATCGACGCGGATAGAAACGAAAGTTTCCGTATTGCTGGCTTTGTTGGCGCCCTCTTCTTCCAGGTAGCCCGGCACTTTTTTGCCCTGCACAAAGCCGGCAGTGTACTGGCCGCGCACGGTTTTTTCGCGCACGTTGGTATGGTCGATGCGGCGCAGCGAACGCAGCACTTTGACTTTTTCATCGCGAATGCTGTCGGCGCTGAGATCGGACGGCGGTGACATAGCGATCATGGTCAGCACCTGCAACAGGTGATTCTGGATCATATCGCGCATCTGACCCGCTTTATCAAAGTATCCCCAGCGGCCTTCGATGCCCACTTCTTCCGCGACGGTGATCTGTACGTGGTCGATAGTGCGGTTGTCCCAGTTGTTGGCGAACAGCGAGTTGGCGAAACGCAGCGCCAGCAGGTTCAGCACCGTTTCTTTACCCAGGTAATGGTCAATGCGGAACACCTGGCACTCTTCGAAATATTCACCGACCTGGTCGTTGATTTCCTGCGACGTTTCCAGCGAGGTGCCGAGCGGTTTTTCCATCACCACGCGCGCCGGTTTAGCGTTCAGCTTCGCCTGGCCGAGGCCTTTGCAGATAGCGCCGAAGGTGCTGGGCGGCATAGCGAAATAGTTGATGGTGACGCGGTTTTTTTGATCGAGCATTTTGCCCAGACGCGTAAAGTGCGTCGTATCGTTAACGTCCAGGTTGCAAAAATCGAGACGATTGCTGAGACGATCCCACAGCGCTTCGTCGATTTTCTCTTTCATGAAGGTTTCCAGCGCCTCACGCACCACTTTGGTGTAGGCCGCCTTGTCCCATTCCGCACGTCCGACGCCGATAATACGGGTCTGCTCATGGATCTGCCCGGCCTTTTCCAACTGATACAGGGAAGGCAGCAGTTTCCGGCGCGCCAGATCGCCTTTGGCGCCAAAAATGACCAGATCGCATGCCTGGGCTGTTTGTGTTACCGCCATTCTTATCTCCTCGTTGCAGGATGAGTTGAGCCAAAAATTCCCGACAGGCTCAGCTCTTATTGTAATTTTCTTTCAGCACAATGTACTGTGTTTAACCGGCGCGGGTAAACCGGCGCCCGCCTCTTTTGCCATAACCGGTTACTTTAGCGACGCCATGGTCCAATAGCGCGTCGTTTTCACCCCACTTTTCTTATGGCTTTCCTTCGGTGAAAATCAGACACAGCTCATATTCTGGCAAAAAACGTCAGGATGCGTTTTACCTGCGCTGCCATGTTGCTGTCGCGACACGGTATATTCTCAGTAAATGACCATCGGATGCACCTGTAAATGAAATCGACGGAAGTGATGAGCGTAATCAAATGAACAACATGCTGGAGAGAATTCACACGCAGCTTCCCCACCTCAGCAAATCTGAACGTAAAGTCGCCGAAGCGATCCTCGCCGCGCCGCAAAACGCCATCCGCTCCAGCATCGCCCAGCTGGCCAGTCGCGCAGGCGTCAGCGATCCCACGGTAAACCGCTTCTGCCACCGCATGCAGACTAAAGGCTTTCCCGATTTCAAACTACAGCTGGCGCAGTGCCTGGCGACCGGCACGCCCTGGGTCAGCCGCCATATCGACGAAAATGACGCAGTGGATATCTACGCCGATAAAATTTTTCATTCGGCGCTAGCTGGTCTTGAGCAGGTGCGTCAGCGGCTGGATATGTCGGCGATACAGCGCGCCGTCGAACTGCTGGCGGCGGCGAAAAAGATCAGCTTTTTCGGGCTGGGCGCGTCAGCCGCCGTGGCGCATGACGCGATGAATAAATTCTTCCGCTTCAATGTGCCGGTGATCTATTCAGACGACGTGGTGATGCAGCGCATGAGCTGCATCAACAGCGGCGCGGAGGATGTGGTGGTGTTGATCTCTCATACCGGGCGCACCACATCGCTGACCGAGCTGGCGCAGCTGGCGCGCGAGAACGGCGCGACGGTGCTGGCGCTTACCGCCTCCGGCTCGCCGCTGGCGCGCGAAGCGACGTTGCTGCTGGCGCTGGACGTGGCGGAAGATATCGATATCACTATGCCGATGGTGTCGCGGATGGCGCAGCTGATGCTGATTGACGTGCTGGCCACCGGTTTCACGCTGCATCGCGGCGCCCACTTCCGCGACAATCTCCGGCGAGTGAAAGAGGCGCTCAAGGCCTCGCGGCTCGACAAGGGGATCGACGTCTTTTCCGCGCCGCGCTAGCCGTGCCCTGCCGTTCTGTATTCAGCGCTTCCGACGCCCCGTCACAGCGGCGCGCCGCTTAAATATTGTCTGTTATCAATGAAGTTTTTCTTCTATGTGCAGGAAGAGTGACTTTAGCAGCAGGTGTCAGTATTGTATTTGGCGAACAGATTATCTTCACTCGCCGCCGGGAAAATCGCGCGAATGAGAACAACAAAGAGGAAAGATTACTCGCGGCAAGCCGATAAATAATCATAACCAGAACATTCATGCTTACTCTGTGCATCACTCAGGTTTCTACACCTTAAGGAAAACCCATGACCCGACGTCTCAGAAGAACCAAGATCGTTACCACTTTAGGCCCTGCTACCGACCGCGATAACAACCTGGAAAAGATTATTGCCGCCGGGGCTAACGTAGTGCGACTGAACTTCTCACACGGCACGCCAGAGGATCATCAGCTGCGTGCGGATAAAGTACGCGACATCGCCGCCCGTCTGGGCCGCCACGTCGCCATCCTTGGCGACCTGCAGGGACCGAAAATCCGGGTGTCGACCTTTAAAGAAGGCAAAATTTTCCTCAGCGTCGGCGATCGTTTTCTGCTCGACGCCAGCCTGGGCAAGGGCGAAGGCGATAAAGAGAAAGTCGGCATCGATTATAAAGGCCTGCCGGAAGATGTGGTGCCGGGCGACGTGCTGCTGCTTGACGATGGCCGCGTTCAGCTAAAAGTGCTGGAAGTGCGCGACAGCAAAGTTTTTACCGAAGTCACGGTCGGCGGCCCGCTTTCCAATAATAAAGGCATCAACAAGCTGGGCGGCGGCCTTTCCGCCGAGGCGCTGACCGAAAAAGACAAAGCGGACATTCTCACCGCGGCGAAAATCGGCGTCGATTATCTGGCCGTCTCCTTCCCGCGCTGCGGCGAAGATCTCAATTACGCGCGCCGCCTGGCGCAGGAAGCAGGCAGCGATGCGAAAATCGTGGCGAAAGTGGAGCGCGCCGAAGCGGTCTCTACCCAGGCGGCGATGGATGACATTATCCTGGCGTCCGACGTGGTGATGGTGGCGCGCGGCGATCTGGGCGTGGAAATTGGCGACCCTGAACTGGTCGGCATCCAGAAGGCGCTGATCCGCCGCGCACGTCAGCTGAATCGCGCGGTGATTACCGCCACGCAGATGATGGAATCGATGATCACCAATCCAATGCCGACGCGCGCCGAAGTCATGGACGTGGCGAACGCCGTACTGGACGGCACCGATGCGGTGATGCTCTCGGCGGAAACCGCCGCCGGTCAGTATCCGGCAGAAACCGTCAGCGCGATGGCGAAAGTCTGTCTTGGCGCGGAGAAAGTGCCCAGTATCAACGTCTCGAAGCACCGTCTGGAAGTGCAGTTCGATAACGTTGAAGAAGCGATTGCGATGTCGGCGATGTATGCCGCCAACCATTTACAGGGCGTCACGGCGATTATCACCATGACCGAATCAGGGCGCACCGCGTTGATGACTTCGCGCATCACCTCCGGCTTGCCGATCTTCGCGATGTCGCGTCACGAGCGTACGCTGAACCTGACGGCGCTCTATCGCGGCGTCACGCCGGTCTACTTCGACAGCAATAACGACGGCGTGGCCGCAGCGCACGATGCGATTAACCTGCTGCGCGACAAGGGTTTCCTGGTCTCCGGCGATCTGGTTATCGTTACCCAGGGCGACGTGATGGGCACCACCGGCACCACCAATACCAGCCGCGTGCTGCTGGTCGATTAACGCCTGCCGCCGCAAGCTTTCTTCTGCGGCGTTTTCGTTGACGCAATAAAAACGGCGCGCGATCGGTTCGCGCGTTTTTTCCTTCTTTTTTCTCCTTTTCAATGACCGCCTGCCGACAATCATTTCACTGCCCTGCTCCTTTTCCCTGCTGTTTGTAGTAATACCCCCAATAAAATGTGACATAAATCACATTTTAAATATTAATGTTGCTTATAACTCACTTGTCACAAAAATCCTATTGAATGATAATGATTGCTATTTATAATCGCATTCACATTATCAGTTGCAGCATACATGCAACATAAACGGATTTATCCTCATAAAATGGGAGGTTTACCGCTGAAAAAGGTTATCTCTCTCGCTTCGCTTTCTTGTCGGGCATTATGACTATACCGGTAATACATTAAATAAATTTAACTGATGCCGTGACGCATCAGGCGTACAGGGCCGTCATAAATTTGATGACGGCACGGGGTTCTTACGTCCAAAATAAGGTCAAGGAAATGGGATTGGTTTCCGCAACAACACAAAATAGCACGCCAGCAGATCGCAATGCCGCCTGCGCCAGCAGCGCAACATTTTTTTTCAATGAGGCGCAGCTGGAACAGTATGCACAGCAGACCCTGAGCGCGCTGGCTTTGGTCCGCCAGCAGCTGCAGCAAACTGAAAAGCCATTTAGCGGCATTTTGCCGCACGAGCTGGCGCCGGCGCTGCGCGCTATCGATCTTGATGCGCCGCTGGGCGACGAGCAGGCGGCGCTGGAAGAATTATCTGAAGTTTATCTGCGCGACGCCGTCTGGTTCCACCATCCTAAATATGTGGCGCATCTCAACTGCCCTGTCGTTCTGCCCTCGCTGCTGGCGGAACAGATCATGAGCGCGGTGAACAGCTCGGTGGATACCTGGGATCAGAGCGCCGGCGGCACGCTGATCGAGCAGAAGGTGATCGACTGGACGCTACAACGCATCGGCCTGCCCGCCGGCTCAGACGGTATTTTCACCAGCGGCGGCACCCAGTCCAACCTGATGGCGATGCTGCTGGCGCGTGACAGCTGGTGCGCGCGTCAGCATCCGGGCCACCTGATCAAGCAGCGCGGTCTGCCGCCGGAAGCCGGCAAGTGGCGAATTTTTACCTCAAAGATGAGCCACTTCAGCATTCAGAAATCGACCGCGATTCTGGGCCTTGGCTACGACGCGGTGATCGCCGTCGATCATGACGACCATTACCGCATGGACGCCGCCAAACTTGAGCAGGCGATCCAGCAGTGCCGCCAGCAGGGGCTGATCCCGATTGCGGTGGTCGCCACGGCGGGCACCACCGACTTTGGCAGCATCGATCCGCTGCGGGCGATAAGCGATATCTGCCATCACTATCAGCTGTGGATGCACGTCGACGCCGCTTACGGCTGCGGCCTGCTGGTGTCGCCGCTGCATCGCCAGCGTTTGCAGGGCATCGAACGCGCCGACTCCGTGACCGTCGATTACCACAAATCCTTTTTCCAGACCGTCAGCTGCGGCGCTTTTTTTGTGCGCGAAAGCCAGCATCTTGGTCACGTTACGGTGCATGCCGACTACCTTAACCCGCTCAGCGCGCAGCAGGAAGGTACACCCAACCTGGTGAACAAGAGTATCCAGACCACGCGCCGCTTCGACGCGCTGAAAATGTGGATGACACTGCGCATTATGGGCGCGCAGCAGCTGGGCGAAGCCTTTGACAGCGTGCTGGCGCTGGCGCAGCAAACCCACCGCCTGCTACAGGCGCATCCGGCGATTGAAGTGCTGCACGCGCCGGAGCTGACCACCCAGGTCTTCCGCTTTATTCCGCGTCCGGGCCTCAGCGACGAGATCACTGACGAAATCAACGCGCAGATCCGCAAAGCGCTGTTCCGCTCCGGCAACGCGGTCGTGGCGGGCACCAAAGTGAACGGTCGTCAGTACCTGAAATTCACCCTGCTCAATCCGGCTACCCGCGTCGCCGACATGGAAGATGTGATCGCCCTGATCACCCACTATGGGCGCGAGCTGTCGCACAACCTGTCACTCAACGCAGCGAATCAGTAAGGGCATAATGATGAACGACACCATTTATGACTTTATCGGCATCGGCGTCGGTCCGTTTAACCTCAGCCTCGCCTGTCTTACGGCGCCGCTGAATGAGATCAACGGCCTGTTTCTCGATCAGAACCCCGGCTTTGACTGGCACACAGGCATGATGCTGGAGAGCGCGCATCTGCAAACGCCGTTTATGGCCGATCTGGTGACGCTGGCCGATCCCACCAGCCGCTTCAGCCTGCTGAACTATATGAAGCAGAAAGGAAAGCTTTACAGCTTCTATATCCGTGAAAGCTTTTTCCTGATGCGCAAAGAGTATAACCAGTACTGCCAGTGGGCCTGCTCGCAGTTGGACAACCTGCGCTGGAACACGCGCGTGGAGTACGCCAGCTACGATGAAGGCCGCGCCTGCTATCAGCTGCACACCGTCGATACCCGCAGCGGCGAACGCCGCACCTGGCTGACGCGCAAGCTGGTGCTGGGCACCGGCCCGGTCTCCTGGCTGCCGGAGTGCAGCCGTCCGCTGCGCGATCGGGTGGTGCATTCCAGCGACTACCTGGTCAACAAAGCGAAGCTGCAGGCGCAGCGCTCAATCACCGTGCTGGGCAGCGGCCAGAGCGCGGCGGAAATTTTCTACGATCTGCTGAGCGACATCGACCAGTACGACTATCAGCTGAACTGGATCACGCGCGCGCCGCGTTTCTATCCGCTGGAGTACACCAGGCTGACGCTGGAGATGACCTCGCCGGAGTGGATCGACTATTTCCACGCCCTGCCTCCTGACAAGCGCGACCAGCTGAATGCGAGTCATAAAAACCTGTTTAAAGGCATCAACAGCAGCCTGATTAACGATATTTACGACCTGATGTACATCAAGCAGCTGGATGGCGACCTCAAGGTGCGGCTGTTCACCAACTCGGCGCTTACCGGTCTGCGCCGTCTGCCGAACGATGAGCTGGAGCTGTCGCTGCATCAGCGCGAGCAGGATCAGCACTATACCCGTCGCACTGAAGGGCTGGTGATGGCGACCGGCTATCACTATCAATCGCCGCAGTTTATCGAAGGCATCGCCAGTCGCCTGCGCTGGGATGAAAAGGGACGCTACGACGTGCAGCGCAACTACAGCATCGATCGTCATAACGCGGTGTTCGTGCAGAACGCTGAACTGCATACGCACGGTTTCGTGACGCCCGATCTCGGCATGGCCTGCTACCGCAACTCGGTGCTGATCCGCGAGATCGCCGGACGCGAAATCTATCCGATCGAGCAGCGCATCGCCTTCCAGACCTTCCCGGCAGAGACGGAGCTGTAACATGACGACGTTATATCAATGCACTCGTCCGGCCGGCGAATTTACCCTGCGGCCGATGACCGCCGCAGACGTCCCGCTGATCCACCGCTGGGTGACGCAGGACTACGCCCGCTTCTGGGGAATGCAGAACGATACGCTGGAACAGGTCGCCGCCTTCTATCAGCAGCTGACCGCCGACAATCCGCAGGCGGCGATTATCGGCCTCTGCAACGGCGAGCCGGTTTTCCTGATGGAATGTTATCAGGCACAGCAGGATGAGGTGGGCAAACACTATCCGGCGCGCCCTGACGATTACGGGATGCATATCCTGATCGCGCCGGCGGAAAAGCCTGTCGCACAGTTCAGCTGGCAGGTGTTCAGTACGGTAATGGATTACCTGTTCAGCCTGCCGCAGGTGCGGCGCGTGGTGGTTGAGCCGGACGTACGCAATGAGAAGATCCATCGTCTGAACCAGCGCGCCGGTTTCCGCTACCAGCACACCATCGATATGGGACATAAAACCGCGTGGCTCGCCTTCTGCCAGCGCGAAGATTATCAGCATGCTCAACAGCAGGAACAATCACCAATGACGACATCTACCTCCCTCGCGCACGGCCACCACCTTACCGGCGACAACTGGGCGCTGGCTAACCGGCTGCTGGTGCGCAAGGCAATAGCCGAGTTCGCCCATGAAAAACTGATCGCCCCGCAGCCCGATGGTCGCGACGGCTGGCTGCTGGCGGTACCGGACGGAGAAGCGGTTTATCGATTCCGCGCCCGCAGGCTGGCGCTCGATCACTGGCAGATCGACGCCGATTCGCTGGAAAAAAGCGAAAACGGCGTGCCGCACACGCTGGACGCGCTGCAATTTATTATCGAGTTCAGACAACAGATCGGCATCCCCGCCGCCATGCTGGCGATCTATATGGAAGAGATCACCAGTACGCTGTGCAGCAGCGTCTATAAGCTGCAAAAAGGCAACCCGGATAGCGCGGCGCTGGTGAAGGCGGATTTCCAGACGGTGGAAGCCTCGATGACCGAAGGGCATCCCTGCTTTGTCGCCAACAACGGCCGCATCGGCTTCGATGCGCGCGACTATCTCGCCTGGGCGCCGGAGGCGGCCGCGCCGATCCGTCTAATCTGGGTGGCGGTGCATACGCGCAACGCCCACTTCTCCAGTCTGGATACGCTGAGCTACCAGCGGCTGATGCAGGAGGAACTGGGCGACAGCACGCTGGCGGCGTTTAACGATCGGCTGCGCGCGCTGGCGGTCGATCCGCAGGATTATCTGTTTATGCCGGTGCATCCCTGGCAGTGGCAGAACAAGCTGTTGACGGTGTTCGCGCCCGATATCGCCGCGCGCGACATTATCTGGCTGGGCGAAGGCGAAGATACATATCAGGCGCAGCAGTCGATCCGCACCTTCTTTAACCGTAGCCAGCCGACGAAGCGCTATGTGAAAACCGCGCTGTCGGTGCTGAATATGGGCTTTATGCGCGGGCTGTCGCCTTACTACATGGCCACTACGCCAGCGGTCAATCAGTGGCTGGAGAGCGTCGTCAGCCAGGATGCCTGGCTGAAGCGGTGCGATTTCCGCATCCTGCGCGAAGTGGCGGCCATCGGCTACCACAACCGCTACTATGAACGCGCCATTCAGGGCGATTCCGCCTGGAAAAAGATGTTCGCCGCGCTGTGGCGCGATAATCCGGTCGCGCAGCTTAAGCCGGGCCAGCGTCTGATGACCATGGCGTCGCTGCTGCATATCGATCAGTATCAACAGCCGCTGCTGCCGGCCCTGATCGCCGATTCCGGTCTGGCCCCGGAGGCATGGATCGATCGCTACCTGACCTGCTATCTCAGCCCATTGCTGCACTGTTTCTATCAGCACGATATCGTGTTTATGCCGCACGGCGAAAACCTGATCCTGCTGCTGGAGAACAACGTGCCGGTCAGCGCGTATATGAAGGATATCGGCGAGGAGATCGCGGTGCTGAACCCGGACGCGATACTGCCGGAGAAGGCGCAGCGGCTGGCGGTAGACGTACCGGACAACCTGAAGATCCTCTCCATCTTCACCGACGTCTTCGACTGTATT
The DNA here is from genome assembly GCF_002953215.1 of Mixta calida. NCBI lineage: Bacteria > Pseudomonadati > Pseudomonadota > Gammaproteobacteria > Enterobacterales > Erwiniaceae > Mixta > Mixta calida. The sequence goes on from NZ_CP026378.1 coordinate 2,593,620, forward strand.
TTCCGCTTCGTGTCGGCGATTCTGGACGACAGCGGCACATTGCCGGAGGCGCGTTTCTGGCAGCGCGTGGCGCAGTGCGTGCATGACTATCAGCAGGCGCATCCGCAGCTGGCGAGCAAGTTCGCCCGCTACGATCTTTTTGCGCCCACTTTCGCCCTCTCCTGTCTGAACCGGCTACAGCTGGCGAACAATCAGCAGATGATCAACCTGTCCGATCCGGCGGAAAATCTGAAGTTCGCTGGCGAGCTGACGAACCCGATAGCCGTTTACGCGCATCAAGAATAATTCATCTGTAGTATTATTTTGATCGCTATACTGACGCAACCGCGTCAGCGTGCTGACAAATTTAAAATATGGGTGACAGAGACCAGAGAGCAAAGCGTCCCGCGCCGCGGGCAGAGCTGGCATGGATGCTCTCTTTGCGGCTTTGCGAGCGGGCGATGTCACCCACGCCGCACCTTTAGCTATCATCTGACGCGACTGCCTTTTCGGTCGCGTTTTTTACATTTCTGGAGCATACCTGCATGGCTGCATATACCCCGGTTTCCCGCCTGACCTTCAGGCATTTGATGTTTCCCCTTTCGCTGGTGCTGTTTGAATTCGCCACCTATATCGCACACGATATGATCCAGCCCGGCATGCTGCTGGTGACCAGCGAATTCCATGTTGGAGCCGAGTGGGTCTCCACCTCGCTGACCGCCTATCTGATCGGCGGTATCCTGCTGCAATGGCTGCTTGGCCCGCTCTCCGATAAATATGGCCGTCGCCCGGTAATGCTGGCGGGCGTACTGTTTTTTATCGTCTGCTGCGCGATGACGCACTGGGTCGCTTCGATCGAGCAGTTCGTCGCCCTGCGTTTTTTCCAGGGCGCCAGCCTCTGCTTTATCGGCGCGGTGGGCTACGCCGCCATTCAGGAAGCCTTTGACGAAGCGCGCAGCGTGCGCATTATGGCGCTGATGGCGAACGTCGCCCTGCTGGCGCCGCTGGCCGGGCCGCTGGCGGGCGCCGCGTTTCTTACCGTGGGCGACTGGCGCACCATGTTCTGGCTATTCGCCCTTCTTGCCGCCGTGGCGCTGATCGGTCTCTGGCGCGCGATGCCTGAAACCGCAGGCGACCGCAGCGTTTCCATCAGTCTGAAAAGCCTGGGACGCGCCTATCTGGCGCTGGCGCGCGATCGGCAGGTGATGAGCGGCTCGCTGGCGATTGGCCTGGTGTTTATTCCGATCCTCGCCTGGGTCGCCCTGTCGCCGGTGATCCTGATTCATGATGAAGGATTGACGCGCATGGACTATGCGCTGCTGCAGCTGCCGGTGTTCCTGGCGATGATAGCCGGCAACCTGACGCTGAGTCGGCTGGCGAGCCGCCTGCCGATTGAAGGGCCGCTGCGCTTCGGCGCCTGGCCAATTCTTGCTGGCTTAATGCTGGCGACGCTCACCTCGATTATCGATCGTCACAGTTATCTGTGGCTGACCGCCGGGCTGAGCATTTATGCCTGGGGCGCGGGGATGGTGAACGCCGGACTCTATCGTCTGACGCTCTTTTCCAGCACCGCGGGCAAAGGCAGCGTCGCCGCGATGTTAGGCATGGTGAGCATTCTGGCGTTTGCGCTGGGGATTGAGCTGTCGAAATATGGCTATTTTCACGGCGGCGCCGCCTGGTTCAGTCTGATCAATCTGGCGAGCGGCCTGCTGTGGCTGGTGCTGGTGACCGCATTCCTGCGCGAACGCAAGCGTCGCAGCAAAATCGACCCAGCCTGATGAACTGGCGGGCGCGGGCATCACGTCTGCGCCCGCCAAAAAACAGCCGCCCGCTGGCGCAGGCAGCGGGCGTTATTTTTTGCGCGGAAACAGCTCTTTACGCTTATAGGGTTCAATTTCTCCTTCGCGTCGCGTTTTCAGCAGCTTGAGAATCCAGGTATATTGTTCAGGGTTCGGACGCACAAAAATCTCCACCTCTTCATTCATCCGGCGCGCCAGCGTGTGGTCGTCCGCCTCCAGCAGATCGTCCATCGGCGGGCGGATAAAAATATCAAGCTGATGCGTTTTGCCGTTATAGACCGGGAACAGCGGCACCACGCGTGCGCGGCACACCTTCATCAGGCGGCCCACCGCCGGCAGCGTCGCTTTATAGGTCGCGAAGAAATCGACGAATTCGCTGTGCTCCGCGCCATGATCCTGGTCGGGCAGATAGTAGCCCCAGTAACCCTGACGCACCGAGCTGATAAAAGGTTTGATGCCGTCGTTGCGGGCGTGCATGCGGCCGCCAAAACGGCGACGCACGCGGTTCCAGATATAGTCGAAAAGCTGATTGCTTTGATTATGGAACATCGCCGCCATCATCTGCCCTTCCGAGGCAAGCAGCATCGCCGGGATATCTACCGCCCAGCCGTGCGGCACCAGAAAAATGACATTCTCTTTATTCGCCTGCATCGCCTCGATGATCTCTTTTCCGTGCCAGCGCACGCGTTCGCGCACCCGCTCCGGGTTGCGCAGCGCCAGCTCGGCCATCATTACCATCGACTGCGGCGCGGTGGCGAACATCTCATCAATAATCGCCTCGCGCTCCGCTTCAGAGCGTTCCGGCAGACAGTAAAGCAGATTAATTTGCGCACGACGGCGAGCGCTTTTCGCCAGGCGTCCAGCCAGACGACCGGCCGCGCCAAGAATGGGATCGCGCAGCGCCGGCGGCAGCAACGCCATACCGGCAAACGCGCCGATGCCCAGCCAGGCGCCCCAGTATTTCGGCAACAGAAAGGACTTCTGAAAGACGGGAATAAATTCGATATTGCTTTTTTTCTTGCTGGTTTCCATGCACTCGCCTCGGTCAATAAGCGGCTAATGATAGTGCGGGCAGGTAAATTTGCAACGGTTACCGCAGGCAGGCGCTAAACCGCAGATAAATCGCAGATAAATCGCGGGGAAATTGTACGAATTCAGATAAAAAACGGCAATACGGGCGGCGTTTATGTGCGCCGCCCGCGTTGCTGGCGTCAGTCTTAATTCAGCTTCAACTGCGGCAGAACTTCTCTGACCTGCGCCAGGTAGGTAGAGCGGTCTTTGCCGGTCAGCCCTTCGGTGCGCGGCAGTTTCGCCGTCAGCGGATTCACCGCCTGGTTGTTGATCCAGATTTCATAATGCAGATGCGGCCCGGTCGAGCGCCCGGTGCTGCCGGAAAGACCGATGCGGTCGCCGCGCTTCACTTTGTCGCCCGGTTTCACCAGCAGCTTTTTCATGTGCATATAGCGCGTCATATACTGACGACCATGGCGGATAGCGATGTAGTTGCCCGCGCCAGCGCTGTGTTTTGCCTGTACCACTTCGCCGTCGCCCACCGCCAGCACCGGCGTGCCGATCGGCACGGCGAAATCGACGCCTTTATGCGGCGCGATGCGGCCGGTCACCGGATTCAGACGGCGCGGATTGAAGTTAGAGGAGACGCGGTACTGCTTCACCGTCGGGAAGCGCATAAAGCCGCGCGCCAGGCCAGAGCCGCTGCGATCGTAGAATTTGCCGTCTTCGGCGCGGATCGCGTAGTAATCTTTGCCGCCGGTGCGCAGACGCACGCCCAGCAGCTGACTCTGTTCCTTTTTACCGTCCAGCTCCTCGCGCGACATCAACACGCTGAACTTATCGCCAGCGCGCAGCTTGCGGAAATCCATCTGCCACTGTAACGCTTTAATCACGCTGCTGATTTCGGCGCTGTTCAGCCCCGCGCGCTGTGCGCTGGTGACGAAGCTGCCGTTGACCACGCCGGTCAGCACGCTGTTTTTCCACTCGCCTTTTTGCAGCTCGCTGGACATTTTAAAGCCGTTGTCGACGCGGTCGTAGGTGCGGGTTTCGCGGCGCGACATCTCCCAGGTCAGGCGCTGCAGCTGACCGTCGTCGGTCAGTGTCCAGGAGATTTGCTGGCCAACCTGCAGGTTGCGCAGATCTTTATCCACCTTCACCAACTGGCTAATGTCACCCATTTCGATGCCGTACTGGTTGAGAATGCTGCTCAACGTATCGCCGCTGGAAACCACGTAGTCGTGGGTGCCGGCTTCCGCCGTCACATCTTCGTCGATTTCATCTTTCGGCAGATCGTCTTCCGGCGCGGGAGAAGACTGATCGAGCGGCTCGCTGGCTTCGGGCAGCAGCGTGCGCAGCTCGTTTTTATCAATTTCGATGGTTTTAACAATGGGCGAGGTTTCGCCCGGATGATAAACATAAGGCCGCCAGACTGCGACGGCCAGAGTAACAACGGTGAGCGACCCGAGCATAACGCGGTGGGGTCGCGGCAGATTATTAAATGCCAGGGCGACAGAGCGGGCTATCTGTTGCACTTTAAGTAATTCCTCATGCTCCTTTCAGGCAGCTTTCATACTGGCTCGACAGCTGTGAGAGGAATTTCACATAGCTGTCTTTTCCTAAGCTGATGCCCATTCCCAGCGGATCGAGCGTACCTTTACGCACCTGAGTCCCCCTGGCAACGGCATCGATGACGGCCGGCCTGAACTGTGGCTCAGCAAAAACGCAGGTCGCTTTTTGCTCAACCAACTGTGTTCGAATTTGATGTAAGCGCTGCGCGCCCGGTTGGATCTCAGGATTTACGGTAAAATGGCCAAGCGGCGTGAGACCGTAGTGTTTTTCAAAGTAGGTGTAGGCATCATGAAAAACGAAATATCCTTTCCCTTTAACGGGCGCCAGCTGACGCGCTATCTGCTCATCATTTTTCGTCAATTGTGACTCAAATTGCTGCAGGTTAGCGTCCAGTTTGTCTTTGCTATGCGGCATAAGTTCCAATAATTTTTCGTGGATTGCAACCGCAGATTGGCGCGCTATTTCCGGGGACATCCATAGGTGCATATTATATTGCCCGTGATGATGATGCTCATGCGCTGCATCATGATGATCGTCATCGCCGTCATGATGCTCATCTTCCTCTTCAGCGCCGGTAATAAGTAGCGGTTTTACCGTCGGTAAACTGGCCAGTTCAAGATTTTTCTCAGCGGGAAATGCGCTGGCGGTTTTGCTGATAAAGGCCTCCATTTCCGGCCCTATCCAGACCACGAGATCCGCGCCCTGCAAGCGTTTGACGTCAGACGGACGAAGCGCGTAGTCATGTTCGGATGCGCCGTCGGGCAGTAAAACCTCCACCGGCGTCACGCCATCGGCGATGGCGGCGGCGATAAAGCCGAGCGGCTTGATGGAGGTAACAACCGCTGCGCTGGCGGGCGCGCTAAGCGAAGCGGCAAAACCGAGGGGTAATAACAGGGAAAATAATGCCTTTTTATTCTGTAACATAATGCTTCAATCCATCGTGACAGGGTTATGGATTGTGATATTATAACATTCGATAACTTCTGCAAGTCTTAATAATTATGAGCTCACTGATTAGTCTGGAAAATATTTCAGTCAGTTTTGGCCAGCGCCAGGTATTATCCAATATCTCATTATCGCTGGAGCCGGGACGGATTCTGACTTTGCTTGGCCCCAACGGCGCCGGAAAATCGACGCTGGTGCGGGTGGTGCTTGGGCTGATCGCGCCTGACAGCGGCACGCTGAAACGCGATGCAAAACTGCGCATCGGTTATGTGCCGCAGAAGCTGCATCTCGACGCGACCCTGCCCCTGACCGTCGAGCGCTTTTTGCGTCTGCGCCCCGGCGCGCGTAAGGCGGATATCCTGCCGGCGCTGAAACGCGTACAGGCCGGACACTTGCAGCATGCCCCGATGCAAAAACTCTCCGGCGGCGAGACGCAGCGCGTACTGCTGGCGCGCGCCCTGCTTAATCAGCCGCACGTGCTGGTGCTGGACGAACCGACGCAGGGCGTTGATGTGAACGGCCAGGTTGCGCTGTATGATTTAATCAATCAGCTGCGCCTTGAGCTTAACTGCGCGGTGCTGATGGTGTCGCACGACCTGCATCTGGTGATGGCGAAAACCGATGAGGTGCTCTGCCTGAATCACCATATCTGCTGCTCCGGCACGCCGGAAGCGGTCTCCCGCCATCCAGAATTTATCGCCATGTTCGGCCCGCGCGGCGCGGAGCAGCTGGCGATCTACCGTCATCACCATAACCATCGTCACGATTTGCAGGGACGAATTGTTTTGCGTAAAGGACAGGGACAATAATGCTCGAACTCTTACTTCCCGGCTGGCTGGGCGGCGTGATGCTGGCGCTGGCGGCCGGTCCGCTCGGTTCATTTGTCGTATGGCGCCGCATGTCCTATTTCGGCGATACGCTGGCGCACGCTTCGCTGTTGGGCGTCGCCTTCGGCCTGCTGCTGAACGTCAATCCTTTTTATGCGGTGATCGCCGTCACGCTGCTGCTGGCGCTGGGTCTGGTCTGGCTGGAACGACGCCCGCATCTCGCTATCGACACCCTGCTGGGGATTATGGCGCACAGCGCGCTGTCGCTCGGTCTGGTGGTGGTCAGCCTGATGTCCAACGTGCGCGTCGATCTGATGGCTTATCTGTTCGGCGATCTGCTGGCTGTGACGCCGGAGGATTTAGCGATTATCGGCGGCGGCGTCGCGCTGGTGCTGGCGGCGCTCGCCTGGCAATGGCGTCCGCTGCTGTCGATGACCATCAGCCCGGAACTGGCGCAGGTGGACGGCGTGAATATCGCCCGCACCCGTATGCTGCTGATGCTGATCACCGCGCTCACGATCGGCGTGGCGATGAAATTCGTCGGCGCGCTGATCATCACCTCGCTGCTGGTGATCCCGGCAGCCACCGCGCGACGCTTTGCCCGTTCGCCGGAACAGATGGCGCTCCTCGCCATCGGCGTCGGCATTATCGCAGTAACCGGCGGTTTGACCTTCTCCGCCTTTTACGATACGCCAGCCGGCCCGTCGGTGGTACTGTGCGCCGCGCTGCTGTTTATTTTCAGCCAGCTGAAGCAGCCGCCGACGTAACTTTTTGCTGATATTCGCCCATAAAAAACGCCAGCCGCAGCTGGCGTTTTTTTATGGGCTGCGCCGCAGACCGCAAGGAACGCGGCACGGCCCCCACACCTGTCGGCGAGGTTATGTCTCGCGGCTAATGCCGAAGTGCTTATAGGCGTGCTGCGTGGCGATGCGGCCGCGCGGCGTGCGCTGAATAAAGCCCTGCTGGATCAGATAAGGCTCCAGCACATCCTCAATGGTTTCGCGCTCTTCGCCAATCGCCGCCGCCAGGTTATCAAGACCGACCGGGCCGCCGGTGAATTTGTCGATAATCGCCAGCAGCAGCTTGCGGTCCATATAGTCGAAGCCTTCGTTGTCGACGTTCAGCATATCCAGCGCCTTCGCTGCCACCTCGCCGTTCATCACGCCTTCGGCGCGCACCTCGGCGAAGTCGCGCACGCGGCGCAGCAGACGGTTAGCGATACGCGGCGTGCCGCGCGCGCGGCGCGCCACTTCCAGCGCCCCTTCCGGGCTGAGATCCAGACCCAGACAGGCGGCGCTGCGGCCGACGATATGCTGCAAATCTTTCACCTGGTAGAACTCCAGGCGCTGCACGATGCCGAAACGATCGCGCAGCGGCGACGTCAGGGAACCGGCGCGCGTCGTGGCGCCAATCAGGGTAAAGGGTGGCAGATCGAGCTTAATCGAGCGCGCGGCCGGACCTTCGCCAATCATGATATCCAGCTGGTAATCTTCCATCGCCGGATAAAGCACCTCTTCCACCACCGGCGACAGACGATGGATCTCATCAATAAACAGCACGTCATGCGGCTCAAGGTTGGTCAGCATCGCCGCCAGGTCGCCCGCTTTTTCCAGCACCGGACCGGAGGTGGTGCGCAGATTGACGCCCATTTCGTTCGCCACGATATTCGCCAGCGTCGTTTTACCCAGCCCCGGCGGGCCGAAAATCAGCAGGTGGTCCAGCGCGTCGCCGCGCATTTTGGCCGCTTTAATGAAAATCTCCATCTGCTCGCGCACCTGCGGCTGGCCGACATATTCTTCCAGCAGGCGCGGACGGATGGCGCGGTCAATAATCTCTTCTTCGCTGACGTTGCCAGGGGAGACCAGGCGATCGGCTTCAATCATGGTTTACCTCAGAGCGCGGCACGCAGCGCTTCACGGATCAGGGTTTCACAATCAGCATCCGGGCGGCCCACTTTGCTGACCATCCGGCTGGCTTCCTGCGGTTTATACCCCAACGCCACCAGCGCGGCAACCGCTTCGGCTTCGGCATCGTTGCTTTCCGGCGCCGCGTTTTCGCTGGTCAGCGTAAAGGTTGCGTCGCCGCCGAACAGATCGCCATGCATGCCTTTAAAGCGGTCTTTCATCTCCACCACCAGGCGCTCGGCGGTTTTCTTGCCGACGCCAGGCAGCTTCACCAGCGTCGCCACCTCTTCGCGCTCGACGGCGGTGACGAACTGCTGCGCCGACATGCCGGAGAGGATCGCCAGCGCCAGCTTCGGCCCGACGCCGTTCACCTTGATCAGCTCGCGAAACAGCGCGCGTTCCTGCTTGCTGGTGAAGCCGTAAAGCAGCTGGGCGTCTTCGCGCACGATAAACTGCGTGAAGATGATCGCTTCCTGGTTAAGTTCCGGCAGCTCGTAGAAGCAGGTCATCGGCATGTGGACGTCATACCCCACTCCGTTCGCTTCAATTAACACCAGCGGCGGTTGTTTTTCCAGAATGATGCCTCGCAGACGACCTATCACAGTAGCTTCCTTTGATACAGGGGGGAGAAAGTGTCAGAGTTATAACATAAAAAAGGCTGGATGAATATCCAGCCTGATAATGGGTTACGAACGCAGCCTGCCGCGCGCCAGGTTCAGTCGGGTGTCGCTCAGCTTGCTGGCGTTCTGACTGACGTGGCAGTGGGTAATGGCGATCGCCAGCGCATCGGCGGCGTCCGCCTGCGGATTAGCCGCCAGCTTTAGCAAGGTGCGCACCATATGCTGCACCTGGCTTTTTTCCGCGCTGCCGATGCCGACCACCGTCTGCTTCACCTGGCGCGCCGCATATTCAAACACCGGCAGGTCCTGATTGACCGCCGCGACAATCGCCGCGCCGCGCGCCTGTCCCAGCTTCAGCGCCGAATCGGCGTTTTTCGCCATAAACACTTGTTCGATGGCGAAAAAGTCAGGCTGGAACTGCGTGATAATTTCACTGACGCCGGCGTAAATCAGCTTCAGACGGGTCGGCAGATCGTCGACCTGGGTGCGGATGCAGCCGCTGCCCAGGTAAGTTAGCTGTCGTCCCACCTGACGAATCACGCCATAGCCGGTGATCCGTGAGCCTGGGTCAATGCCCAGAATAATCGCCATCAGGCTACTCCGTCAGGTTGGCGGTCGCGATCGCCCTTACAGGGTGGCCGCGACCTCGTCGGAAATCTCACCGTTATGGTAAACTTCCTGCACATCGTCACAATCTTCCAGCATATCGATCAGGCGCATCAGCTTCGGCGCCGTCTCCGCATCCATATCCGCTTTGGTGGACGGAATCATGGTCACTTCCGCCGTTTCCGCTTTCAGACCGGCCGCGTCCAGCGCATCTTTCACTTCGCCAAAGGTTTCCCACGGGGTGAAGACGTCGATCGCGCCGTCGTCATAGGTCACCACGTCGTCCGCGCCCGCTTCCAGCGCCGCGTCCATCACCGTGTCTTCATCCAGGCCCGGCGCATAGGAGATCACGCCTTTTTTGGTGAACAGATAGGCGACGGAGCCGTCGGTGCCGAGGTTGCCGCCGCATTTGGTGAAGGCGTGACGCACTTCAGATACGGTGCGGTTGCGGTTGTCGCTCAGGCATTCCACCATCACGGCGGTGCCGCCGGGGCCGTAGCCTTCATAAATGATGGTTTCCATGTTGCTGTTGTCATCGCCGCCAACGCCGCGGGCAATGGCGCGATCCATGGTGTCGCGCGTCATGTTATTGGACAGCGCTTTATCCATCGCCGCACGCAGGCGCGGGTTAGAGGCCGGATCGCCGCCGCCCAGCTTGGCCGCGGTGACCAGCTCACGAATAATTTTGGTAAAAATCTTACCGCGCTTGGCATCCTGTGCCGCTTTGCGGTGTTTGGTGTTGGCCCATTTACTATGCCCTGCCATAACTCTGCTCTCTCCAGTTTGACACCGGTCAGACACCTCAAGATCAGCTTCCCCGCGGGAAACGTGCGCCTGATGCCTGACGCTGTTGATTTCGTATCAGTCAGTGACTGACGGCTTCAGCGCGCTCGCCGGGTAACGGCGATGCACTTTGCAGTGCGGCGCGCGGCTGTCGGCAGCGGTTAGCCGACGAATTCTTCAATCGCCTGGCGATTACTCCAGGACTTGGTAAGACGGGCGGCCTCAGGGGCGTCCAGCCATCGCCAGGCGAGGTGCTCGCTGAGAACAATGCTGCGCTCGCGCGGCAGCGCCAGGCGAAACCAGTGCTCGGTATTATGCGTGACGCCGGGCGCGTAGCGGTGACGAAAGTGCGGAAAAATTTCAAATTCAATCTGACGCCGGCAATCCTCCAGCGTCAGCCCTTCCGCCGCCACATCAATGGCCAGCTCCTCTCCCACTTCGCGCCGCGCGGCCTCTGCCGGCGTTTCACCTCTTTCCAGGCTGCCAGTGACCGACTGCCAGAAATCGGGATCGTCGCGCCGCTGCAGCATCAGCACCCGCCCGGTATCCTGAGCATAAATCACTACCAGTACCGAAACGGGATGCTTAAAGCTCATCTTACAGACTCTCTGGCTTATCCTTTTTCACCACCTGAATCGCCAACTCTTCCAGCGAAGCCGGATTGGCGAAGCTCGGCGCCTCGGTCATCAGACAGGCGGCGGCGGTGGTTTTCGGGAAGGCGATAACGTCGCGGATATTGTCGGTGCCGGTCAGCAGCATCACCAGCCGATCCAGACCAAACGCCAGGCCCGCATGCGGCGGCGTGCCGAACTTCAGCGCGTCGAGCAGGAAGCCGAACTTCTCGCGCTGTTCAGATTCAGTGATGCCGAGAATGCCGAACACCGTCTGCTGCATCTGGCCGTTGTGGATACGCACGGAACCGCCGCCCACTTCATAACCGTTGATCACCATATCGTACGCGTTGGCGATAGCGGTTTCCGGCGCGGCTTTCAATTCTTCCGGCGTCATATCGCGCGGCGCGGTGAACGGATGGTGCATCGCCGTCAGACCGCCTTCGCCGTTGTCTTCAAACATCGGGAAGTCAACGACCCACAACGGCTTCCACGCTTTGTCGTCGGTGATCTTCAGATCGCGGCCCAGCTTCAGACGCAGCGCGCCCATCGCATCCGCCACCACGCCCGCTTTATCGGCGCCGAAGAAGACCATGTCGCCATCCTGCGCGCCGGTGCGCTCAAGGATCGCTTCGACGATCGAAGCATTCAGGAACTTCGCTACCGGGCTCTGGATGCCTTCCAGACCCTGCGCGCGCTGGTTGACCTTGATATAAGCCAGCCCTTTCGCGCCGTAGATTTCAATAAACTTGCCATATTCATCGATCTGCTTACGGCTCAGCCCTGCGCCGCCCGGTACGCGCAGCGCCGCAACGCGGCCTTTCGCATCGTTCGCCGGACCGGAAAAGACCTTGAACTCCACCGCTTTCACCAGATCGGCGACATCCACCAGCTCCATCGGGTTGCGCAGATCCGGCTTATCGGAGCCGTAGCGGCGCATCGCTTCGGCGAAGGTCATCTGCGGGAACTCGCCGAGGTCGACGCCTTTCACTTCCAGCCAGAGCTGACGTACCATGCGCTCCATCACTTCACGCACCTGCGGCGCGGTCATAAAGGAGGTTTCCACATCGATCTGAGTAAATTCCGGCTGGCGATCCGCGCGCAGGTCTTCATCACGGAAGCACTTAACGATCTGGTAGTAACGATCGAAGCCGGACATCATCAGCAGCTGTTTGAACAGCTGCGGCGACTGCGGCAGCGCGTAGAATTTGCCTTTATGGACGCGGCTCGGCACTAAATAGTCGCGTGCGCCTTCCGGCGTGGCCTTGGTCAGCATCGGCGTTTCGATGTCGAGGAAGCCGTTGTCATCCATAAAGCGACGCACGAAGCTGGTAATTTTCGCGCGGGTTTTCAGACGCTGCGCCATTTCTGGACGACGCAGGTCGAGATAGCGGTATTTCAGGCGCGCTTCTTCGCTGTTTACCTGGTTGGAGTCGAGCGGCAGCGGCTCAGCGCGGTTGATGATGGTCAGCTCGGTCGCGAACACTTCCACTTCACCGGTGGCCATATCGGGGTTTTTATTGCGCTCGTCGCGCGCGCGCACCACGCCGGTCACCTGAATGCAGAACTCGTTGCGCAGTTCAGAGGCGCGGTTAAAGGCCTCCTGACGATCCGGATCGAAAAAGACCTGAACGATGCCTTCACGGTCGCGCATATCGATAAAGATCAGGCTCCCAAGATCGCGGCGACGGTTAACCCAACCGCAGAGAGTCACTTGCTGACCAACATGAGACAGATTGATCTGCCCGCAATATTCTGTACGCATAACGCTATCCTTTTAACTTCGCCGCTGCAGCATGGGCAGCCTGGTTGTGTCGTCGTGTAGTGAGATTATCCGGCGGATAACCGCAGGCAGACGCTGCCGCAAAAAGGCAGGCATTATAATGTAAAAAGCAAGGCGCGATAAGGGGGAACGGCGCGCGGCGCGTAAAGCGCGCGCATTTGTTATCCATCGCAGGCTAATGTTAGCGCTATGCACATATAAATTCACAAAATTCATGAATTAACGACATTTTTCCCCTTGCCTGCCATCGGTCCGCTGGCCCAGGCTTAACCTCTTTTTTTCGCGGAGAGCAATATGAAACTTAATCCCACATCGACCGCCCTGGTGTTAATCGATTTGCAGGAGGGCATTTTGCCTTTCGCCGGCGGGCCGCACAGCGCTGAACAGGTGGTGTCAGGCGCGGCGCAGCTGGCGGCGAAGTTCCGCGCCGTCAACGCGCCGGTGGTACTGGTGCGCGTGGGCTGGTCGCCCGATTTCGCCGACGCGCCGAAACAGGAAGTGGACACCGCGCTGATGCACGGCGCGCTGCCGGATAACTGGTGGGATTACCCCACCGCGCTGGGCGTCGACTCAGGCGATCTGCACGTGGTGAAACATCAGTGGGGCGCCTTTTACGGCACCGATCTGGAGCTGCAGCTGCGCCGTCGCGGCATCGATACTATCGTGCTGGGCGGCATTTCCACCAATATTGGCGTAGAATCTACCGCGCGTAACGCCTGGGAGCTGGGCTTTAACCTGGTGATTGCTGAAGATATTTGCAGCGCGGGCAGCGTGGAGCAACACAACAGCAGCCTGGAATGGATTTTCCCGCGCATCGCGAAAGTGCGTCGCGTCGAAGAGATTATCGCCGCGCTGTAACCTCATTCGGACGGGTTCGCCCGTCCGCTACGGGAGCAACATGTCGACATTTCGTCTGGGATTGCCGCAGTGGCAACATCCCCACTGGAAACGTTACGGATTGGAAACGCTGGCCGACTATGCGCGCTACTTCAACTGCGTCGAGGGCAACACCACGCTCTACGCTCTGCCAAAGGCGGAGGTGGTGCTGCGCTGGCAGGCGATGACCCACGATGATTTCCGCTTCTGCTTTAAGTTTCCTGCCAGCATCACCCATCAGTCCGGCCTGCGCCACTGCGACGATCTGGTAGAGGAATTTTTCCGCACGCTCGATCCGCTCAGCCCGCGCATCGGCCAGTACTGGCTGCAAATGCCCGCCGCCTTTGGGCCTGATTCGCTGTCGGCGCTCTGGGCGTTTCTCGATAAGCTTCCCGCCGCTTTCCGTTACGGGGTGGAAGTGCGTCATCCTGCTTTCTTCGCTAAAGGCGAGGCGGAACGCGCGCTAAACCGCGGGCTGCATCAGCGTGGGGTTAACCGCGTGATCCTCGACAGCCGTCCGGTGCATGCGTCCACCTCCACCAGCCCGGCGTCGCTGGACGCCAAATCTAAAAAGCCGAAGGTGCCGCCGCACGCCATCATGACCGCCAGCGATCCAATGGTGCGCTTTATCGGCAGTGATTCGCTGCGGGAGAATCAGGCCTGGTTTGAGGACTGGCTCAGCAAACTGCCGGGCTGGCAGGCAAACGGCACGCCCTGGCTGTTTCTGCATACGCCCGATATCGGCGAGGTGCTGGATCTGGTGCAGACGCTCTGGCCGCGTCTGCAACAGGCGTTGCCCCAGGTCGGCCCACCGCCCGACTGGCCGCAACAGAGCGCGCTGTTTTAATCAGTAATGATGCAGCGCGCCGCGCTTTCTGACAAAATATGCGCCTTTCCGTAGTTGACCGGATTTACCCCTATGTCTAATCGAGATACGCTGTTCTCCGCGCCTATTGATAAACTGGGCGACTGGACCTTTGACGAGCGCGTAGCTGAAGTTTTCCCCGATATGATCCAGCGCTCGGTGCCGGGTTATTCCAATATCATCTCCATGATCGGCATGCTGGCCGAGCGCTTCGTCACGCCGAATACCCAGGTGTACGATCTCGGCTGTTCACTCGGCGCCGCCACGCTGTCGGTGCGCCGCTCGGTGCAGGCCGACGGCTGCAAAATCATTGCGGTCGATAATTCCCCGGCGATGGTTGAACGCTGCCGCCGCCATATCGACGCCTTCCGCGCCAGCACGCCGGTAGCGGTGATCGAAGCCGATATTCGCGATATCCCCATCGAAAACGCGTCAATGGTCGTGCTGAACTTTACCCTGCAATTCCTCGCGCCCGCCGATCGGCTGACGCTGCTGGCGCGCATTTATCAGGGCCTGAATCCGGGCGGCGCGCTGGTGCTGTCGGAGAAATTCAGCTTTGAAGACGCCGACGTCGGCGAACTGCTGTTTAACATGCATCACGATTTCAAGCGTGCCAACGGCTACAGCGAGCTGGAGATCAGCCAGAAGCGAAGCATGCTGGAAAATGTGATGCTGACCGACTCGGTGGAAGCGCATAAGGCGCGTTTGCGTCAGGCAGGCTTTGAACACAGCGAACTCTGGTTTCAGTGCTTTAACTTCGGCTCGCTGGTGGCGCTGAAGGCGGGTGCGGCATGATCGATTTCGGTAGATTTTATCAGCAGATCGCCCAGGGCCCGCTGGCAAGCTGGCTGGAAGTGCTGCCAGCGCAGCTGGCGGCATGGCAGCGCGAAAACCTGCACGGCCATTTTCGCCACTGGCAGAAGTCGGTGGACAACCTGCCGCTGCTGACGCCGCAGCATATCGATTTAATCAACAGCGTCACCGCCGACAGCGATACGCTCAGCGAGCGTCAGCGTCAGGGCATTGAAAAGCTGCTGCGCAACCTGATGCCGTGGCGCAAAGGCCCCTACTCGCTTTATGGCACTTATATCGATACTGAGTGGCACTCCGACTGGAAATGGGATCGCGTGCTGCCGCATATCTCTCCGCTGACCGAACGCACAGTGCTGGACGTCGGCTGCGGCAGCGGCTATCACATGTGGCGCATGCTCGGCGCCGGCGCCAGGCTGGTCGTAGGCATCGATCCCATGCAGCTGTTCCTGTGCCAGTTTGAAGCGGTACGTAAACTGCTGGGCGACGATCGGCGCGCGCACCTGCTGCCGCTGGGCATCGAGCAGCTGCCGGAGCTGAAAGCGTTCGACACCGTCTTTTCCATGGGCGTGCTTTATCACCGCCGTTCGCCGCTCGATCATCTCTTTCAGCTGAAAAACCAGCTGGTGAGCGGCGGCGAACTGGTGCTGGAAACGCTGGTGATTGAGGGCGACGAGCATGATGTGCTGGTGCCGGGCGAACGCTATGCGCAAATGCGCAACGTCTGGTTTATCCCTTCCGCCGCCGCGCTACAGTGCTGGCTGGAAAAGTGCGGTTTCGTTGATGTGCGCATCGTCGATTTTTCCCGCACCAGCACAGAAGAACAGCGCCGTACCGACTGGATGACCACCGAATCGCTGGCGGACTTCCTCGATCCGCACGACAGCGGCAAAACGCTGGAGGGCTATCCCGCCCCGCTGCGCGCCGTGCTGGTGGCGCGCAAACCGTAATCTGACAAGGGCGCCCGACGGCGCCCTTTTTGATCAACGCCGCGACAGCGCCAGCTTCGCCGCAAAGCCGATAAATACGCAGCCGGTCAGACGATCCATCGCTTTCATTACCGCCGGGCGCCGCAGCTTCTCGGCGAAATAGCGCGTCCCCATAATCAGCATCCCGCTCCACAGCAGGCCGATCAGCGCGTGCGTAAAGGCCATCGCGCTGCTCCAGAGCGCCACCGACGCATTAGCGGGGATAAACTGCGGTAAAAACGATACGTAGAAAATTCCGACTTTCGGGTTAAGCAGATTGCCGAACAGTCCTTTAACGAACAGCGCCATCCAGCCCGGCGGCGTTTCCAGCGCCTGACTGCCAGGCAGCGCGCTGCGCGGACGCAGCAGCAGCCCGACGCCGAGCCAGAGTAGATACGCGGCGCCGGCCCATTTCAGCAGGTTATAGGCCGCCTCTGACGCCAGCAGCAACGCCCCCAGCCCGAAGCTGACCGCCACGCCCCAGACGAAACAGCCGCTGGAGACGCCCAGCGCCGAGGCGAAAGCCCGACAGCCGCCATGCGCCGCCGAGGTGCGCAGCACCAGCGCGGTGTCAAAACCGGGCGTCAGCGTCAGAATGACAATCGCGACCAGAAAAGCCAGCAGAGAAGAGATCATAACGCGTTCCTTTTTGATGAAGCGGACTATTCCTGACCTGACGACAGACGGCGCGGCATGCGTCGGTCGTCATCTAGTCATCGCGCCTCCTTGCAGAAACGCCCTGGCGTCAGGCCTGTGTTAAGCCGCCCAGTGTAAAATCATTGTAAACAAAATGAAATCCTTGCCTGCTGACCTCTGTTCTGCCGCAGGAGCGCGTTACGCTAACTTCCTCCGCAGCGGCTAAACTTATCGCAGCGGCCGCAGGAGGAAGAATGAGAGAATTTGATTATCAGCAGGACTTCAGCCAAATCGATTTTCGCCAGCATCCAGAGCTGTACCAGGTGGGACGCGGCGAACAGGGCGTGCTGCTCGTCGAGCCTTATAAATCGGAAATTTTGCCGCACTGGCGTTTTCGTACCCCGGCCATCGCCCGCGAATCGGCGGAGAAAATTATGGCGCTGTTTGAGGAATACCGACAGCAGGATGATTTCGTCGGCATGGATATGGCGCGCAAGTTTATTCAGATGGGCTTTACCCGCGCGCGTCGCTACGCCAATCATCCCGGCGGCAAAAAATATGATGCCCAGCGTCAGGTGCTGCCGCAGCAGCTTGACCCGGAAAAGGTGGAATCGGCAACGATCTTCAAGGCGTACTGGGATAAAATCCGCGCAGACGCCGATTATCTGCGGCGTAAAAAAGCCCATCAGCAGCGCTATGGCTAACCGCCCTGCGCAAGAATTTGCCTTTTCCCCACGGATCATCAAGCCAGCCCGCAGAAACCTGCCAGGCTTTAAGCCATCACGTAAAACCCGTAGCTTAAAGGAGAGCTGGTATGAGTAAGTTTGTTTTTTCCTCACCGCGAAAATATGTTCAGGGCGCCGGCGTGCTGGCCGAACTGGGCACGTACCTGAAAGAACTGGGTGACAGCGCCTTCCTGATCGCCGATGAGGTGGTCTGGGGGTTAGTCGGCGAGCAGGTGCAGAATACGCTGCGGCAGGCCAACGTTCAGCAGCGCTACGAGAAGTTTAACGGCGAGGCCTCCGGCAATGAAATCAGCCGTCTGGCAAGCGTCGCTCAGGAAAGCGGCTCCGCCGTGGTGGTGGGTCTGGGCGGCGGTAAAACGCTGGATACGGCAAAAGCGGTCGCCGACGAGCTGCATGCGCCAGTGGTGATTGTGCCCACCGCCGCCTCAACCGATGCGCCCTGCAGCGCGCTGTCGGTGATCTATTCCGACAGCGGCGTGTTTGAAAGCTACCGTTTTTATAGCAAAAACCCCGATCTGGTGCTGGTGGATACCTGGGTCTGCGCGCAGGCGCCGGTGCGTCTGTTCGCCTCTGGCATCGCCGATGGTCTGGCGACCTATGTCGAGGCGCAGGCGGTGCTGCGCTCTCACGGCAAATCGATGGTGAACGGCGATCCGACGATTGCCGGCATGGCCATCGCCCGCGCCTGCGAAGAGACGCTGCTCACCTGGGGCTACAGCGCCTGGACCGCCGTGGCGCAAAAGCGCGTGACGCCAGCGGTGGAAGCTGTGGTGGAAGCGAACACGCTGCTTTCCGGCCTGGGGTTTGAAAACGCCGGGCTGGCGGGCGCGCATGCCATCCACAATGGCTTTACCGCTATTGAAGGGGACATTCATCACCTCACCCACGGCGAAAAAGTCGCCTATGGCACCCTGACGCAGATGGTGCTGGAACAGCGGCCCGATGAGGAGATCGCACGTTATATCCGCTTTTACCGCGCCATTAATATGCCGACCACGCTGGAAGAGATGCACCTGGAAAACGAAAGCTGGGAGAATCTGGTGAAGGTGGGCGCGCTGGCCAATAGCGAAGGGGATACGTTGAAAAACCTGAATCCTGGCCTGACGCCGGAAGCGGTGGCGAACGCCATTCTGGCGGTAGACGCGTTTAGCAAAACGGTGAAATAATGTTCAGGCGCCTGCGGGCGCCTGTTACTCCGTTTTCGCCGCACTGTCCCAGTATTCAAATCGGTAGGCGGTGCTGAGCTGGCGCTGTACCGTTTCCTTACCGTCGGTTTCCGTTTCTTGCGAATAGCTGAGCGTGCAGTTTCCCACGTCATCCCAGCTTTGACACTCATCCAGCGTCACCGTCGTGCCGTTGCGGTTGTTGCTTACCGCGCGCAGACCTGATTCGCGCTGCTGTTTATCATAGCTGTAACTTTCTTTTCCCTGCTCCGAACTGCTGCCCAGCAGCAGGCCTTCCGGGCTCCAACGGTAGTGATATTCGCCGTTGGTCAGCGCGTCCGAACCGCGCGATACGCTGCTGCTCAGGCGCAGGTGTTTATCATACTGGTAGGTGGTTTCCGTGAAGCCTTTATTGCCCATCAGGATAAAGCTGTCGCTGGCGCTGATGATATTGCCTTTTTCTCCCACCATATAGCTGATAACGCCCTGCTTATTATTTACCTCTACCAGCGCATTCTCCTTCCTTACGCTAACAGAGATCTGGTATTGCGCCAGCCAGCCATGACTGACGCGCGCTACATGCTGCTCCATCGCCAGCACCACGTTCCGATCGTCTTTGTCGTAGCTGATATCGGCAACGGTAAGCTGGCCGCAGCGGTTAAACTGCCCCAGCACGCGCTTTTGCGAATTGACGTTTTTACCGAATTCTCCCATCACGACCTGCTTAATCTGCCCTTTCGCCGTGCCGCCTAATAAGATCACGCTGTTGCTGTTATTGATCGCATCGCCGACGCGACGGCAGGTTTCTGCCGCCAGCGCCGCGCCGCTGCTCCACAAGCCAGCCGCGCCGATCAGTAACAGCAAATATCCAGGCTTCATCATCTCTTCTCGTGAAAATATATCGGCACACGACATAAATCGGCCTTCCGACAGAAGCGGAAGGCCGCTGGCGTCAGGCAGGGGTTACCGAACCGGTAGTTTCCAGAGCAGCCCAGGGCGCGGTCGCCGAACTGCCTGTGGCATAATAATAGCGTAGCTGTTTATTCGCGTCATAGCCCAGCACCATTTTTCCGGTCACCTTGCCGGTGGTATTAATGGCACCGTCCCTGGCCGCCAGCTGCGCCTGCGAGTAGATGAAGCCGCTGTTGATGCCGACGTTATCGTTAACCAGCCAGGCGATATTCGGCACATCGCCCGCTTCCCTGGCAACGGGGCTGCTGGTGCCTTCCCTGGCGCTGTAGCGCAGACCCAGCAGAACATCAGTGTTCATGTTGTAGCAGTCATTTAGTACAAACTTTTCTTTGATATCCTGAAGGTCAACGGCGAGTTTTGCCGCTCTCAGACCGCTATTCGCGATATGCACATTGGCCAGCTCGATCAAATGGATAGCAATGTTATTGGCGCCAACGTCGATAATGCAGTTGTTTATCGACAGGTTCCCTCCCAGAGTGCCGCTCGGCTTATTAAACAGAATGCCGGTAGCCGTGCCGTTGCCAACAAAGCGGCAGCTGGTAAGCAGCAGATTGTTGTGCTCCGCCGCGCCCGATCTAATCTGCATGCCGAAGCCTTCGGCATAGCAATTGTTGAGATGCAAATCCTCCGCCGGTACCAGATCAAAAGCGGTATTGGTTTCCAGTCCGCGGTTCTGCATCGAAACCTGCAGCGTGAGTTTATGGTCGCCCTGCACGGTGGAGGAGCGCGTCAGCACCACCCCGGCGCCGGCTGATTTCTCATCCATCAGCACCATCGAGCGGATATTGACGTGCTTTGACCAATTTTGTATGCAAATAGCGCCGCGTATCGGATGCCACTGCTCCTCGCCGTTTTTGATATCGGCGGTGCGGGTATATTTGATGGTATTTTCCACCAGCACGTTGGAACACATAATATAAGCTTCACCCCACCAGGTCGCGCCGCCAATTGAGATGTTGCCGATCGAAACGCCGTTGGTGATGCCCTCAAAGGCGAAATGGCGCCGAAAGGGTCCCCAGGCGAGATTATTGGTCATAATGGTGTGCTGGGCATCAAACTCCGGTCGTCCATCATTGTTGGTAACCGGCGCTTCAGCATGGAAAGCCAGGCGCCCGTCGGTGCCCTCTTTGCAGGAGGCGTAGTTGCCGTCGATCACCGTTCCCGATCCCCAGATGCTGACCGCATCGCCGCGATCCTCCAGGCCGACGCCCAGACAGTCGAAAAAGTTATTTTCCAGAATACGCGAACCGTGAGCGCGATAGTTTGAACCGGCAATCACCGCATTGACCTGATTCACCATGGTGCAGCCTTGTATAAGGCAAAAGTCGGCCTGAATATCGATGGTTCCCTGACGGCCGCCGCCTTTATTGCTGGCAAGGTTGCTTTGTAACAGCAGAGGATTGGTTGAGTGCAGATTTAATATTTTACAGTTGGGATGTTTTAAAACGATCATCGAATGCGTTTTCATCTTCTCCCCAATCGGCCTGATCTCTCCGGTTTCCGTACCCTCAATAACCTGCCCTTCGAAAGAGGTTTTAACCTGATCGGAAAGGTTTATTACCGTATCGATAATAATATGCGTCGCCTGTTGAAGTAATGCCTGTAACGCTTTCGTATTGTCGGTTTTATAATCTGTTGCCGTTGTAACCCTGATATTGAGCGATGATGTGAAGACTGGCATAGCAATCCTCTCTATTTCATAAAATAAATGGACCTGTCCTTTACCTGGTGCGCTCCAGCTTGCTCGCTCAGAGTAGTGAAATAGTTTCATATGTAAAATATTACATTATTAATTTTCACAGGCTTGTCTTAAAACCTGGCCATTCATTACTTGACTACCGTTGTGAGTTAATCGGGGTATTCTGAAAGTGAATATTGTCTAAAAGAAATTGCATTTTAATTTCAATTAAATAAACAGAGGCGTCATATCAATCGCGGCAGTAATATTAATGGCGCCAACAGCGGAAGATGGATCTTATCGCGCGGAGCATAAATGCAAATATGGCCTTTACAGGCATCAATCTGGAGGAGTTACAAATATTAAAAAAACTAATAAAAAAGACCTTCCGGCCAGGCCGGAAGGTCATACGGTTACGCTGGCGTAATGGTTTCGCTATTGTCGAAAGATACCCAGGCCCCCTTGGTATCAGGCGCAGTTGCGTAGTAGTAACGCAGCTTTTTATCAGCGCCATAGCCCAGCACAATTTTACCCATCGCCTTGCCCACGGTATTCACCGTTGACGCGGCCGACTTCAGTTGATCCTGCGAGTAAACGAAGCCGCAGGTAATGCCGTCGTTCTCGTTAAACAGCCATTCAATATCGGGCACGTCGCCTCCAGAAGTGACCACCGGCGCTCCTCCTGTGGTGCTGGTTTTGGTATAGCGCAGGGTCAGCGGCACGGCGGAGTTCAGGTTATAACAGTTACTCATAACAAATTTCTCGCCAATATTCTGCATGCCGACGGCGAATTTTGCTGCAGAATAGCCGGTACTGGTAATATGCACCTTCGCCAGGTTAAACAGGTTCATGGCAAAGTTATTTGTGCCTACATCAATAATGCTGTGGTTAATAGAAAGCGTACCGCCACTACCGCCCTGAATAAGGATGCCGGTAGCCGATCCATTACTGATTAAACGGCAGCCGGTTAACAGCACGGTATTATAATCGCTGGTCGTTCCTTTCAACAACGCGGAGAAGCCTTCGGCATAGCAGTTAACCAGATGCAGATCTTCCGCCGGCACTAAATTAAAAGCGTTATTTTTCGGGTCGCCTTTATTCAGCATAGAGAGCTGCAACGTCAATTTATGTTCGCCTTTCACCGTTGAGGATCGATCCAGAATAAAACCATCCCCCACAGAACCTTCGTCCATTACCACCGTTGAGCGAATATTAACGTTGTATGACCAGTTCTGAACACAAATGGCTCCCCGCTTCGGCGCCCAGTTCGCCCCCTGTGTATCAACCGGCGTACGGGTATATTTGATGGTGTTTTCCACCACCACGTTGGTACACATAATATAGGCTTCACCCCACCAGGTCGCGCCGCCGATAGAAACGTTGCCAATCGAACTGCCGTTGGTGATGCCTTCCATCACAAAGTGACGACGGAACGGACCATAAGCCAGGTTATTCGCCATGATGGTGTGCTGCGCGTCAAACTGCGCACGCCCGCTGTTTGAGGTGACCGGCGCTTCAGCATGAAACGCGATGCGTCCGTCGGTGCCTTCTTTACAGGAGGCGTAGTTATTGGCAATTACCGTACCCGATCCCCAGATGCTGACCGCATCGCCGCGCTCTTCCAGCCCGACGCCAATACAATCAAGGAAGTTATTGCCAATAATACGCGAACCGTGAGCGCGCTGAATGGAGCCAGCGATTACCGCGTTTACCTGGTTAATCATGGTACAGCCTTCAATAACGCAGAAGTCCGCCTGAATATCTACCGTCCCCTGACGGCCGCCGCCGTTATCGCCGCTGGCGTTACTTTGCAGCAGTAACGGGTTGGTTGATTTCAGGTTACGCAGCCGACAGCGCTTGTGCTTCAACGCGATCATTGATCGAATACTCATATTCGTGCCGATCGGCCGAATTTCGCCCGTTTCGGTACCTTCGATAATCTGCCCTTCAAAGGCAGTTTTAACCTGCGCAGATAAATTAATAATGGTGTCGACGATAACATATCGTTCCTTATTAAGTAGCGCCTGAAAAGCAGCGGTATTATCAGTGGTATAATCCGTTGCGCTATTTGCGGCGATGTTTTGAGAAGATGTAGTTAAAGACATAAAAACCTCCAGAATAAATGATTTGATAAGTTTATTTTTTACTTACGGATATATTCACACTACGAACGACCTAAATTCAGGTTGCGGAATTCCCTTTCCGCTTGTATTACGGAAATTATATTTTTGCCGTTTTTATTATTTAGCCCTGGTGTCTGTCTATCGTGTCGTCACCTTGTGACACTGTCTGCCCTCCTTCTGGCGCTTTTTGTCGGGTAATACGTGAAAGCATGCCCAGCACCATCACGATGAAAGAGGCAATTTGCAGCCAGTGCGACGGGATTAATGTCTTCCATTCCGGCGGCATTTCTAACCAGATGGTAGGTAACAGACCCAGCAACACCAGCGCTTTCGTAGAATGCCAGCGCCACCAGTCCCGCCAATCCCTAACCAGCTTTAGTTTCATTGTCATATAATTACCCCTCTGTAGCTTTCATAACTGCCGCTACGCATGACATCTGCGTGGCGTTTTGCCCGATTAGGCGTTTGGCGCGCCCACTTACTCATCAACATGCTGCTGGCGGCGGCGGCGAAGTTTTCCTGAGAAATCAGGGCCAACGTATTCTTGAATCCTGCCAGCCCTTCAACGCCCATCTGCCAGGCCATGCTGTATAAAATATCGCTACGTGGTTCGTTGCAGTGTCGCAGCGCATCGACAATGCCTGGTACGCTATTCATTTGTAACCTGTTATTGCTCAACAGGGTTTCCAGCCAGACGCTGCCCACCACCTCAGGAACGGTAAAGGTATAATGACTAATGGGGCAGCCGCGCGGCCCAAGCTTGATGCCGTAAGCCACGGTTGGAAAACCTTCGGTATCGATATAAGGTTTCGCCCGGTAACCCTCTTCAAATTTAAGAATTTTTATAACTTCACTCATAGACAGCTCCTTTTTACGACTCACCCGTGACCTTGTTAAAAATTGGCTCTGCTACATTGGTGGTTTTCGTTCTGTTATGTATAATGCTGAGAACCCATAACAAAACGTATCGAAACAGGCCATAGCAAAGCGTGTTTGACGAACAATACGGCACGCTATAAATTTTCGTTTATGAAAACAGATTCTCTTGCTACGCGGCTCAATATAGCGATGACAATGGCCGGGATGACGCAGGGTGCTTTAGCTAAAGCATCCGGCGTTTCGCAGCCTACCATCTGGCGCCTGACGAAAGGTCAGGCCGCTGGATCGCGTAAACTGGTCGACATCGCGGCCGCCCTCAACGTTAACGTTGAATGGCTGGCCAAAGGTCAGGGAGAGATGCAGGGGCCTTCAACTAAAGAAGGCTTTATGCAAGCTCCCGCGGCCAGTGACGTGCCTGTCTGGACGTTGGCGGGTAAAACCAGCGAAACCATCGCCACGCCTAACGGCGTCCGCGCCAAAAAAACCTGGCGAGCCTATTTAATCGATCGAAACAGCGGTTGCGCCGAGGCCACAGCGGGCAGTATCGTCATTGTCGATACGGATATTCAGCCCGAATCCGGCGACCTGGTCATCGCTCGCGTAAACGAGCGCATCAGCGTCTATCGTTATCTCGAAGGCCCATCTAACGGCTTTTTAACCGTGGACGATCCACGTTTACCAGCAGTCGAACTCTCTCCCTCCGCCGAACTCATCGGCGTCGCTATCTTTTTAATCCGTGATTTGCGCCGGTAAGCCGCCACATCTTCATCCGGTAAGGTGAACTCGCAGTACTGCCCACCGGCGACACGATATAAGACATAAATCATGGCGAACCTCTTCAGCTACTCAGCCCGTCAGTTATCCAACTCCCCATCGACGCCGAGGCGCCGCTCCGTGGGTTAACTATGCTTCAACACGCCCCTGAAGCATGAATGCGGCTTATTAGTTCGCTGACGAGGCGGTTAACATATTCACCACACTCCATAACTTTTGTTATTAAAAATACTATTAGGTATTAATAAACTGTCAAGTTTGTTTACTGAAAAAATCAGTAGCAAAATCGCTGTTTCCGATAACTAAACGTAGGATCAACGATGCCTGACGATGGGCAGGAGGAGAGCTAACTTTTTGACAGCTAATCATTTTTTCTTACGAAATGGTTAAGCAAGCTTAACGGTAACCAGTTGCTTCAAAGCAGCAATTTTTTTTCAGCGGGAACGAAAAAAATTTTCTCGCTACAGCCAGCGCTGGTACGGAAAGGTCATAAATTCCTTACATATCAATAAAATAATCAAAACATACATTTCTCCTGTTCTGGAGCTTTTCATTGATTGAAAAATGAACAAATTTTGTGGCAGAGCGTTGTTTCTTTTTATTAGCTATTAATCAATAAGTTACAAAAAAAAGGCATCATCGCGTAGCATTACCGCCCGGCTTGATAAAGCAGGGCTTATGTTGTTAGTAAAGGTTATCAATGCTGTAACATTAAATGCTTATCTTTCGTCAGGCTTGCTACTGAGTTGTTTTATTGATGAATCAAAACGTATTAACATTAATAGCTAACGGATGCATTAAGCATCCATAGAACGCTCCCCAATGAAAGCGTCAGGAAATTACAGGGGATAAAACGGCATTCAAAATGGTTGAAGGCTTAAGGAAGGTAAGAGGTGCTTTAACGCTGTGCAACGAAGAGATGATAAAGAAAAGGCAATACGCACGTTTCGACGGCACGCATTAGCGATCGGGGAAATAAGTAACACGCATTTGGTGTTATCTGATACCGAGAAAGAGAGGTGTGTTACGCCGACTGACTGGTCGGCGTAATTTCATCTGGCCGGTTTAGCATCGCGCCGGTTTGCGTTATGCGTTATGCGTTATGCGTTATGCGTTATGCGTTATGCGTTATGCGTTATGCGTTATGCGTTATGCGTTATGCGTTATGCGTTATGCGTTATGCGTTATGCGTTATGCGTTATGCGTTATGCGTTATGCGTTATGCGTTATGCGTTATGCGCCGGCCAGCGCATCATAAGCCTGTTGCAGGCTATCAACGTTAAGCGCGGCATAATCATTCTCTTTTGGCTGCGCTATCTGACGCAATAACACGTTTTGATGTGTATATTTTTTTGCCTGTTGATTAACCGCCGTGGCAGCAAAACTCTCTCGTAATGCTTCATTTTCTCTGATGGAATAGAGCATAAACGGCGCCTCGCTTTTTACCGGCTTACAGCCGACGAACCAGTTGGCCTCACGGTAAAGCAACTTACACTGCGCGCTGAAAACACTCATCGACAAACCACTCTCGATCTCGCTGCGCGCGACGGTGGCCCAGCCTGGCGGCACTATTTTTTCTGCCTTATTATCAGGATCTTTGACAAAAGTCACACCCTCTTTTTCTTTACATCCTGTCAGGGTCAGTACCAGTACGGCAACTGCTGCTCCTGTTAGCCTGTTTTTCATTTTTGTACATCCCGCACTTTTCATTTATCTACTGCTTTACCGCTATCGTCTTAAGGAAAGGTGAAGATTATATAATGATATTGCGCTATATACTAAGAATAATCTTAACAAAATAAGGACCAACCGAAACAGGTCAACGACACAGGATCGGCAGAGTCAAGGATGCGATGGACCAGACGAGGCGATGCGTCTTTGATGGGAAAGGCTTCATCCCAGCCAGGGCGCGATCGGTACCAGATGCTCTTGCAGCGAATATCCTTAGATACGTTCTTATGACAGATATAGTTTTCATCGTATCTGTCCTTAAACCCTAAACGCGCGGTTGCGGAGCGGGAGTCGCCCTTGCCGGGCGCGCAGCTGCGCCCTGCCGATATCTTTTTTACACGCATATTTCAGACAAAAAAAACCCCAACAAAGTGCTGGGGTTTGGTACTTGCAAACATCACGTCTGAGGAACGGCGTGCTGCGCGGCAAAAACTGTCTGGGTTCAGGCGACCCGAACGCTGTTCATCTGCATAATGCTTTTCATCGCCTCAACCATATCGCCATCAACGCACTGACGGCTGAACTCATCGGTTTCCACATCTGAACTCATTGAAACGCCCGCTTTCCGGTAACGCATCGGAGAAGAAACCTGGCGGCTGGCGGAGCTGTGCAGCTCACAAATCCCGGCGTCGAGAAACTTTTGCAGGTTGCTCAACCTGACGCCAGCACCGGCCATAATAATTGGACCCTCGCTGAACTCGTTAAGTTCCTTTAATAATGCAATTCCGCTTTCGGCGCTCTGCTGCTGCCCTGATGTCAGAATGCGCGCAACGCCCAAATCGGTCAATATTTCCATTGCACGTTTCGGACTGTGACAAAGATCAAATGCGCGATGAAAAGTTACCGCCATATCGCCGCACAGCGGCATGATTTCCCGCATCTTGCTGATATCTATATGCGCATCTTCGTCCAGCATGCCAAACACCACGCCCGGAAAGCCCATTTCGCGGATCAGCGCCACATCCGATTTTATCGCGGCAAATTCGCGCGAGCTGTAACAAAAATCGCCGCCGCGCGGACGTACAATGGGATGAACAGGTATATGAAGATGTGAGCGCGCCGCCTGCAACATGCCGGCAGAGGGCGTCAGGCCACCTTCTTTCGGCGCCGCGCAAAGCTCAATACGGTCAGCACCCGCCTCCTGTGCGGTCACCGCACAATCTATTCCGTAGCAGCAGACTTCCAGTTTTACCATTTCATCCTCCTGTTTAATGACTGCTGGCTGGTTTTCTGATTCTCGATTAGGCTCAGTTTGCAGGGCAGTATAATGGGAAGGTTAATGATGGCATTCAATTTTGACCAATGGATAGACCGGCATCACAGCGATAGCCTGAAATGGCGAAAATATCGCGATCGCGACGTTTTACCACTGTGGGTGGCGGATACCGATTTTCGCTCGCCGCCTGCGGTTATCGACGCGCTGCATCAGCGCGTCGAACATGGGGTATTCGGTTACGGTGCCGAGCCTGATGAGCTGTTTGCCGTAGTAAAAGCGCGTCTGGCCGAGCGCTACCAGTGGCGGATTGAGAAGGAGTGGCTGGTTCTGCTGCCGGGCGTGGTCGCCGGACTTAATCTTGCGGTACGCGCCTTTACCGCGCCAGGCGAAGGCACCCTCGCCCCCACGCCCATCTACCCGCCGTTCCGACTGGCAGCGAAATGGGCGCAACGCGATCAGCTCAATCTGCAAATGCGCCAGGAAAATCATCGCTGGGTGATGGATTTAATGGCGGCGGAGATGCAGCTGAAGGGCAATGAAAAGTTGCTAATGCTGTGCAATCCGCATAATCCCGGCGGCACGGTATATCGGCGTGATGAGCTGGACGCGCAGCTGCGTTTCGCGCAGCGCCACAATTTGATCGTTTGCTCTGATGAAATCCACAGCGAGCTGATCCTGGAACCGGGCCTGAGACATATTCCTTTCGCGACGCTAAGCGAAGACGCCGCGCAGCGTTCGGTTACGCTAATCTCGCCGTCGAAAACGTTCAATATCGCCGGCCTGGGCGCTTCGCTGGCAGTGATTCCGAATGACGCGTTGCGACAACGGTTCAATGAGGCACGGCGCGGCATCGTGCCGCAGGTAGATATTCTGGCGCTGACCGCCGCGACGGCGGCCTGGCGCGACGGTCAGCCCTGGCTGGATGCGCAGCTGGACTATCTGCGCAGCAACCGTGACTGGCTGTGTCAACAGATCAACGCCCTGCCCGGACTCAGCGTGACGCCGCCAGAAGCGACCTATCTGGCATGGGTGGCCGCACGTCTGCCCGGCGTCGCCAGCCCCGCCTCCTGGTTCGAGCAACATGGGTTGGGCTTATCGCCCGGACGGGATTTTGGCGACGACGGCTTTGTACGTTTCAATTTCGGCTGTACGCGCGCCACGCTGGAAGAGGCGGTGGCGCGGATGAAACAGGCGATTGCCGCAGCTTAACTGTCCTGCTCGCTGGCAACGATCTCTTTTAAACTCCAGGGATGGAATTTAATGGTAATCTGGCCGTCGGTCACTGCCAGAGTCGGGTTAGGCAGACGCTCTTTTTCCCCTGGGGCGAGCTGGTTTTAAATGAGATGCCAGGCTGCAACAGGCCATTGTCGGACAACAGCGCCATCGCACGGGCGCCCAACGTCTCCGGGTCGCCGCGCAGTACAATCTCAACATGCTCCCAGCCTTCATGGCGATAAAGCTTATTGCCCGGCCAGGGCAGCTCCACCACGTTGATGCGCCACGGCCCTACCGGTAACGGCTCCGTCAATTCAAATAAACAAATGGGTCGACCATTAATCAAATTTTCTGAGAAAAGGTGTCCAACCTGCATCAATCCTTGCTTCCAACGCTCCGCCGTCGTGATTTGATGACAGCGCACCGAAATATGATCAGCCTCAAGATTTTCCAGTGTTAACCCCAGCTTTTCCGCCAGGTTTGTTAGCTGTTGTTCAAAACGCGGCAGGTCATTTGCAAGATCGGACAACGCTTCCAGATTATTCCTGAATGGCACAATTACCCCTCATTTTTATTAAGTCACACTAACCATTGCTCGCTTTTTGAGCACACGTACAAGACCAGTTATAGTTATAAAAATAGTCTTTAAGTTTAAGATTATTGATAAATTGACGGAATTTATCGTATTAAAGTCCAGTTTAGCACGGTACAGAGCCAAAAAATATTTTATAAAAGCATCATTAACCTTATGTTTTTAATTACGTTTGAACGAGGTTTAAGGTAATTCCTAATTGGGCGGTATCGCAATTGCGGCTACTAAGGCTTTCTTATAGATTTACCCGAACCATCACACAAGGAATGGCTATATGTTTAAACTCATTATTATTGCAGTTCTGATCGCGCTGATGGGGTTTGCTATCTCCCGCCACTGGAAAGTGCGCAATGAAAAAACGGTAAGCAACCCGTATCGTCACCTCAGACGTCGCTAACCTTTTTTCCCGTTGGCGGAAACATACACAGCCGTGTTTCCGCCCGCAAGGGCTACTGACGCCTCCTTTCAAATCAAGTATACTTCCCCCCTTCTTTTTTCCGCGACGCCATTTTACAGCATCCTGCCAGGCTGTCTGGCGCCGCGATGATAATGCCCGTACCGCAACGCGGCGGGCAATGCAGACAGGTGAAGGTAACTCGGTGAATATTCAGGCTCTCCTTTCCGAAAAAGTTAGTCAGGCGATGATCGCCGTCGGCGCGCCGGCAGATTGCGAACCTATGGTTCGTCAGTCGGCGCGCGTGCAGTTTGGCGATTACCAGGCCAACGGCATCATGGCGGTGGCGAAAAAACTGGGCCAGCAACCGCGCCAGCTGGCCGAGCAGGTTGTGCAGCATCTTGCGCTGGACGGCATCGCCAGCAAAGTCGACATCGCCGGACCGGGCTTCATTAACATTTTCCTCGCGCCTGAGTTCCTGGCGCAGCAGGCGGAAGCGGCGCTGGCGTCGCCGCGCCTGAACGTTGCGCCGGTGCAGGCGCAAACCATCGTTATCGACTACTCCGCGCCAAACGTGGCGAAGGAAATGCATGTAGGCCATGTGCGCTCGACAATCATCGGCGATGCGGCGGCCCGCACCCTTGAATTTCTCGGTCATAAAGTGATCCGCGCCAACCACGTTGGCGACTGGGGCACGCAGTTCGGCATGCTGATCGCCTATCTGGAAAAGCAGCAGCGCGAACATCATGAAGCGATCGCGCTTTCCGATCTGGAAGCGTTCTATCGCGAAGCGAAGAAGACCTATGACGAAGATGAAGCGTTCGCCGAGCGCGCACGCGGCTACGTGGTAAAACTGCAGGGCGGCGACGAATATTGCCGCGCCATGTGGAAAAAGCTGGTCGATATCACTATGACGCAGAACCAGACGGTTTACGATCGTCTGAACGTGACGCTGACGCGCAACGACGTGATGGGTGAAAGCCTGTACAACGATATGCTGCCGGGCATCGTCGCCGATCTGAAAGCCAAAGGGCTGGCGGTGGAAAGCGAAGGCGCCACCGTGGTTTTCCTTGACGAATTTAAAAATAAAGAAGGCGAGCCGATGGGCGTCATCATCCAGAAGAAGGATGGCGGCTACCTCTACACCACGACGGATATCGCCTGTGCGAAATATCGTTATGAGCAGCTGCACGCCGATCGCGTGCTGTACTACATCGACTCCCGTCAGCATCAGCACCTGATGCAGGCCTGGACCATCGTGCGTAAAGCAGGCTACGTGCCGGAATCGGTGCCGCTGGAACACCATATGTTCGGCATGATGCTGGGCAAAGATGGGCGTCCGTTCAAAACCCGCAGCGGCGGTACCATTAAGCTGTCCGATCTGTTGGATGAAGCGGTAGAGCGCGCGACGGCGCTGGTTTCTGAGAAGAACCCGGATATGGATGCGGACGAGCTGCGCAAGCTGGCGAATATCGTCGGTATCGGCGCGGTAAAATATGCCGATCTGTCAAAGAGCCGCACCACCGATTACATTTTCGACTGGGACAATATGCTGGCCTTTGAAGGCAATACCGCGCCTTATATGCAGTACGCCTATACTCGCGTGCTGTCGGTGTTCCGTAAAGCGGGCATCGATGAGAATGCGGTGCTGGAAGGTCAGATTCAGCTCAGTGACGAGCGTGAAACCCAGCTGGCGGCGCGCCTGTTGCAGTTTGAAGAGACCATTACGCTGGTGGCGCGCGACGGCACGCCGCATGTGATGTGCGCCTATCTGTACGATCTGGCGGGCCTGTTCTCCGGCTTCTATGAGCACTGCCCGATTCTCTCTGCGGAAGACGAAGCTGTCCGTCAGAGCCGTCTGAAGCTGGCGCTGCTGACCGCGCGCACGCTGAAGCAGGGCCTGGATACGCTGGGCATCGAGACGGTCGAGCGCATGTAACTTTTACGCTTTGCCGCGCTGATTTCGCGGCGAGACTGACTGAATAAATCCACGCTCCGGCGTGGATTTTTTATTGGCGATTTGGCGCGGCGGGAGATTGCTGGCGGCGCTTGCCCTGGGTAGGTCAGCGGCGAAACTCGGCGTTGGCATCAGCGCAGCGTTGGGTAGGTCGGCGGCGAAACTCGGTGTTGACGCAAGCCCAGCGCAGCGTTGGGTGGGTCGGCGGCGAAACTCGGTGTTGACGCAAGCCCAGCGCAGCCAGCGGCGGACAGGCCGCTCCGTAAAGACGCCATGAATCCATCCCTGGAGGCTCTGCCGCGTCATCCCTGACGCGGAAGCTTTACTACGCAGCCTGTCCGCCTCGGCTTCAGCATCTGATGAAATTTGCCGCCGCTTTTCGGCATTGATATCGCTTTGATTTTTCTCCAGGCGCCATGTGACTAAAAGGCACAGAACAATGGCAATTAAAAGGTAATGTTCCGGTAGCGCAAATCTCAAGGGAGCGAGAGGAGCTGGCCGATGAGGCGGGCCTCCCGCGCCAGGGAAGGCGCGGGCGGAGGCCCCAGGGATGAGTTTATGCCGTCCCGCCGAACGGCCAGTTCCTCTTGCGACCGGCACGAAGTTGGTTTTCAACCAGCATCCCCGATATCTCTCAGCCCAACAAAATAAACCACAGGTAAGGTTCCGGCAGCGCAAATCTCAGGGGAGTAAGGGGAACTAGCCGATGAGGCGGGCCTCCCGCGCCAGGGAAGGCGCGGGCGGAGGTCCCAGGGATGGGTTTATACCGTCCCGCCGAACGGCCAGTTCCTCTTGCGACCGGCACGAAGCCGGTTTTCAATCAGCAAGACCGGCAGCAAACTGCCCTACTGGTAATTCACCATCACCTGATTGCTGAGTACGCGCAGCACCGGAAACAGCCTCCCCTGCCCAGGCACGCTATAAATAAAGCGCAGCGTATCGCCGGCAGGCACATTCGTCAGGCCGCGCGTGGCGCCGCTGGCGCCTTCGATCGGCGTACAGCGCGTGCTGGAACAGAGCTTCACCTGCATCCCCGCAGGCTGCGGGCCCGTCAGCTCAAAACGCCAGTAGATAATCGTCATCACGCCGGATACCGGCCCTGGCGGCGTAATCGCCGCCGATGAGGCCTCGACGCCGCGGTTGCTCAGACTCGCGCCGACGGCGCTCCCCTGCCACGCCCCGCCCGCCGCCTGCGCGGCTAACGGCAGCAGCAGCGCTAAAGACAACAGCGCATATTTCATCAGTGGCCTCCAATGGTCGCCGTCATACGGATATGACGGTTATCGGTCAGCTCCATATTGGAAAGCACCGCCAGCTGCGGCAAATTGCGGCGCAGGAAACGCGCCAGCAGCGCCCGCAGCGGATGATTCACCAACAGCACCGGCGGCGCGCCCAGCATCTCCTGATTTTGCAGCGCGCGCTGCGTCTGATCCAGCAGACGATCCGCCAGGCCCGGCTCCAGACCGCCGCCGCCCTGCAACGCCTGCAACAACAGACGTTCCAGCGTCGCATCCAGACCAATCACCTGCACTTCTCCATTGCCAGGGAACCACTGCTGCGTAATCGCGCGACCCAGCGCCACACGCACTACCGTCGTCAGCTCGTGCGGATCGCTCTGCACCGGCGCATGCTCCGCTAGCGTCTCGATAATGGTACGCATATCACGGATCGACACGCGCTCCGCCAGCAGATTTTGCAGCACCTTATGCAGCGTCGTCAGCGACACCACGCCCGGCACCAGATCTTCCGTCAGCTTCGGCATCTCCTGGCTCACGCGATCCAGCAACTGCTGCGCCTCCTGACGACCAAACAGCTCGCTGGCGTACTGGCCGATCAGATGGTTCAGGTGCGTCGCCACCACGGTGCTCGCTTCCACCACGGTAAAGCCCTGAATCTGCGCCTGCTCTTTCAGCGCGCTGTCGATCCAGATGGCGGCAAGACCAAATGCGGGATCGACCGTCTGTTCGCCGGGCAAGGTGCCGGCGGCGGTGCCAGGGTTGATCGCCATCCAGCGGCCCGGATAAGCGTCGCCGCTGCCAATCTCGACCCCTTTCATCAGAATGCGGTAGCGCGCCGCAGGCATATCCATATTGTCGCGGATATGCACCACCGGCGGCAGAAAGCCCATCTCCTGCGCGAACTTCTTACGAATACTGCGGATACGGCCCAGCAGCTCGCCGTCCTGCGTGCTGTCCACCATCGGGATCAGGCGGTAGCCCACTTCCATACCCAGCGAATCTTCCAGCTGCACGTCGCCCCAGGTCGCTTCCACTGTCGCCGCCGTCTCCTGCGCACGCGGGATCGCCTGCTGCGCAGCCGCCTTCGGCTTCATCTCACGACCGCGCTGCCACCAAGCCAGGCCCAGCAGCGCGGCGGTAAACAGCAGGAACACCAGGTTCGGCATCCCCGGCACCAGGCCCAACAGCCCCAGCACGCCAGCGCTCAGCATCATCACACGCGGGTTGCTGAACAGCTGGGTCACCATCTGCTCGCCCACATCCTGATCGGTGCTGACGCGCGTGACGATAACGCCCGCCGCGGTGGAAATCACCAGCGCCGGGATCTGCGCCACCAGGCCGTCGCCGATGGTCAGCAGCGTATAGCTTTCCGCCGCCGCGCCGAACGGCATGCCGTGCTGCACCACGCCCACCAGCAGGCCGCCCACGACGTTGATAATCATAATCATGATGCCAGCGATGGCGTCGCCGCGCACAAACTTACTGGCACCGTCCATTGAGCCGTAGAAATCCGCTTCCTGCGTGACTTCGGAGCGACGTTTCTTCGCTTCCTCTTCGCCGATCAGACCGGCGTTGAGATCGGCATCGATCGCCATCTGCTTGCCGGGCATCCCGTCAAGCACGAAACGCGCCCCCACTTCCGCGATACGCCCGGCACCCTTGGTGATCACCATAAAGTTAATGATGATCAGGATAATAAACACCACGATACCGATGGCGAAGTTGCCGCCGACCAGGAAGTGGCCGAACGCTTCCACCACCTGTCCCGCCGCCGCCGCGCCGGTATGCCCTTCCAGCAAAATCACGCGCGTCGAGGCAACGTTCAGCGCCAGACGCAGCAGCGTCGAGAACAGCAGAATGGTCGGGAACGCGGCGAACTCCAGCGTGCGCTGGGTGAACATCGCCACCAGCAGCACCATGATCGACAGCGCGATGTTAAAGGTAAACAGCAGATCGAGGATAAAGGGCGGCAGCGGCAGCACCATCATCGACAGGATCAAAAGAATCAGCAGCGGGCCAGCCAGCACCTTCATCTGCGTATCTTTCATGTTACCCGGTAAGCGAAATAAAGCGGCCAGATTAGCCATCAGCTCTTGTCTCTCCTGCAAAGTCCAGTTCAGCCGGTACCGGCAAGCGTTCAGGTCTCTTCGGTATCAGCCCGCCCTCGCGCTTCCAGCGTCGGAGCTGCCATACCCAGGCCAGCACTTCCGCCACCGCCGCATAGAGCGCGCCCGGAATGTGCTGTCCTATTTCACTGTGACGATAAAGGGCGCGCGCCAGCGGCGGCGCCTCCAGAATCGGCACGCGATGTTCTTTACCCAGCTCACGAATGCGCAGCGCCACGTCACCGGCGCCTTTCGCCAATACCTTCGGCGCGCTCATTCTCTTCTCGTCATACTGCAACGCCACCGAATAGTGCGTCGGGTTGGTGACGATCACGTCCGCCTTCGGCACATCGGCCATCATGCGGCGGCGAGCGGCGGCGCGCATCGCCTGACGGATGCGCCCTTTCACATGCGGGTCGCCTTCCATCTCTTTATGTTCGTCACGGATCTCCTGACGCGTCATACGCAGCTTTTTGAAATAGCTGAACAGCTGCCAGAACACGTCGAAGCCCACCATCGGCACCAGGCCCAGCACCACCAAAAAGCAACAGGCGGCGATCATATTCATGCCGTGTGCCAGGGCCTTCCAGGGCGATTCGGTAATCAGATGCAGCATATCGGGCCAGCGGCTCCAGACATACCAGCCCGCCACCGAACCGACCAGCACCGCCTTCAGCACCGCTTTCAGCAGCTCGGCCGCCGTCTGGGCGGAAAACATGCGCTTCAGTCCGCTCAGCGGGTTCAGCTTACTGAAGCTTGGGGAAAGGGATTTGCCGCTCAGCACGATGCCGCCCAGCAGCATCGGCGAGGCGATGGCGACCAACACCAGGCCCGCCATCATTGGCAGCAGCGCCGACACCGCCTGCCCCAGCAGACGGCTGATATGGCGAACAATCTGACCGGGATCGTTAATTAAACGGTGATCGAAGCTAAAGCCGGACGCGACCATTTCGGCCAGCTGTCGGGCCATCGATTCGCCGCCCATCCACAGCACCATCAGCCCCG
Source organism: Mixta calida (assembly GCF_002953215.1). NCBI lineage: Bacteria > Pseudomonadati > Pseudomonadota > Gammaproteobacteria > Enterobacterales > Erwiniaceae > Mixta > Mixta calida. The sequence continues at coordinate 2,630,000 of NZ_CP026378.1, forward strand.
TCACCAACATCAGCAGGGAGGTCAGCTCGCGGGAACGCGGGATCTGCCCCTCTTTACGCGCTTTTTCAAGTCGGTGGGGTGTGGGGGATTCTGTTTTTTCCTCGTCGCTATCGCTACCTTCAGCCACGTTGATAACCTGCGCCAGAATGGGGATTGCGCATAGGTTGCCAAACTTGAGCCGTTTTAATGGGACGAGTAACAGGGTTAAACAGGGGTTATTTCAGGGAATGGATAAGGCTGGCTGACGCGACGCCAGCCTGTTTGAATAAAATCGGGGCGCCGCCGTCCCATAATGCGGACGGCGGCGACCTTTCAGAAGCCCAGGCTGTCGAGCAGATCGTCAACCTGATCCTGGTTCGCCACGACGCCAGGGGCGGCGGCGTTAATCTGCGGACCGTTCAGCAGGCTGTTCTCTTCCCGCTTCTGACGCGCGTTCGCTTCCGGCATGTTCTCCAGCAGCACCATCAACAGCTGACGCTCAATCTCCTGAATCACATCCATCATGCGCTTGATCACCTGACCGGTAAGATCCTGGAAATCCTGCGCCATCATGATGTCGAGCAGCTGTGCGTTGGTAAAGGACGTGTGTTCCGGCACGGCGGCCAGATATTCGCGCGTATCCGAAACCAGTACACGGGCGTCCGCCAGCTCGATGGGGTCTTCAAACCAGGCGTCCCAGCGCGTTTTCAGATCTTTAGCACCGCTCTCCAGCGCGTCCTGACGCGGCTGTGAAGCTTCTACGCAGTTCAGCGCGCGCTCAGCGGCCTGAGCGGTCATCTGTACCACATAGTCGAGACGGTCGCGGGCGTCAGGAATCGCTTCCGCCGCTTCCGCAATCGCCTGATCCAGTCCCAGCTCGCGCAGGCTGTCACGCAGCATGCGCGTCAGGGAGCCGATGCGAGAAATAATATCTTGCGCCGAAGCCGCATCTGTCGCTGGTTTCGTAAGTTCGCTCATCACGTCTCCTTACATACCTAATTTTTCGAAGATCTTACCTAACTTCTCTTCCAGGGTCGCTGCGGTAAAAGGTTTGACGACATAGCCGCTGGCGCCAGCCTGAGCTGCGGCAATGATGTTCTCTTTTTTCGCTTCGGCGGTCACCATCAGCACCGGCAGCTTGCCCAGGGTGGCGTCGGCGCGAATGGTCTGCAGCAGCTGCAGGCCATCCATGTTCGGCATGTTCCAGTCGGAAATGACGAAATCGAAACCGCCCGCGCGCAGCTTGGTCAGCGCATCGACGCCGTCTTCAGCTTCTTCAACGTTGTTGAAGCCCAGTTCTTTCAGCAGGTTGCGCACAATACGACGCATCGTATTGAAGTCGTCCACCACCAAAAAACGCATATTCTTGTCAACCATATCTACTCCTGTGTTATCTCGTCCCGCTGGACGGGCTCGGTTAAATGCGCAATGCCTGTCCGGCGCTAATTTTTGCCAGCATGTGCTGACTGATTTGGTGCAAATCCACCACTTCACTGGCTCCCCCGTGAGCGATAGCCTCACGCGGCATGCCGAAAACCACACAACTTGCTTCGTTCTGGGCGATGGTCCAGGCGCCGGCGCGGTACATCTCCAGCAGTCCGGCCGCGCCGTCGTTGCCCATGCCGGTGAGGATCACGCCAACGGCGTTGCGTCCGGCGTGTTGCGCCACCGACTTAAACAGGACATCCACCGACGGCTTATGGCGGTTGACCGGTGGGCCGTCGTTCAGCTTCACCTGATAGTTGGCGCCGCTGCGCGCCAGCTCCAGGTGCATCGCGCCGGGGGCGATATAGGCGTGCCCCGGCAAAATACGCTCGCCGTCTTCCGCTTCTTTCACGGTAATCTGGCAAAGTTTGTTCAGCCGCTCGGCGAACGAGCGGGTAAAGCCTGGCGGCATATGCTGGGTAATCAGCAGCGCCGGGCTGGTTGCCGGCAGCGGCTGCAACACATGGCGAATCGCTTCGGTGCCGCCGGTGGAGGCGCCGATAGCGATCAGCTTCTCGCTGCTCAGCAGCGGTCCGGCCTTCAGCATCGCTGGCGCGGCCTGCGCGCCGCGCGGCACCAGACGGGCGCGGGCGGCGGCGCGGATCTTGTCGGCGATCATCTGGCTGTAGGCCATCATGCCTTCACGGATGCCCAGCTGCGGTTTGGTGACGAAATCGATCGCCCCCAGCTCCAGCGCGCGCAGTGTGACTTCAGAGCCTTTCGCCGTCAGCGAAGAGACCATCACGACCGGCATCGGACGCAGACGCATCAGTTTTTCCAGGAAATCGAGGCCGTCCATGCGCGGCATCTCGACGTCCAGCGTCAGCACCTGCGGGTTGTACTGTTTAATCAAATCGCGCGCCACCAGCGGATCGGGGGCCGTGGCCACCATTTCCATATCGGGATGGCTGTTGATGATCTCCGTCATCAGTTGACGCATCAGCGCTGAATCATCAACGCACATTACGGTGATTTTGCTCATGCTCTTTCCTTAGTCAGCCCGTAAACCGTTTGCCCGCGCAGATAGAACTCTTTGCTTATCTGGCTGAAATTTTCCGAGTGGCCAGCGAACAGCAGACCGCCGGGCTTCAGCAGCGGGACAAAGCGCCGCAGGATCTTTTCCTGGGTTTCTTTGTCGAAATAGATCATGACGTTGCGGCAAAAAATCGCATCAAACGGGCCGGGCAGTGCCCACTCGTGCGCCAGCAGGTTCAGCTGGAAAAAATTCACCGTGCTCGCCAGCTCGGAGCGCACGCGCACCATGCCGGAATGCGGGCCTGTGCCGCGCAAAAAGAAGCGCTGCATCTGCGGCTGCGAAAGCGTGCGCAGCTCCTCCTGGCGATAGATGCCCGATGAGGCCTTTTCCAGCACCTGCGTATCAATATCGCTGGCGTGAACGGAGAATTTCCCCGGTCCGGCGCCCAGCGTTTCCGCCAGCGTCATAGCGATGGAGTAAGGCTCCTCGCCGGTAGAGGCCGCCGTACTCCAGACGTTGTAGCTGCCGCCGCGCCGTTTGGCGTGTTCCGCCAGAATCGGGAAGTGGTGCGCCTCGCGGAAAAAGGCCGTCAGGTTGGTGGTCAGGGCGTTGATAAACGCCTGCCACTCCGCGCTGTTGGGATCGTTTTCCAGCAGGGCGAGATAGCGGCCAAAGTCATCAATATTCAGGGTGCGCAGACGACGCACCAGCCGGTTATAAACCATTTCACGTTTATGATCGGCAAGCACGATGCCGGCTCGCTGATAAATCAGCTGACTGATACGGCGAAAGTGCGTATCAGAGAGAGGCAAACGCTGCACCATCTGGGCCAGCAGCGTCGCGTTCTCAGGTGGTGCCAGTACTGTCGATTTCTTCATCCAGGTTCACCCAACAAAGCAGTTTAAGGTTTAAAGGCGCCACTTCCTGGCGATGGCTTGTCAGCTTCTCACCCTGCTCGCCTGCCTTACCGCCTGCGGCGCGTCGTGCGCTGCGGCTGTCTGTTCCGACTATCGGGGCGTCGCGCTAATCCGTGGCCGCTGCCGCTTCCTCATCAGCGCGGCATTTTGCTGTGTGACCTAATCTGGCTATTGACGATCGCGACGCCGGTGACGCCGCCGCGCTCTTCATTTGAAGCGGGGCAGCATTTGATGTCGCGGCGTGGCCTCTGCCTGCCGTTGCCTTGCGCCTGCGCCATCCCTCTGCCCGTCTCACCAACTTCTTCCGTCAACACGTTTTTCTTATTGTTTACCGCCTGCCTGGACGAGAATCAGAAGGTTTCCCAGTTCTCATCCGAGCCAGCGGCCTTGCGCGCTACCGGTGTCGACGCCGCGCTCTGCGGCTTTTTCGCTGCCGTATTAACGTTAACGGCGGCGGCGGCGAATTCTTTACGAATTCTGAACACCGCGACCGCCTGACTGAGACGGCTCGCCTGTTCTTCCAGCGCGGCGGCCGCCGAGGCGGACTCCTGCACCAGCGCGGCGTTCTGCTGCGTCACGCGATCCATCTCGGTCACCGCCAGGCCCACCTGGTCGATGCCGCGGCTCTGCTCGTCCGACGCCGAGGCAATTTCACCCATGATGTCGGTGACGCGGGTGACCGCGCTGACGATGTCGCTCATGGTTTCGCCCGCGCTTTCAACCAGTACAGAACCGGTATCGACACGCGCCACAGAATCTTCAATCAGCGACTTAATCTCTTTCGCCGCCTGAGCGCTGCGCTGCGCCAGATTGCGCACCTCGCCCGCCACCACCGCGAAGCCGCGGCCCTGTTCACCGGCGCGCGCCGCTTCCACCGCCGCGTTCAGCGCCAGGATGTTGGTCTGGAAGGCGATGCCGTCGATCACGCTGATGATATCGGCAATCTTTTTCGAGCTGCCCGCGATCTCGCTCATGGTTTTCACCACGCCGTCCACGACCTTGCCGCCCTTCTGCGCGGTTTCGGAGGCGCTCAGCGCCAGCTGCGACGCCTGACGGGCGTTTTCGGCGTTCTGTTTCACCGTCGCGGTCAGTTCTTCCATGCTGGCGGCGGTCTCTTCCAGCGAGGCGGCCTGCTGCTCGGTGCGCGAGGAGAGATCGTTGCTGCCGGCGGTGATTTCGCTGGCGCCGGTGTAGATGGCGTCGGAACCGTCGCGCACGTCGCTGACGGTGCGCACCAGCTCCTGCTGCATGTTTTTCAGGCTTTCCGCCAGCAGGCTCATTTCATTGCGGCCTTGCACCTCGATTGGCTGCGTCAGGTCGCCGCTGGCGATATGACGGATATGCTCGATGGTGATTTTCAGCGGACGCAGCAGGATCTGATGCATGCCGATCCAGACCAGCGCGACCACGCCCGCCAGAATCGTCAGCACGATGCCGATAATCCACAGGGAACGCTGATACGCGCTCTCGTTCTGCTCGGCGCCAGCGGTTATCAGGGTGCTGGTGGTCTGCGCCCAGGTGGCGTAGGCGCTTTCAAAATCGTTCTGGTAGCTCTGCGTCGGCTGGTCGACAAACCCTTTCAAATTACCCGCGCCCAGCATCTGCACCAGTTCGCCCAGCGCGTCATGCAGCACTTTATATTTGTCATTGATCGCCACCAGATAAGGCATATTTTTCACCTCGTCAGGCAGTATCTGGTTGTAGGCGGCAAAGTTTTTGTCCGCCGTTTGCAGCTGCTCGTTGGCCAGCGCCACCAGTTCGGCGACGGTGCTGCCGCTGCCCATATGGTTAGCATCGAGCATATAGCGGATACCGGCGCGGTTAAGGGTGTTGCGCGCCTGGATCAGCGCCACCCATGCGGCGTTGAGGTTAATCTGTTCGCGCTGGATCTCCTGCGACAGAACAAAACTTTCCCGATCCCCTTTCAGGGCGTTAAAGAACAGACCGCTGGATGCGAGCTGCAATACAGCGAAGATGGCCAGCACCATAATCAGCGCCGTCACAACTTTAATATGCTTAAACATGATGGACCTTAAAGCGTGGTTGAATGTCAGGATTATCGGCATGCCAGGCAGGATCTTTATCCTTATCTGCAATTAACTGCGGCGCGCTACGCGCCGTCAGGCAAATTTTCAGATGGAAAAAGCGAAACCGGACGCCGTCGGGCGACGACGTCCGGTTTTTACGTTAAATATCAGCGACGCGTGTGACGGATCAGAACGTTTCCCAGTTGTTATCCGCAGCGGCAGGCGCAGCGCTGGGCTTCAGCGCGGCAGGCTTGCTGAGCACAGGCGTCTTCAGCGCTGCCGGATGACCAACCTGCCCCTGACGCACTTTAAACACCGATACGGCCTGGCTGAGGCGGCTCGCCTGCTCTTCCAGCGCGGCGGCGGCCGAGGCGGACTCTTCCACCAGCGCGGCGTTCTGCTGCGTCACGCGATCCATCTCGGTCACCGCCAGGCCCACCTGGTCGATGCCGCGGCTCTGCTCGTCCGACGCCGAGGCGATTTCGCCCATGATGTCGGTGACGCGGGTGACCGCGCTGACGATGTCGCTCATGGTTTCGCCCGCGGTGCCGACCAGCGCAGAGCCGGTATCGACACGCGCCACAGAATCTTCAATCAGCGACTTAATCTCTTTCGCCGCCTGAGCGCTGCGCTGCGCCAGATTGCGCACCTCGCCCGCCACCACCGCGAAGCCACGGCCCTGTTCACCGGCGCGCGCCGCTTCCACCGCCGCGTTCAGCGCCAGGATGTTGGTCTGGAAGGCGATGCCGTCGATCACGCTGATGATATCGGCAATCTTTTTCGAGCTGCCCGCGATCTCGCTCATGGTTTTCACCACGCCGTCCACGACCTTGCCGCCCTTCTGCGCGGTTTCGGAGGCGCTCAGCGCCAGCTGCGACGCCTGACGGGCGTTTTCAGCGTTCTGTTTCACCGTGGCGGTCAGTTCTTCCATGCTGGCGGCGGTCTCTTCCAGCGAGGCGGCCTGCTGCTCGGTGCGCGAGGAGAGATCGTTGCTGCCGGCGGTGATTTCGCTGGCGCCGGTGTAGATGGCGTCGGAACCGTCGCGCACGTCGCTGACGGTGCGCACCAGCTCCTGCTGCATGTTTTTCAGGCTTTCCGCCAGCAGGCTCATTTCATTGCGGCCTTCTACCTCGATTGGCTGCGTCAGGTCGCCTGCGGCGATCGCCTGAATATGCTGCATTATGGTCTGTAGCGGCTTCAGCAGAATGCGTTGCAGGCCGAACCAGCACAGTACAATCACGGCCAGCACCAGCGTCATTACCGTGCCCAGGATCCAGAGCATGGTGTTAAAGGCGCGCTCGTTTTCCGCCAGTCCCTGCGCGGACAGCACCGCCTGCGCGCTACGCCATTCGGTATAGACCGCCTGCGCGTCATTTTGCTTCTGTTCGATGTTCTGTTTGAACATCGCCTCCAGCTGTTTTGCCGCCAGCATATCGGTCATATCGCTCAGGCTTTTCGCCAGCGCGCTGTACTTCTCTTCCATCCGCTGCGACAGGTTATCGTCCAGACCCGGCGTGTTAGGCATGCCTTTATAGTCGCGGTAGTGCTTATCCGCTTCCGCCAGCTGGTTACGACTCTGCTGCACCAGGCTATCCAGCCCGCCGCCGTTGATATTGCCCGCCATATCGCTTTGCAGACGCAGCATGCCGCGGTTAAGCGTAATGCGCACCTGGTTGAGGCCGATCCATGCATCGGTGAGCGCGGCAATGTTTTGACTCGACGTTTGCGAGACGTTGAAATTGGTTTTGTCTTTATTCAGCGCCTGGAAAAACAGCCCGCCCGAAAGCAGCTGCATCGCGCCGAAAATAACCAGCACCACAATCAGGCTGGTTACGACTTTGATTCGCTTTAACATACTTACCCCTGGTATTTAGAAATAAAGTCACTACCAGAACGTTATCGGCAAGATGACGTCAACGTTTACCGTTGGAAGGGTAAAATCAGCGGAAATAGCGGGATTTAAAGCAGAGAAGGCCATGCCGACCGCAGACGGCATGGCCAGAACAGAGAAGGACAAAACGCGATTAGAAGGTCACCCAGTTATCCTCAGCGGCGGTCTCTTTTTCCTGCGCGGCGCCCGGCTTGAGCGTCAGCGCGGGTCTGACCTGCGGTTCGCGAACCGTTTCTTCCCCGGCGGGCAGGTTAAATACCGCAACCGCTTTACCGAGGCGGCTTGCCTGCTCCTCCAGCGCGGCGGCGGCGGCGGCGGAGGCCTCTACCAGCGAGGCGTTCTGCTGCGTCACGCCGTCCATTTCCGTCACCGCCTGGCCGACCTGCTCAATGCCGCGGCTCTGTTCATCGGAGGCAGCGGCGATTTCGCCCATGATATCGGTCACGCGATTAACCGCGCTGACTATCTCGCTCATGGTTTCACCGGCGGTGCCTACCAGTACCGAGCCGGTATCAACGCAGCTGACTGACGCGACAATCAGATCCTTAATCTCTTTTGCCGCCTGGGCGCTGCGCTGCGCCAGGCTGCGCACTTCGCCCGCCACCACCGCGAAACCGCGGCCCTGTTCACCGGCGCGCGCCGCTTCCACCGCCGCGTTCAGCGCCAGGATATTGGTCTGGAAGGCGATGCCGTCGATTACGCTGATGATGTCGGCGATTTTCTTCGAGCTGTCGGCGATTTCGCTCATGGTTTTCACCACGCCGTCTACCACCTTGCCGCCGCGCTGCGCAGTTTCCGAGGCGCTCAGCGCCAGCTGCGAGGCCTGACGGGCGTTATCGGCATTCTGTTTCACCGTCGCGGTCAGCTCTTCCATGCTGGCGGCGGTCTCTTCCAGCGAGGCGGCCTGCTGCTCGGTGCGTGAGGCGAGATCGCCGCTGTCGAGAGAAATTTTGCTGGCGCTGGTGTAAATGACATCCGCCCCGCTGCGCACGTCGCGCACGGTGCGCGCCAGCGACTGCTGCATATCGCGCAGGCTTTCTGCCAGCTGGCCCATTTCGTTGCGGCCATGGATTTCGATTGTCGTCGTCAGGTCGCCATCGGTAATGCGGTTAATATGCGCCATCGCATTGTTCAGCGGACGCAGCAGAATGCGCTGCAACAGGATCCACATTCCGCCCAGCACGATGGCGATCAATACCAGCATCATGATCGCCACGCCGAGCGACTCGTTATAATTTTCCTGGCTCTCGATCAAACCTTGTTTAGCTCTCTCCCGGTTACTGGCCAGCCAGCTGTTGTAGGCCTGTTCATACGCATCCTGATAACGCTGCGTCGGCTGCGCGATGGCCGCCTGCAGATCGCGCCTGGCGAGAAACCCATGTAATTCCTGTAGCTTTTCATGCAGCGCCTTGTAGCTTTCAGTGAGTGCGATGCGGTCCGATTCATGGCCATCCAGCGGCTTCAATTTCTGGAAGTTGGCGAAATTGGCGTCCGCTTTCGCCAGATACTGTGTTGCCAGCGCCAGCAGCTGATCGGCTTCTGTATCGTTGTGATTCTCCGTGGTAAACAGGCTGATACGCAACGAAGCGCGATTCAGCGAGCTGCGCGTTTGCAGCAGATTACCCCACAGCGCGTGCAGCTGACCACGGCGTGCGCTGTCCATTTGCTCTGTTTCAATATTGCTCCGGCTTTCCCGCACTGCCTTAAAATAGAGTCCATTTGTAGACAGCTGCATAATGCCCAATACGGCCAGTATCATGAATAATACTGTCACTATCTTCATATTCTTAAACATATAAGTCCCTTATTGTTTACCGCATACCGGCAATGTTCGCAGGCGGGCTGGCGTAGCAGAAAAAAGCGTAGCGCTGGTTAATTTATCTACTCGCACAGCGTTCATTGCCTTACACCGCCTGTTTATCGGCTATTATTAAACCGCTTTTGCCGTCAGATAATTCACACCGACACTATTTTAATTCTTCGGCTCTTTAGAAAAAAACATAAATATTTTACGAGTTAAATAAATAAACCTTTGATTTTTATGAATAATTAATAAGACATCTTTGATGGGAAAATAGTGAGGAATGAGCAAATACAGGCCGTTTATAAGCTTAATAAATAGCAGACAGAAATGTGGCTTATTAGCGACTTTACGATATCGTTAATTTATGCTTCCTCCCTTTTATATAGGCGCCTTTTACATCCTTGTTTATATTTTGTTAGAAAGCATTCCATAAAAAGAGCGTGCAATTTCCTGTTTTTACATATCAGAAATGTTATTCCATCACGCTTAACACGCATGAAAGGGGCAAACGCTGGCAACGTCCCTTTTACAGAGCGGCGTGCGTAACGCTGGCAATAAAAAAGGGCGACTGACGTCGCCCTTTTTTGCTCTCTTGCGGACGTATCCGCGAAGCGCACCTGCTTACGCGCTGCGCAGCGTATCCATCAGCGCCATCTCCTCGCTGCTCAGCAGCTTTTCGATGTCAACCAGGATTAACATACGATCGCCCAGCGCACCCAGACCGGTCAGGTATTCCGTCGACATGGTCACGGCAAATTCCGGCGAAGGACGGATCTGATCGGCGGTCAGCGACAGCACGTCAGAGACGCCGTCCACCACGATACCAACGACGCGCTGCACCAGATTCAGCACGATCACCACGGTGTTATCGTTATATTCCACGCCCGGCTGCGCGAATTTAATGCGCAGGTCGATAATCGGCACGATCACGCCGCGCAGGTTGGTGACGCCTTTAATAAAGGCTGGCGTATTGGCGATGCGGGTCACCTGATCGTAACCGCGGATCTCCTGCACCTTAAGAATATCGATGCCATATTCTTCGTCCCCGAGGGTGAACACCAGAAACTCTTGTCCGACGGTTTCACCGGCCAGTTTCGTTACATTTGCCATTCCAGTCATAGCTTTGCCCTTAATTGGTTACGATTACGCGGCGCCGGCCACGCGCTTCTCACGGTTTAAAGATTGCAGTGCCGATACATCGACAATCAGCGCCACGCTGCCATCGCCGAGGATGGTGGCGGCGGAAATACCCGGCACTTTGCGATAGTTGCTTTCGAGGTTTTTTACGACAACCTGATGCTGACCAATCAGCTGATCAACCAGCAACGCATAGCGTTTTCCGGCGCTTTGCAATATCACCACGATGCCCTGGGTCGCTTCGGTTTTCGCGCCCTGAACATCAAAGACGTTCCACAGTTCCACCAGCGGCAGGTATTCGCCGCGCACTTCCAGCACGCACTCGCCGCCCGCCAGCGGTTTCAAATCTTCCGCACGCGGCTGAAGAGATTCCATTACCGCGTTCAGCGGCAGAATAAAGACTTCTTCCGCTACGCGCACCGACATGCCGTCGAGGATCGCCAGCGTCAGCGGCAGCAGGATACGGATAGTCGTGCCTTTGCCCTGCTTCGAAGCGATTTCAACGTGGCCGCCCATCTCCTGAATGTTTCGCTTCACCACGTCCATGCCGACGCCACGGCCCGACACGTCGGTCACCTGCTCGGCGGTAGAGAAGCCCGGCGCGAAAATCAGCATGCCGACCTCTTCGTCGCTCATCGCGTCGCTGACCGGCAGGCCGGATGAAAGCGCCTTCGCCAGAATACGCTCGCGGTTAAGCCCGGCGCCGTCGTCAATCACTTCGATACAGATATTGCCGCCCTGATGCTCTGCGGAGAGCGTCAGGTTGCCCACCGCACTTTTCCCAGCGGCGAGACGTTTTTCCGGCGACTCGATGCCGTGATCGAGGCTGTTGCGCACCAGGTGCGTCAGCGGATCGATAATGCGTTCAATCAGGCTCTTGTCGAGCTCGGTAGAGCTGCCCAGCAGCGTCAGTTCAACTTCTTTGCCCAGTTTGCTGGCGAGATCGCGCACCAGACGCGGGAAGCGGCTGAAGACGTACTCCATCGGCATCATACGGATCGACATCACCGATTCCTGCAGATCGCGCGCGTTGCGCTCCAGCTGCCCCATGCTGTTTAGCAGATCGCCGTGGGCGACCGGGTCAAGCGCGCCGGAACGCTGCGCCAGCATCGACTGGGTAATCACCAGTTCGCCGACCAGGTTGATCAGCTGATCGACCTTCTCAACCGCAACGCGAATGCTGCTCGATTCGCTGGTTTTCGCCGGGGCGACTTTCTTCGGCTCGCGTTTCGCCACGGGGGCCAGTTCGGTGACGTTCGCAGGCGTCGCCGCGATCTCCGCTTCCGCCATGGTGGTCGCCACGGGCGCCGGCTCGGCCGCCACCGGTTCAGCCGCGACGGGCTGCGCCGCGCCCGCTTCCGGGAAGCTGATCTGCGACTCGTCGATCACAAAGCAGAGCACAGCGACCAGATCGTCTTTGGCGACAGAGGAATCGAGCGTCGCTTCGAGGCTGTTTTCGCCTTTGATCACGTCGCTAACCGTGCCGAGGTTGCCCAGCTCCTCCAGCAGCAGCGCCACTTCGTTCGGCTTCAGCGCGCTCAGTTTCAGACGCAGGCCGGTGGCCGCAGGCGCGGCGGCTGGCTCAGCGGCGGCGGGCGCGGCGGCAAGGGTTTTCACCGGCGCGATCGTTTCGCCTTTCGCTTCTAACGCCAGTTGACGCAGCGCTTCGCAGATATATTTGAAGCTGTCGGCGTCAGGCTCCTGGCCCGCCTTATAGGCATCGAGCTGTTCCTGCATAATATCTTTGGTTTCCAAAAACAGGTTGATGATGTCAGTGCTGAGCTGCATTTCGCCCCGGCGCGCACCGTCCAGAATGTTTTCCAGAATATGTGTGGTTTCCTGCAAAACCACGAAGCCGAAGGTGCCAGCTCCGCCTTTAATGGAATGAGCCGCCCGGAAAATGGCGTTAAGCTGTTCCGAATCGGGCTCCTGCGGGTCTAAACCCAGCAGGTGTTGCTCCATGTCCGCTAACAGTTCGTCAGCTTCATCGAAGAATGTCTGATAAAAATCGCTGATATCCATGCTCACGGTTATCACCTCTGCTGTGAGTCGCCCCCAGGCTGCGGCGTGCTGACGGGAGCCGGCGCGACTTGCGTCACCGGCGGCTCCTGACTGACCGACGCGGCCTGCGAGGGTTGATGATCTGGGGTTATCGCCGCGTCAGACGGCTGAGCCGGCGCGGTAATTTGTTTAATGCTCTGCGGATCGCTCAGCTGCGTCGCGTCGCTTTCGGCATTCTCTTTTTCGATTTGCGCCTGCGTGTCGTGATTCAGCACCAGCAGACTGATGCGACGGTTGACCGCCTCATCGCCGCCGCGATTTTTCAGCTTCATGGTGTCGGACATGCCCACCACGCGCAGCATTTTGCTGCCATCGAGCCCCCCGGCCACCAGCTCACGACGTGAGGCGTTGGCGCGGTCGGCCGACAGTTCCCAGTTGCTGTATCCACGGTCGCCCGTCGCATACTGAAAATCGTCGGTATGGCCTGCAAGACTGATTTTGTTCGGCAGATCGTTCAGTATCGGCGCGATAGCGCGCAGAATGTCGCGCATATAGGGCTCAACCTGGGCGCTGCCGGTTTTAAACATTGGCCGGTTCTGGCTGTCGATAATCTGAATGCGCAGCCCCTCTTCCACCATATTGATGATCAGGTGCGGCCGCAGCGTTTTCAGCCGCGGGTCGGACTCAATCAGTTGATCGAGGCGTTCGCGCAGGCGGTTAAGACGAATCTCTTCCAGCTTGCGCTTCTCGGCGTCCAGATCGACATGCTTCTGCACTTCGCCATCCTTGCGGGTCGGGTCATCGCCGCCGCCAGGAATCGGGCTTTCACTGTCGCTGCTGCGCTGACCGCCAGACAACGCCACCTTCAGCGGCGTCTGGAAATATTCCGCGATCTGCGTCAGCTGCTTCGGGTTAGCGACCGAGATCAACCACATCACCATGAAAAACGCCATCATCGCGGTCATAAAGTCGGCGTAGGCGATTTTCCAGGAGCCGTGACCACCCTCATGTTTTTTATGCTTGCGCTTTTTTACGACAATAATGGGGTGATTTTGGTTATTCATGCGTCCTGGCCCGAAGTCTGTTTACCGGCTTTCGCGTTGCGTACATGCTCCTCCAGTTCGGTGAACGACGGACGCTCGGTGGAGTACAGGGTCTTACGGCCGAACTCCACGGCGATCTGCGGCGCATAGCCGTTCAGACTGGACAGCAGCGTAACCTTAATGCACTGCATCATCTTGGTGTTCTCCGCGCATTTCTGACGCAGCACCGACGCCAGCGGCGAGATGAAGCCGTAAGCCAGCAGGATGCCGAGGAAGGTGCCCACCATCGCATGAGCGATCAGTTCGCCCAGTTCTGCCGCCGGACGATCCGCCGAGGCCAGCGTGTGCACTACGCCCATCACCGCCGCCACGATGCCGAACGCGGGCAGCGAATCGCCCATGGCGCCGATACTTTGCGCGGGTACGTCGCACTCATGCTCGTAGGTTTCGATCTCTTCATCCATCAGCGCTTCGATTTCAAAAGCGTTCATATTGCCGCTGACCATTAACCGCATATAGTCGGTGATAAAATCCACCAACTTGTTATCGGACAAAATGCGCGGGTAATTAGCGAAAATTTCACTTTCTTTAGGATTTTCAATATCGCGTTCCAGCGACATCATGCCCTGCTGGCGCGATTTGGCCATCAGGCGATAAAGTAGCGCCATCAGATCCATATAAACCGCTTTATTATATTTAGAACCGCGGAACAGCAGCGGGAGCGCTTTTAACGTCGCCTTAATCGCTTTGCCGCTATTTCCGACAATAAAAGCGCCAATGCCGGCCCCGCCGATAATGACCAGTTCCGAAGGTTGATAAAGCGCGCCCAGGTGACCGCCGACCATCATATAGCCGCCTAACACCGAGCCAACAACGAGGATATAACCTAAAAGTACCAGCACAATAAATCCTTACGTCAGTAACGTGTTGGTGGAAGTTAAGCCAGAAAGCCGCAGGCGTTATTCAACAATGTGGAGGCAAAAAAAAAGCAGCGGTTAAAAACCGCTGCTGGATGTCATTCCACAATGCGAACAAACTTAAACAGCGTGTTTAACCTGTTCATCCAGCAGTTGTGAATGGTTATCGGCAACCTCTGCTGAAAGTTTACGTCTTTTTACCGCACGCGATGGCGGCTGGCACAGGCTGCAGGCAAAGCTGCCCGCCGGTTGATGCGCATGGTTGATAAAGCTTCCGCCGCAGCATTTGCAGTCGGAAAGTTCCAGCATGCCGCTTTCAACAAAACGCACCAACGTCCAGGCTCGCGTCAGGCCCAGCAGCGGGCCTTCATCCGACTGCGGACACTGCTCAAGATAGAGACGATACGCTTTGATGACCGCATCGACGCCACGGGTCAGTTTGCTTTTCAGCAGAAACTGCCAGGCGTTGCAGAACATCGACGCGTGAATATTCTGTTCCCACGTCATAAACCAGTCGGTTGAGAACGGCAGCATGCCTTTCGGCGGCGGGCTGCCGCGCAGTTCTTTATAGAGCTTAATTAAGCGGCCACGGCTGAGCTGTGTTTCGCTTTCCAGCATTTGTAAACGCGCGCCGAGCGTGATCAGTTCCATTGCGAGCTGAATATCGCGCGCTTCCTGAACAATACTTTTTTCGCTCATTATACCGCCCTCTTTTTCGGCGCTTCGTCTTTAGCAGCGTCGCGTAATAAACGACTGGATAATAAAATACCGGTGTGGATCTGCTGTAAATCGTCCACACGCGATTCCTGCGTCAGGCGGTTAATAATATTGTGGTCGTTGAAACGGAATTGACATACCAGCTGGTTGGTCTCAGCTAATTTAACCATCTCCGGCAGCGTTAACTGCGACAGCGCATCCGCCATTGCTTCATCGATGCCGAGGCGAAACATTGCAGAAGCTTTTTCCTGGTTAATTAAACGTTGTGCAAGCAGCAAATATGACAAATTAATATCGTAAATATGTTTTAATAATTCGGATGTACCCATTCTTTTCCCATCCTGACTAACACTACTTTTAACTGTGCGGAATGGTTACCGCATTCTTGGTTGCTGGCTGGTAAATCTAAAGATGGCAAAAAAGCAGAGGCGGAAGCCAAACGTTTTCTGAACTTGTCTCACATCCCACCGGGATCCTGAATCAGTAATAGTCATAACTCCAGGCCATGCATTACTTGAGTTCTAATCATCTTCCGTGACGTTCGCTTACAGTTTTTTTAAGATTATTCCGAAAGCAGTGCAAATGTATCCGCTCTGATTTCTACATACAACGAGCGGCAGGTAAAATTTTAGATAAAGTGTGATCCAGATCACACTTTTAAGGCAAATCAGCCTAAAAAATCCATCAGTAACGCTTGTGAATAGTGCAGAACGCAACCAATAAAGCCACTTTTTGCTAAATTTTTATCTTAAATTTAACATCTTCGTTTCAAAAGCTCGCTTTTTATCCGATTAGGGGCTGCCTGCTGGTGAAATGCGTGTTACCTGACATTAATATCTGCCAATTTTTGTAAGTGCAGCATTTAACACTGGTTTGACCGCATTAAAGTCGTCGCCATATTAATCACTTAGCGGAATCGTTTCGAACGAGGATGATTATCCAACGGAGAGAATTTGCTTGCCTTGAGGTCGTTTTAACAACGGTTCGTTAACAGTGAAGCGTAAGTGTATAGAGGGCATCAGCAGGTGTAACAAGCTGTGACATAAGGGATATGAATGTTTTGATGAAAGTACGGAACCGTACCCGATTACTATCGGCAATACCGCGCCATACTTTACCGTTCGCGGTCGCATTTCCTGAAAAAGCGCGCCGAAAGCGCAAAAAATAGCCAGATATCGCCTCTGCGCCTTTTTTTTTCTTCATTTCATTAATAAGAGAAAGCGCAGCATTTTCTGCCAGCTTTTCCGCTTCTCTACAGACTGTTCGCGCACGCTAATCTGGCGTGGCGCTAAGCCGTCTGTACGGCCGTTCGGCGCACGCTTACCATTTCCCCGTTGCGCCTGCGCCGCCGGAGATCCCGTCCGCTGCTCCTGTTATGACATAAACTACTGTCGGCCTTTTCGTCCTGCCGCCAGCGGCAGCGCAAGACAAAAGCGCAAACAGAGAAAAACAGCGAGGCGAAGAGAGGAAAGTAACGTGATAAAAAGCAGAAGGTGAAACAGGCAGAGAAATCGGGAAGCGGCAATAAAGAAGGAAAGAAAGCGCAGCGGAGCGATTACCGCATCAACGTCCTGTCGATGCGTTCGTTAAATCAATCAGGCGAGCCGGGAAAAGTTCGCCACGTTATTGTCCGCCGCATCCTGCTCGGTGCGCGGCGTAATCGCGCGCAGATCGCGCAGGAAGCTTTCCCGCCAGTGACTAATGTCGTTTTTACGCAGGATTTCCATCATGTCGTTATAGCGAGAGATGCGCTCCGTACGCGACATGGTCAGCGCCTTATCCAGCGCCGCCGCCACTTCATCGCGATCGTAAGGGTTGACGATCAGCGCGGAGGTCAGCTCGTTGGCCGCCCCGGCAAAGCGCGACAGCACCAGTACGCCAGGATCCTCAGGGTCCTGCGCCGCGACATACTCTTTCGCCACCAGGTTCATGCCGTCGCGCAGCGGCGTGATCAGCGCCACGTCGGTGAGACGGAAAATTTTCATCAGCAAACGGCGGTCGAAGTGCTGATTGAGGTAGTACAGCGGCGTCCAGCCCAAGGTGCCATATTTGCCGTTGATGCGTCCGGCCTCCGTCTCCAGCTGATGACGGATATCCTGATAGGCCTGCACGTCGCCGCGCGAGGTCGGCGCGATCTGCGAATAGCGGATTTTGCCGCGATGCTGCGGATAGTTCTCCAGCAGCGCTTCATAGGCAAGGAAGCGTTCCGGCAATCCTTTAGAGTAGTCGAGACGTTCGCAGGCGATAATGTTTTTCGCGTCGCCCAGCTCGCGCTTCATGGCGGCCATCTTCGGCGGCAGCGGGCCTTCGGCCATCTCTTTAATGCTGTCCGGCTCGATGCCGATCGGATAGACCTCCGTCGAGAAGGTGTGTCCGAAAGCGCGATGCTGTTTCGGCCCTTTCTGCTGAACCTGTGTCAGCAGCGACAGGCTTTCCAGGAACGCCTGACGATCGTTTTCGGTCTGGAAACCGAGCAGATCGTAGTCGCACAACATCTCCAGCAGTTCGTTATGCGGCGGCAGCGCGTTAAAAATTTCTGGCGTAGGGAATGGAATATGCAGGAAGAAACCAATGCGGTTTTTTACCCCGCGTTTGCGCAGCTCGGCGGCAAACGGCAACAGATGATAATCATGAATCCATAAAATATCGTCCGGCTCAATCAGCGGCAGCAGGCGTTCCGCCAGCAGCTCGTTGACATGGCAGTAGCCGTCCCAGGCTTCGCGCTGAAACTGCACTAAATCGAGACGATAATGGAATGCGGGCCAGATGACCGTGTTGGAGAACTGACAGTAATAGAGATCGTAGTCATTCTGATTCAGCGGGAAAGACGCGTAAGTGATGCCTTCATGCTTAACGATATCGACGTCTTCATTATCTTCTTCACCAATGGCGCTGATGTCGCCATTCCAGCCGAACCAGAGTCCCCCTGTCGTTTTCAGGGCATCCAGAATGCCGACTGCCAAACCACCTGCGCTGGCCCTGGAACCATCTGGTACAGCGATACGGTTAGATACGACCACTAAGCGACTCATAACCTTGACTCCTTACCGACGTTGTCTTGTCTTGCTCTAATTGTAATTTGATCTGCTCCAGCCAGGCGTGAACCTCATTAACGCCTTTCAGGCGATAACGGGCCTGGCTTGAGCCTTCACCTACCTTGACGGAAATACCCTGCAGCGCGTTGACCGCAAGAAATCCTTTTTCATCCGTCAGGTCGTCACCAATAAATACCGGAATACGACCGGCAAAAGGCGCTTCTCCCATAAAAGTCTGAATTGCCGCTCCTTTGTCCACGCCCTGTGGTTTGATCTCCACGACGCATTTACCGGGCTGCAGCGCCAGCGTCGGAAAGCGTTCAACCAGCGAATAAGCCAGCTGCATCACTTCATCTTCATACTGCACGGCGCGGCGATAATGCAGCGCAAACGCCATGCCTTTGGTTTCCAACTGCGTACCCGGCCACTTCGCCATGGCGGTATGCAGCGCCGCGCTCAGCTCCTGCCCCATGGAAGCGGGCAGAGAAACGCGGTGCAGCTCGCCGTCTGCGCCACGCCGTTCAGCGCCATGTACGCCAGCCGCCGGCGCGCGCAGCGGCGCGGCCAGCATATCCAGCTCGTGAATGGGTCGACCTGAGACCAGCGCCAGCGCGCCGTTGCTTAAGGTATAGAGCGACTGGAGCGTCTGCCGCACCGGCTCAGGGATAAAAGCTTCATCCGGGCGTGACTGAATAGCAGCCAGCGTGCCATCCACATCGAAAAAGAATGCGTAGAGGCCGCCGCTCAGGGAGGGTAGTTGTTCATTGTTTGCTGCTACAGGTGTCACACTCTTCCTCCTGTTCTGGTCAATAACCGCTGACGCTGCCTGGCTTCCCGCACAGGTAAAATCGTCAACGTAAAAGAACGGTTTGATGCAGCGGAAGGATGCGGTTGAGGGCAGATTTACAGCGTTGCTGAATGAGATGAGTAGCAAAATGCCGGATATCGAACGATGGCGACTCTCTCGCGGGTTGACCTGTTGTTTGGTCCGCCCTGAGCCGACTGCCCATCTCGCATCACTTCTGGCGAACATCGTAACAAACCAGTATAGACGCGAATCTGACGTTCGCCAGGCGTGCGCGCATTTTCAGAACAGACTGAATTTTACAAAAAAAGCTCGCTTTTTTCGTTTCAGCATAGCGGGTCGTCAATCGGCTCCACCAGCTCCGGCTGCTGATGGTGCGGGCTGCCTACCGCCCTGCTCACCGGATGCCAGCGAAACTGCTGCGGATCCATCGCCGCCTGCTGGCTCAGCGTCACCGCGCGCTCAGGCGAGGTGGCGGGATCGAGCCATTCGACGACCGCATCTGCTTCCAGCATCAGCGGACGCCGATCGTGCAGATCGACCATACCGCGATCGCTGGCGGCAGTGACAATCACAAACCCCTCTTTCTCCTGCGCGCGCGCATAAGGCGCATGACCGATCGCCGCGAAAAACAGCGGCTGACGCTGGCGCTGATAGATATAGTAAGGCTGCTTTTTATCGCCCTCGCGCTTCCATTCATACCAGCCGTCCGCCATGACCACCGCGCGGCCATGCTGCCAGAGCGGACGAAACATTTTACTTTCGGCGGCGGTTTCCACCCGCGCGTTGATTAGCGGCGCCTTATGCCACCAGGCGGGGCCGTAGCCCCAGAAAACCGGATCGAGATGCAGCGCGTCGTCACGGTGGTTCAGCAGCAGCACATTGCTGCCGGGCGCGACGTTATAGCGCCCTATCGGCTGTTCATCCCAGGCGATGGCGCGCTCCGCCTGGCCGTCGAGCATCGACAGCCAAACTTCACGCGATTGAATTTGGGTAAAGCGTCCGCACATAGCGCCTCCTTAATACCTGAGAGTATAGAAGGCGCGGCGCGAAACGCGTCAGGCGGCGGTGCGCCAGCGCTGAACAATTTCGGCGGTGGGCGCCACATAAAGGCGGTTGCCGGGCAGGATCAGATTCGCCCAGACTTCATTGTGCTGTTCGATAAGCTGCTGCGCCGTGCCCCAGCGCCGGTCGGCGGTTGTATGCGCATCCGACGCCACGCTGATGGCGTAGCCCTTGCTGCCGCCGACTTTAATCGTGGTGTCGACGCAGTAGTCGGTGGCGCAGCCGCAGATCACAAAGCCGTTGGCGTTAATTAAGTTGTTGCAGCACCGCATCCAGCCCGGTATTCCAGAAGCTGTCGCAGGCCTGCTTATTAATATAGAAGGCGCCAGGCGGCTGTTGCAGCTCCGGCAGGATTTGCCAGGCCTCATTGCCCGGCTGCATATCCGCATCTTCATGCTGAATAAAAATGGTGTGATCGGCGGCGGCAATCAGCTGATTAATACTGGCGACGCGCCCTGCCCGATCGAAACGCGGCGTAGTGAACACGCCATTTTGCATATCGACCACAATAACGATACGTGCGGACATAAAGCATTCTCAGAAAGAAAAGGAGTTCTTATCTTTAGCGATGCTGAAGGTCAGGGTCAATCCCTGCACGGGGCCCGCTTGCAAATTTGCGGCGCGCAGCGTCAGGAATGCTGGCTCCCCTGAATATATCAAGGCGCCGGGCGCGGCTGACGGCTGGGCGGCTGTGTCCCGGTAATGCGCGGCATCACCTCACGCATCAATGCAATAAACTGGCGCAGGCGCGCCGGATAGTAGCTGGCATAAGGATAAAGCAGCCAGACCGGCAACGGCGGCGCCTGCCAGCCGGGCGTCAGTTGCTGCAAGCGTCCCGCCTGCAAATCCTCTTTCACCACCCAGGCGGAAACCATCGCCGCGCCCAGGCCATCCAGCGCGGCGCGGCGCACCGCATAGAGGCTGTCGCTGCTCAGGCGCGGCACGATCGGGAACTGGAAATGTTCCCCGCTGCGCGCGTCGTTCAGGATCACTTCATTGCTGTAGAAGATGCTCAACGCCAGCCAGGGCAGCCGGGCGAGCTCGTTGACCTGCCGCACCGGCGGAAACTGCGCCAGCAGTGCAGGCGCGGCGACCACGATGCGCGGCACTTCGGCCAGCAGGATCGCCACCACCGACGGATCGGTGACGTCGCCGACATGGATCGCACAGTCGATGCCTTCCGCAATAAAATCGGGCGTCGGATCGTTAAGCGTCCACTCGATGCGGGTGCGGGGATAACGCCGCAGATAATCGCCCAGCGGCGCGATAAGCTGATCCTGACCGAAAGCGTGCGGCGCGCGCACTCTTAACACGCCGACCGGCTCATCGCTGACCGCATGCAGATCGTCCTCCAGCAGCAGCCACTGCTCCGTCAGGCGACGCGCGTGTTGATAGCAGCGTTCGCCATCGTCGGTCAGCTTCATGGTGTGGGTGGTGCGCTGGATTAAACGCGCGCCAAGCAGCTGTTCCAGCGTGCGCAGACGCCGGCTGACGGTGGGCTGACTGGTCTGCATCTGTTGGGCGGCGGCTGACAAACTGCCGCTTTCGACAATGCGTACAAAGGTATGCAGCAGCGTTATACGGTCTGTGCTAATTGCATTTAGCGCGTTCATACGCGCTACGTATAACAATTTTACCCCGACGATGGCTACCCTTCACGGCGGCGAAAGCGAAAAATAGCCCTACTTTCGCTTTCGGAGCTACCGCCATGTCAACGTTACTCACATCCGCACCCGCCGCTGAAGCCAGCGGACTTAGCCGCCGCTCGCAGTTTCTGCTGGCCAGCGGCGCCGGTCTCAGCGTCGCCTCTATTTATTACAGTCAGCCGATGCTCGGCATCATGGGCGGCAGCTTTCACGCCAGCATCGCTGATACCGGCCTGGTGCCGACGTTGACGCAGCTGGGCTACGCGCTGGGCATCCTGTTTCTGACGCCGCTGGGCGATCGTTACGATCGTCGCCATATTATTCTGCTGAAGGGGCTGCTGCTGACGCTGACGCTGCTGTTGTGCAGCGTTACCGGCACCTTCAGCATGCTGCTGCTGACCAGCCTGGCGATGGGCCTGGCGGCGACCGTGGCGCAGGACATTATTCCGGCAGCGGCGGCGCTCGCCAGCGAACAGCAGCGTGGCAAAACGGTCGGCACGGTGATGACCGGGCTGCTGGCCGGCATTCTGCTGTCGCGCGTGGTCAGCGGCGCGGTCGCCGACTGGTTCGGCTGGCGCAGCCTCTATGCCGGCGCTGCGCTGGGCGTGCTGCTGATCACCTTCGCAATCTGGCGGGCGCTGCCGCGCTTTACGCCGGGGTCGCAGCTCTCTTACTTCGCGCTGCTGCGCTCGCTGGGTCAGCTCTGGCTGCGCTACCCTTCTCTGCGCCGCGCGGCGTTGGCGCAGGGGCTGCTGTCGGTGGCTTTCAGCGCTTTCTGGTCGACGCTGGCGCTGATGCTGGCGGAGCGCTACCACCTCGGCAGCGCCACCGCTGGCGCCTTTGGCCTGGCGGGCGCTGCGGGCGCGCTGGCCGCGCCGGTCGCGGGCGCTATCGCCGATCGTCATGGCCCGAATCAGGTGACGCGCATCGGCGCGGCGCTGGTAACCCTCTCCTTCGCCCTGATGTTTATTATGCCGCTGCTGTCGCCGCCAGCGCAGCTGACCGTGATTGTTATTAGCGCCATCGGCTTCGATTTAGGATTGCAGGCGACGCTGATCGCGCATCAGACGCTGATTTACAGTCTGGACCCGGCCGCCCGCAGCCGTCTCAACGCGGTGATGTTCACGGTGGTGTTTATCGGTATGGCCAGCGGCGCGGCGCTTGGCAGCCATGCGCTGGCGCTGGCGGGCTGGAGCGGCGTGGTCGCCCTCGCTACGCTCGCGGCGGCGGGCGGCCTCGCCATTCGCCTTACCAGCCGTTAAGCCCGATTGCCTGCCGCGGCGGCTGGTGCGGATGACGCCAGCCGCTACACTGAGATAAGCGTCTCTTTCACCTGCGGAGGCATTATGACGACGTACAACAAACAGAACTTTCCAGTCGAGAAAGTGCGTAAATATCTGGAGCCGGGGCCGGTAGCGCTGGTGACATCGCAATGGGAAAACCAAACGGACATCATGACGCTCGGCTGGCACACCATTCTTGAGTTTTCGCCCTCGCTGCTGGGCTGCATGATCGCCAGCATGAACCTTAGCCACGAACTGATCCGCAACAGCGGCGAATGCGTGATTAATATTCCCACCGTCGACCTGATCGATCGGGTGGTGGCGATCGGCAACAGTCATGGCGATGAGATCGATAAGTTCGCCGTCAATCAGCTTACGGCGCAGCCCGGCAGCGTGGTGAAAGCGCCGCTGATCGACGAGTGCTTCGCCAGCTTTGAATGTCGTCTGCATGACGGCGCGCTGGTGGATACCTACAACTTCTTTATTTTCGAAGTGGTCAAGGCGCATGTGGATCCCGCCCTGACGCTACCGGAAACGCTGCACTACACCGGCGAAGGGCTGTTTCGCGTGATGAGCGACCGACTGCTTGATCGGCACCAAAACTTTAAGCCCGAAATGCTGATTTAACATGAAAGATTTTCCAGTTGGCTGCTTTGCTAAACAGAAAGAGCGGCGCGATTTGCCCGTTAACAGTCTGTTATGCGAGGATGAAAGGCTAAGCGTCAGGACCTAATCTGGAGAAGTAAAAGAATGGCAATTGAATATGCGGTAATTGCGGGTGGCTGTTTCTGGTGTACGGAAGCGGTATTCAAAGATGTTATCGGCGTGGAATCGGTAGAAAGCGGCTATACCGGCGGCAATCGCCCTAACCCGACCTATGAACAGGTATGCAGCGGCGCGACCGGCCATGCTGAAGCGATCCGCATCGGCTTCGACCCGGAGAAAGTCAGCTATGGCGATCTGCTGGATATCAGTTTCGCCACGCACGATCCGACCCAGCTGAACCGCCAGGGCAACGATATCGGCACGCAGTACCGTTCAGCCATCTTCCCGGCCAACGCTGAACAGGAAGCGGAAGCCAAAGCGGCGATCGCGCGTGCGCAGGAGGATCACAACGACCCGATCGTGACCACTATCGAGCCGCTGAAGGAATTTTACCCGGCGGAGGCTTACCACCAGGATTACTGGGAAGGCGCGGGCCAGCGAAACGGCTACTGCATGGCGGTGATCCCGCCGAAGCTGCAAAAGCTGCGTAAGAGTTTTGCGAACCGCGTGAAGTCCTCTTCATAAGCCGCTTTGCGGCGGCAGAGAAATAAGGCGAGCCTGGCTCGCCTTTTTTACGCTTTTTATTTGTTCAGGCCCAGCGCATCGCGCAGGGTGAAGAACAGATCGGTCTGATCGGTCAGGCCGCTGACATTTGCCGCATGGGGGCCATAGGCGGCGATGCGCAACTGCGTGCCGGTATGCTCCTGTGATTCCCCTTCAGAGTTGCCGTAGCTGACGGTCATCACCGCGTTATCTTTGGTATTCAGCGCCTGCGTCAGGCCCGGCGCTTTGGTGCCGTTTTCGACGATCTGGCTGGAGTGCGCATGGTCGGCGGTGACGATCACCAGCGTATTGCCATCCTTGCGCGCGAAGTCGAGCGCCTTTTGCACCGCCTCATCCAGGTCGACCGTTTCACCAATCTGACCGCACGGGTTGGCGGCGTGATCCTGTTTATCGATCGAGGCGCCTTCAACCTGCAGGAAGAAGCCCTGCGGATTTTTACTGAGCAAGCTGATGGCCTTATCGGTCATCTGCGCCAGCGTCGGGGTGCTGGCGGAGCGCTCCGGGTTGACGGCGCAGGTCACGGGGGGCTTATCGATATTGCCATGATAGCTCGCTTTCGGTCCCTGCCAGCGCACCGGCATATTGCCGTCGCTGAACAAGCCCAGCAGCGGGTGCTGCTGGTTCGCTTCGGTGACCGCCTGTAGGCCGTTCAGGTCGCTTACCAGCCGGTAGCCGCGCGCTTCCGCCTGCTCGCGCAGAGTTTTGCCCTGATAGTCGCCTGCTTTCGCCACCTCGTTAAAGGTTTTCGCGCCGCCGCCCAGTGTCACATCGGCACGGGTCACCAATAGCTGTTCCGCGATCGATCCCCTGCCGCCCTTTTCCAGCGCGTTGCTGGCGCAAAGTTCGCTGGTTTTCTCCGGGCCATAGCATTTACGCGAGGTGACGTGCGAAATCTGCGCCGCCGGTGTGGCGTCCTCTAACTCGGCGGTGGACACGTTGCCGGTCGCTTTGCCGGCGGCTTTGGCCATTTCCAGCAGCGTCATCTGATCTTTGCCGTTCACATCCACACCCAGCGCGCCGTTATACGTTTTGACGCCGGTGGACCAGGCGGTGGCCGAAGCGGCGGAATCGGTGACATAGCTCGGCTTGCGCGTCTTTTTATCGAGGGAGTAATGGGTGTACTGACCGGTCACCGGCAGCGCGTCGATGCCTTTGAAGAAGCCGCCTGCGCCCATAGCGTAGTTGCGCGCCAGGGTAATTTCCGAATCGCCCATACCGTCGCCGATAAGCAGGATGACGTTTTTCGCCCCGGCATCGCTCAACGCGGCTTTCAGCGCGTCAGTTTGATCGCCGTTAAAACGGCGCGCGCCGCCGGGCTGGGTAATATCGCCCAGCGCCGCGCGCGTGATGGTCGCCATTTCCGCTGCGGCGCTGCCGCACCCCAGCATCGCCAGTAACGAGACCGCAAATAAAGGCTGCTTTTTCATCCATTTAATCCTTGTTAACGTCGCTATTTCAATTTATGTAAAGAAGTGTGCGACAGCGAGGTGATCCTTTTTTTACGTTCGGGTTGCGTTTTTATGACACACTGGCGCGGCGTCAAGTGGTTACGCCTTAACCGGGCGTAACAAAAGAGAAAAATAGTGCTTGACCCTGTCAGGTCAACTCCCTATAGTAGCGCCCCGTTGCCACCCTGAGCGGTGGCGACAGACAATATGGTGAGGTGTCCGAGTGGCTGAAGGAGCACGCCTGGAAAGTGTGTATACGGCAACGTATCGGGGGTTCGAATCCCCCCCTCACCGCCATTATTTCACGAGAAAGCCTGAGCGAACGTTCAGGCTTTTTTGTATGCATACAGCACCCACGAGGGGGGTGATGAGAACCCCGCCGGGTTCGACAACCGGCGCAGCCGGTTGGACAGCCGCAGGCTGCCCGAAGGGCGAGCGCGTCAGCGCGAGTCAATCCCCCCTCACCGCCATTATTTCACGAGAAAGCCTGAGCGAACGTTCAGGCTTTTTTGTATGCATACAGCACCCACGAGGGGGGTGATGAGAACCCCCGCCGGGTTCGACAACCGACGCAGCCGGTTGGACAGCCGCAGGCTGCCCGCAGAGCGAGCGCGTCAGCGCGAGTCAATCCCCCCTCACCGCCATTATTTCACGAGAAAGCCTGAGCGAACGTTCAGGCTTTTTTATTTGTATAGCGCATAAAAAAGCCCGAACTTGCGTTCGGGCTTGGGCTACAGACTACTCACTCAATCAACCATACGCGTGTAGCGCGCGCTGACAGAGCGCGGAGCGCACGCAATCCTCTTTCCCAAACCGCACCACGCCCACCATTTCATCTTCGACGAAGCGATCGAGCGCGTCGGCCAGTCCTGACGTTACGCCGGCAGGCAAATCGCACTGCGTAATGTCGCCGTTCACAATCACCGTGACGTTTTCACCCAGGCGGGTTAAAAACATCTTCATCTGCGCAGCGGTGACGTTTTGCGCCTCATCAAGGATCACCACGGCATTTTCGAAAGTGCGGCCGCGCATATAGGCGAAAGGCGCGATTTCCACCTTGCCGATTTCGGGACGCAGGCAATATTGCATAAAGGAAGAGCCAAGACGTTTAACCAGAACGTCGTAGACCGGGCGGAAATACGGGGCGAATTTTTCCGAGATGTCGCCGGGCAAAAAGCCCAGGTCTTCATCCGCCTGTAACACCGGTCGGGTGACGATGATTCTGTCCACATCCTTATGAATCAGAGCCTCTGCCGCTTTGGCAGCGCTGATCCAGGTTTTACCGCATCCGGCTTCGCCGGTAGCAAAGATCAGCTGTTTTGTCTCTATGGCGTTAAGATAGTGCGCCTGAGCATCATTTCGGGCCTCAATCGGCGCACGATCGCGTGAATCACACGCCATGCCGATCGCATCCAGCCCACCCATTTGCACCAGCGAGGTGACCGATTCTTCTTCACGCTGACGATGGCTGCGTGAGTCGCTCCGTAGCACACGACGTGCTTCACGACGCGCTTTGATCACTGCTTTCTGTCTTCCCATAGTGGCACCTTACAGTTGGTTTCATTTCCCGCACCGGAGGGTCTCTGGCGCGATTACGTGAACGCTTTAGAGGTTGGCTTCCTTCAGAGCCTTACGAGCCGTTGATGAACAAGCGCACGCCGTCGGCCTGCGCCAGACTGGGTTCAGGGAGTGTGTTGAGCAATGGAGATTAAAGAAAGTGAGAAATAACCGAGAGAAAGATATGCTCTCGCGAAAAATAGTGCGATGTTTTTTATTAGCAACGGGTTGTCCAATACAGGACGTTTCCATTCGCATTCTCCATCGTGGCAACTGAACTACAGATGACCGCTATACATAAAGTGCAACAGATTCGCGTAAATTTGCAACATCAATTTTAACCGAATGGATAAAAAAACATCACATGCGTAATCACCGAAACGCAGCGGCAAGATTAACCCTTTTAAAACAATAGCTTATACAAGTAAAATAAAGCGAGAATAATTCAGAAAGTTCTCAGGGGAAATAAGAACAGAGCGCCACATGCTGCGGCTGTATAAAAAATCGCCTCCCGTCCTTTATAAAGGGACCGGAGGCTGAGTTAATCAGGCCTGAAATAATGACTGTGCCAGATATTGCTGTTTATTCGCCACGCCGGGCAGGACAAAGAAATAGCCGCCGCCCACCGGTTTAATATATTCCTCCAGCGCTTCGCCGTTAAGCCGGTTCTGTACGGTTAAAAAGCCTTTTTCTAAATCATGCTGGTAGCAAACAAACAGCAGCCCCATATCGAGCTGCCCGGAGGCGGTAACGCCAGCGGAATAGCTGTAGCCGCGTCGCAGCATCAGGCTGCTTTGCGTCTCCGGCGTGCGCGGGTTGGCCAGACGAATATGCGCATCCAGCGGGATCACTTTGCCTTCGGGGTCCTGACGGTAATCCGGCTCGTCATGCTCATGCTTCATGCCCAGCGGCGCCCCGCTCAGCTTTTCGCGGCCGAAAATCGCCTGCTGCTCGCCCAGCGGCGTGCGATCCCAGAATTCGACGCGGAACTGGATAATGCGCACCGCCTGATAGCTGCCGCCCACGGTCCAGGCGGGCTCCTGCTGATCCGGCGTCACCCACAGCACCGCATCCATCAGCGTCTGGTTGGCCGCATCGGGATTAGCGGTGCCATCTTTGAAACCGAGCAGGTTAATCGGCGTCTCTTTACCTTTGCTGCGCGCCGCATGGTTTGAAATAAAACCTTCACGTCGCCAGCGTACGCTAAGGGAGTCGGGCGTATGTTTGATAATATCGCGCAGCGCGTGGATAACGGTGTCGGGGGTATTGGCGCAGATCTGCAACAGCAGATCGCCGTGGCAAACGTTGGCGTCCAGCGCGTCATTGGGAAAACGCGTCATGGTTTGCAGCTTCGTCGGCTTCAGCGCCGCCAGGCCGTAGCGCTCATCAAACAGCGACGCGCCGACCGAAACGGTGATGGTGAGATTATCCGGCCAGATATGCTCGCCCAGAATACCTGAATCCAGCGGCGGCAGCTGCGGATTGCTGACCAGCGGCGCCTCGCCGCCTTGGGTAAGAAAGGCGATGCGCTCGGTCAGCAGCTGGAACAGCTGCGTCAGGCCCTCCTTGTCGTCGACCAGCACGTCAAAGGCCACCAGCATCATCGCCGCCTGCTGCGGCGTGGTGACGCCCGCCTGATGCGCGCCGTAAAATGGCTGCCGTTCTTCCCTTGCCGACGGGGAAACCGCCCCCGGCGAGAAGCTTTCCACCGCCGCGCCGCTGACTGGACAGCCACTGCCGACCGCCGCCGCCCCGCTTAATAAGCCGAGGCCTTTTAACAGGCGACGCCGTGAAGGCATCGCCGCGTCTGACTGCTTCTTCATCCCGCTTAATCCAGTCCCAGCGTACCGCGCAGCAGCGCCAGATCTTCCGCCAGCGCCGTGACCGGGCCTTTCAGCCGGTTACGATCGGTGAGAGTCAGCTTCTCGTAAGAGGCAAAGCCCTCCCCGACGCGGTATTTGCTCAGTATCGCATCCACTTTCTTAAAGTTGCCGTCCACCTTGCTCAGCAGCTGCGGATTGGCTTTTTCCAGCTGCGGACGCAGCAGGTTAACGATTTTTTGCGCGCCGTCGACATTGGCCTGGAAATCCCACAGGTCGGTGCGGCTGTAGCGCTCCTCCTCGCCGGAAATTTTACTGGCCGCCACTTCTTCAATCAGATCGGCCGCGCCGCCCACTACTTTGCCCGGCGGGAAAGCGAGTTCGCTGATGCGTTTTTGCAGCTCCAGCGTATCTTCATAAAGCCGATCGGCGTACTGCGCCATACCTTCGGCGCTGCGATCGCCAAACAGCGTTTTCTCCAGACGGTGGAAGCCGGTGAACTTCGGATCTTGCGCTTTCTGCTCGTAATCATCTTCACGCGCGTCGATGCTGCCGTCCAGGTCGGCAAACAGCTCGGCGATCGGTTCGATACGCTCATAGTGCTGGCGCGTCGGCGCATAGAGCGACTGCGCTTTCGCCAGGTCGCCCGCTTTTACCGCGTCGGTAAAGGCTTTGGTGCCGCTGACCAGTTGCGCTACCTCGCCCATTACCCAGGTTTTATACGCGGCGACCGGCTCGCTCAGCTGCATCAGCGACGACGATGCGCCAGTCTGCTGCGCGGCGTCGGACGCTTTGACGATCAGCTTGCCTTTCGGATTGCTGAGCAGGCCGCAGGTCATCTCATATTCGCCCGGCTCCAGGTTGGCCGTCAGCTTTTGCGTAAAGCCCGGCGCGATATTTTCGCGCTCCTCCACCACCATCACGCCTTTCAGGATTTCCCACTCCAGGCCTTTCTGGCTGTTATTGCGGATAATAAACTGCGTTTTCCCGGCGTTGACGGTCAGCGACATCGGCTCACACTGTTTATCGTTAACGCTGACGTTAACCTGCGGCACATCAGCGGCATCGGCGGTGGCGGCAAAAGCCAGCATGCAGGCCAGCACAATTTTACGACGAGTGAAAATGGTCATTGAATGAGTCCCTGTTAAAGTAATAAACCGTTGCTCAACGCGCCGGGCGTGCGGCGACGCGGGTAGCGCGAGTCGGCGTAAAAAAGAGCAGCAGCGCCGGAATAAGATAAATCAGCCATACCACCACTTCGCTGACGCTGGGCGCTTCCTGATAACCCAGCAGGCTTTCCAGCAGCGTGCCGAACAACGTATGAGTGGAGAGCGTCGCGCTAAGATCGAACGCCACCGACTGATAATGATTCCACAGCCCCGCTTCATGGAAAGCGCGGATCGCGCCTGCGGCCAGGCCAGCGGCGACAAAAATGATAAACAGGCTGGTCCATTTAAAGAATTTCGCCAGGTTGAGCCTGACGCCGCCCCAGTAAATCAGCGCGCCGATCGCCGCCGCGCATAACAGGCCCAGCACCGCGCCGACCGGCGGTGCCAGCCCAACATCCTGGGTAAAGGCGGCCAGCAGGAAAAAGACCGACTCCAGCCCTTCGCGCGCCACGGCGAGAAATACCATCAACACCAGCGCCCAGCCGTTATTGCCGCCCTTCTGCAACGCCTGATCGACCGCCTCCTCCAGCTGCGCCTTTACGTTGCGCGAAACTTTGCGCATCCAGAAGACCATCCAGGTGAGGATCACCACCGCAATCACCGCCACGATCCCTTCAAACAGCTCCTGCTGCTTTTGCGGGAATTCGCCGGTGGTGGCGTTGATAAACAGGCCCAGCGCCAGGCAGAGCGCGGCGGCGATAAATACGCCCGCCCACATGGCGCCAAACCAGCGCGTGCGCTGGGTGCGCTTCAGATAGCTGGCGATCAGGCTGACGATCAGAGCTGCTTCCAGGCCTTCGCGCAGCATAATTAAAAACGGGACGAACATGGGGTTTCCTCTGGCAGATCCGCTTTACGTAAACCGGCGTAAAGAAGCGTAAATCTAAACGATACCGATTATCATTATCAGCAAGAAAAAAACAAGTCACCCGCGGTGATTATTTGTAGGGAGGCACGAAAAGCTGGAGCAGTGAGGAAAAACGCCATACGCGGAAGCGCTGAAGACGCGCCTTGCTTACTGATGGGATAACCGATGGTCAGGCGCTCTGGCGGATGCGCCTGAATAAAAAAGGGCGCGCTACTGGCGCCCAAACGTCAGGATCAGTCCGGCCATATTGCTCGGCCCGGACTGGCGATTGCCGCAAAGTAGCCAGGGAAAACCAGTAACAGCGCATTGATATGCAGCATTATTTCTCCTTGATAAATAGCGTTCCGTCAGGGCGGCAGCGCTGCGCGCAGAGTGCGCCTCGTTTAGCGAAAACGCCGCACCTCATCCCGCGTCAGGCCGATGTCCTTCAGGCGTTCATCCGACATGCGCGCCAGAATGCGTCGGGTACGCTGCCGTTTTATCCACTGCTTGATCGCACGCGCCGGCGCGAGCAGTAAGGCAAGGCTAATCGGCTTGCCGCTGCGGTTTGCTTCATATTCCATGACGCTCTCCTCTTGGTGTTGACTAAATAGAGTGTCGCGCGTCAGGCTCTTACCATACAGAGGCAAAAATTACTTTTAATTAACATACAGAGTGAAGCATAGTGATATTGAATGGCGTTACCTCATTCGATCTGTACTGTTTTCTCTTTAGCATTTTTTACGGAGGCATACATGACGCGTTATCAGCATCTGGCCGACCTGCTTGCCGAGCGCATTGAGCGCGGTCTTTATCGCAGCGGCGAACGTTTGCCTTCGGTGCGCACGCTGAGTCAGGAACATGGCGTCAGCATCAGCACCGTTCAGCAGGCCTATTACCTGCTGGAGGAGAAACAGCTGATCACGCCGCAGCCGCGTTCCGGCTACTTCGTCGCCCCCAGTAAAGCCGCGCCGCCTCTGCCCGCGCTGACGCGACCGGCGCAGCGACCGGTAGAGATTACCCAGTGGGACGCGGTGCTGGATCTGTTGAGCGGTCGCATGGAGGAAGAGAATATGCTGCAGCTGGGCAGCGGCACGCCCGATATCTGCCAGCCGACCCTGAAGCCGCTGTGGAAGATTATCGGCAGGCTGGCGCAAAAGCAGGATGCGCGCCTGCTGGATTACGACACGCTGTATGGCGTAAAGGCGCTGCGTGAAGAGGTGGCGCGGCTGGCTATCGACAGCGGCTGCCAGCTCAGCGCGGACGATATCGTGATTACCACCGGCTGTCATGAAGCGCTGTCGATTGCGGTGCGCGCTGTTTGTCAGCCTGGCGATATCATCGCCGTCGAATCGCCCACGTTCCACGGCACCATGCAGACACTGCGCGGCTTCGGCCTACGCGCCATCGAGATCCCTACCGACGCCGTGACCGGCATCAGCCTGGAGGCCCTTGAGCTGGCTTTCGAGCAGTGGCCGGTCAAAGCGGTGGTGGTGGTGCCCAACTGCAATAATCCGCTTGGGTTTATTATGCCGGAGGCGCGCAAGCGGGCGCTGCTGACGCTGGCGCAGCGCTTCGACGCGGCGATTATCGAGGATGACGTCTACGGCGAGCTGGCCTGGGAATATCCGCGTCCGATCACCATTAAATCGTTGGATCACGACGGACGGGTACTGCTCTGCAGCTCCTTCTCCAAAACCATGGCGCCCGGCCTGCGCGTCGGCTGGATGGCTCCTGGCCGTTACCGCGATCGCGCGCTGCATATGAAATATATCGTTACCGGATCCACCGCCACGCAAACCCAGGCGGCGGTGGCGGAATTTATTCGACAGGGCTACTATCTGCCGCATCTGCGCCGTATGCGCCATCTTTATCAGCGTAACTACGAAACGCTGAGCTGCTGGGTGCGCCGCTATTTCCCCTGCGGAATTTGCGTATCGCGGCCGCAGGGCGGTTTTTTGATGTGGATTGAGCTGCCGGAAGCCTTTGACGCGGTGTTGCTGAACAGGACGCTGCGCGAGTCGAAAATTCAGATCGCCGTCGGCTCGCTGTTTTCCGCCTCAGGCAAATATCGCAATTGCCTGCGCCTGAACTTCGGCCTGACGCTGAACGATGCGACCGAACAGGCGATCGTCACGCTGGCGCAGGCGGTTGAACGCGCCATGCGCGCCTGTAGCCATTAAACGGTGAAGCAGGCGAACGGGCGCGCTGCCCGTTCGCCTGCGGCGTTCACGCGCCGCATCTTCTCGCCTGGCGCGACGCTTTGGAGCCTTTCCTTTAGCCCTGCGCCCAGACGCGCTGGCCGTTCACCTGCTGATTGCCCGACCGGGCGGTCTGCGCGGCGTTCATCACCTGGCCGGCGCCCTGCTGAACGCCTTCCTTTACGCCCTCTTTCACGCCCTGCTTCAGGCCCTCTTTCAGCCCGGCGGTCAGCGCGGCGCGGCCCGCCGTGGCCGCGAGGCCAGCTGCGCCGACGCCCGGAATCAGCACCGACAACCCGGTGGCGACATAGCTGAGAATATCCAGCAGCTTAAAGATGCCGCCGCCGCGCTGCTTCTTCGCATCGGGCTGCGTCTCCTGACCGCTGGCCATCTCCTCCTGCGCAGCAAGCTCATCCGCTGTGGTGGGCGCGTTAGCCAACTGCGGCGCGGCGGCGACCTGGTTGGAGCCTTTGCGTATAAAGGCGTCGAGATCGCCCTTGCCGATGTTATGGTCGTTGGCCTTGTTGAAGAAGTTGCCGCCCGCGCCGTGCTTGCCGTTGTCGAGCATTGAAAACAACATCGAATTCGGCTGGCTCAGCAGGTTGGCCGCGTCGCGCACCTCCTGACTGTTGTTAGGGTCGTTGGCGATTTTCACCAGCTTGTCCGGCTTGATACCGCCGTCCCTGAAGAAGATATCCTGATTATTTTTGATCGTCTCGATGGCCTTGCTCTCTTGCGGCGAAAGCTTGACGTTGTAGGCGGCCAGGTCACAGAGGCGATCGCGCGAGATGCTCGCGTTGGGATCGTCCTTGCCGGTGAACTGCTGCCATTCTGCTGGGTGGTCAGTGAAATATTTCGCGGCGGCGGCGACCTGCGGCGGACATTTCCCCATATCCTGCGAGCCGTCGGCGATCTTCTGCAACGTCTCCATACTGACCTTTTTCGGCAGGCTCTCCGAATAAAGGTAAAGCTCACGCATAGCGTCGTTGCCGCTCATCTCGCGGGCAGGCGAGCCGGGCCTGGCGTCGGAAGGCACATAGTCGTGGGTATAGGTCTCTGCTTTGGCGTCGGCATATTGACGGATAGCGGGATTTTCCTGCCACTTACGGATATCCTTCGCGCTGATTTTGCCGTCGCTTTTGCCGTTTTTGGCCGGATCGATCGCTTCAAACATCCCAGGGTTGTTCAGCAGCGTATCCAGCGCCTTTTTAGCGTCGCTCGGCGTTTGCGGGTCATCGCGCAGCTTCGCCAGTCCTTCCCGATCCTGCGGCTTTTTAAGCAAATCTTCATGGCGGCCCAGCGTGGTGATCGCCTGCTCGAACGACATCGGGCCGCCCTGCGCGCCATTGACGCCTTGCTCGCCGCCGCTCTGCGGCCAGGCGGTGACGCCGGAGCCGGTGATGCTGGAGAGCAAATCGCCGAACAGCGAGGCGATCAGCTGCCCCAGCAGCGGCGTATCAGCGAGAGCGTTTGATTGCGGCAGGTCAGCGCTTTGTCGCGGCGTCGGCAGTGAGCCGACGATGTTTTGCCTCTGCGGCGCAACGAAAGCGAGACCGTTCGCCGGGCCGCCCTTTGCGCTCGTCTGCAGCGGCGCGGCGGCGTTTTTACCGGGCGACTCGGCATCGCGCGGCGCAGTAAAACCGGATGGTGAAAAGCCTGAAAGGCGCATGGTTTCTCCCTACTCTTACTTTTACGTGTAGCCGTTATGTGGCGCGTTAATGGCGAGAGTTCCTTTCGGGCGCGGGAGAGGCCGTGTTTCAGCCAGCGTCGGTCATTTTCTTAATCGGCAGCGTCACCAGCGGTTTGATCTCTTTCAGTACGAACATGCTCTGCATTTCTTTAATGCCAGGAAGACGGCGCACCACCGACATAGCGAAATCGGCGTAGGAATCGAGATCGGAAGCGACAACCTGCAACAGGAAATCTGCATCGCCGCCAATGCTGTAGCAGGCCACCACATCTTCCAGCGCGGTCACCTCCTCCTCAAATTTTTTCGCTTCCGCCTCGCTGTGGCTGTCAATCGCGACGCGTATAAACACCATAACCCCGAGGCCAATCTTCTTGCGATTCAGCACTGCGCGATACCCCTGGATTACTTCATCCTCTTCCAGCTTGCGTACTTTTCGCCAGCATGGCGACGCGGACATGCCAATTTTTTCAGCCAGCACCTGATTAGTGACGCGGGCGTCATCCTGCAGCAGCTTGAGAATTTTCATATCTGTCGGGCTAAGCGCCATAAAGGTAAGTTCCTTTCGTTTTTACCGCGATAGAGGGTGATTTTTTCCTGTCGCGAAGGAAGAAGCAAGCAATATAGGTAACAATTTCCCGCCGGGCTGCGGCATAATACATTCGCAACTTTAATGATTAATTGAAGTAAAAGCCGCAAGGAACCGACTTATATGTTAATGCATATCGTCCTGTTTACGTTCAAAAACCCATGGAGCTGGGCCTCTATAGAAGCTATCGACGCGGAGCGATCAACGCGTGCGCACCCGAATTACATTGATGAAATTAAAGGATGGACCTGCGGACGTAATATTACCCGGCGTCATATCGCCGCTGACTTCGTGGTAATCGGTCTGTTTGAAGACCGCACCACGTTAGAGCGCTACATCGTACATCCCA
Organism: Mixta calida; assembly: GCF_002953215.1. Taxonomy (NCBI): domain Bacteria; kingdom Pseudomonadati; phylum Pseudomonadota; class Gammaproteobacteria; order Enterobacterales; family Erwiniaceae; genus Mixta; species Mixta calida. Next base: position 2,665,724 of record NZ_CP026378.1, read on the forward strand.
ATCATCAGGTCGGCGTGGCGAAATGGAAAGCGATTGCTGACTGGCAGGTGGTGGATATCGAACTCTCCAGTGACTTTACGCAAAACATGGGGCTCCTCTCTGTCTTTAACCAGCTGGCTGAAGCCTGCTGAAACCGGGAACTGAATATGAAATTTGACGCCAGCCAACATCGTTGCACGATCGTTATCGATAAAGATCTGCCTGCCGGCCTCGCCATCAACGCCGCAAGCGTTATCGGCATTAGCTTCGGCCGCACCGTTGAAAACCTTGTCGGGCCCGATATGCAGAGCGTAGATAATATTAACTACCCGGGAGTGATCTATGCGCCGCTGCCGGTTTTGCTGGCGCCAGGCGAGGTCATTCATGACCTGCAAAAGACAGCGGAGAGCGATGAAGAAATTTATATTATGCCGTTCAGCGCGCTGGCCCAGTCCTGTAAAACCTACGATGAATATAGCGAACGTATCTCGTCGGTAAACAGCAGCCAAATTGAGCTGGTCGCCGTCGGGCTTATTGGCCCTAAAAAGAAAATCACGAAAATGACGGGTAATCTGCCGCTTTATAAATAATCATCCTTATGTTGCCGAACGCCATCAAATAAGCAGTTTAATGACAAACTGCTTATTTCAGTGTACGCCTAAGCCGTTAACGTTTTATTTCTTTATTTAAGGAAAGTAACATGTACGCTATTTTTAAAGATGAGCTATACGAAAAGGCAAAAGAGATTTACCGGCAGCATCTCCGCTTCGACGCAGGCGATATAAATAACGATCAGCTTTATGCGCATCAAAATAACCGGCTACGCGAAGTCATTAAATATGTCGCCGATAATTCGCCCTTTTACCGCGAGCATTTGAAAGGATTAACGACAACAGATATTGAAAAACTCACGATCGATAATATTCACACGCTGCCCTTTACCACTAAAGAGGATTTGCGCAATCACGGCCCTTCTTTAGCTGCCGCCCCGCTGCACAAAAGCTGGATTTATTATGAAACGACCGGCACGACGGGAAAACCCACGCCTTGCCCACGTAATGAAATCGACTCGATTCATAACAATACGCCGCTGATTATTCATTATCGTCAAATCTTTGCATGCCGCCAGGCTTTCAGGAGATCGCGCCGGAGGTATATGCGGCGGTCGGGCTTTATGTCGATTCACGTCAGGCGGTATGGGATGCCTCAAGCTGACTGCAACAGGCCAGAGCGCTGGGCTTTCTGCCGCAGGCAGAGAGCGGAGTCGAACCTGGCGAACGGCCAGATGTCGCTGAAGAGCAGATCAACGCCGCGTCAAGAACCTTATTTAAATCCGTGGGGCTTGCCGCCCAGGATTTAGTTTTTGCCAGGGCGATTGTCGCCCGACAGTCGATGCGCTAAGCCCCGCTTGCGCCATTTTTCTCTTTTTGAACAGGAATCATCATGCTGGGAACCGCTCAAATCCTCTCCTATATCGCCGCGCTCGGCCTGGCTGCCGCTATCCCCGGACCCGGCATGACCGCCCTGGTCGCCCGTAGCGTCAGCTGCGGCGCGGTAACGGGCTTCACCATGCTGACCGGTCTGATTCTGGGCGATCTGATCTACCTCTCTGTCGCGGTATTTGGCCTGGCGGTGATCGCTAATAACTACAGTTCGCTGTTTACCCTGATTAACTGGGCGGCTTCGCTCTATTTATGCTGGCTCGCCTGGCAGTTCTGGCGCTATCAGCCGCAGGCGGTTGATATCGACCAGCGGGCGACGCGCAAAGAGCTGGCCTCTGCCTGGTTTTCCGGCCTGACCATTACGCTGGGCAACCCGAAAACCATCGCCTTCTATCTGGCGATCCTGCCGCTGGTGATTTCGCTGGATAATGTCTCACTGCAAATGTGGGGCATGATGTTGGTACCGCTGACCATTTTCGTACTGCTGTCGGTAGGCGCGGTATTTATCCTCGCGGCGCTGAAGATACGTCATTTCCTCACCAGCGCCGAAGCGCAGCGTCTGCTGTTCCGCTCTACGGGCCTGATTATGCTGCTGGCGGCCATCGGCATGGTCGCGAAAACGCTGTAACCGCCAGAGTTATCCACAGAAAATGGGGATACCCTGTGCATGAATCCGTATAACCCGCTTTTCACCTGGCGCCTGCGGCATAATAAATGACAAAAACGGGCCGCTGGCCCGTCCTGAAAGGCCATAAAACAAGCGAAAGGCGCGCTTCACTGACCAACCCGCTCTTTTTTACCGCTATGGATGAAAAAGCAGCGCCAGGCGAGCGCCATGCTCAGCGGATACCACGCACGCCTCCCCCGCTTTCTCCCGGCAGATAGCGCCCGCCGCGCGACGGGCTTTTTACCTCTACCGGCCCCTTCTGCGCCATGGGCTGGTGCCGGGTGCCCTGGATATGTAAAGGCGCATTCGGCCGTTTCATTCTGAAATGCGCGATCGGTTATAAAAAACGCCGCCAGTATTTTTTTTAACCGCCGGGTAGGTGCAAAGCGTCTGAAAGGGTTATAAACTCAGCACGAAGAATGGAGGTGAAAATATGAACGGTTATGTCATGCCGGAACTGACAAAAGAAGAGATCCGCAGGATGACGAAAACTGTTGTTCAACGCGTTGCGGCGAAAAAAATTGTTTCCAGCGACCCCGTTGAACGCACAGAGCAGCCGATCCGACAGGCAAGTGTTGTTTCAGCAAGCGAGCCGAAAGGCGATGCGGGTTATATCGCGCGTCATCACCTTTCGGTAAACAGGGAGCTGGCTGTCTCTGCGCTTTCCCAAAGTCGCGGCCGTCAAATTCTTAAAGACGCGTTTAAAAAGGCGCGCTGATCCTTATTGCTGCGAAAACGCCCCTTACTGGGGCGTTTTCGCTTTCAGGAGAGCTATGTCTACACAACCCAAATTATGGGTTTTTTCCTCATTGGTTCAGGACAAGGAAGACCCGCAACAGCTGATTGCCTATGCCATTTATAAATCTCATAAAGAGGAAAAAGCGCAGCGGTTAAAGCATCAGGGGAAAAGCGACGATGAAATTAAGGCTGAACTTGAAAAGTGGCATGACGAAGTGGCGTTAGATCCCAGGCTGCTGGAAAATTATCAGGAAAGAGCGTTATCCATTGTCGACGCCCTGATAGAGGGAGCAAACCAGGCGGCAGAGCAGCATTTTGACGTTATCGCTAAAGATAAAATCGACGCGCTTATCGCAACGCATTCAGATGCGATAACCACGATTTCGGCTCGCCATCAAAGCGAAGTCGATGCGCTTAAGAATCAACTCGCCGCAGCGCATGAAAAGGCCAGATTAGAGTGGGCGAATAAAATAGCGCAGTGGGTTCCTGCTCAGCATACGCCGCCAGCCTGGAAAAGATACCTGATTAAATTCGCCGCCTGGCTTGGCGCCGGGGTTTCCGGATTGTTAGGGACGGTAATAACGACGGTGCTCATTGTCGGCCTGTGCTCACTGTTTGTCACCAAAGAGGACAGAGCTGCGATGATTAACAGCACGCTCAAAAAAGGCATTGATATGCTGGTGCCTGAAAAGCCGCTCGATATACCAACCCGCCCGGGTAAACCCCACCCTAAAGAAGCCAACCCTGACGATTTCAGCAACGGCGTCGGCTCATAACGCCTCCAGAAACTCCTGCCGCCGGTTTGTATGGCTGCGGCCGCTGCGCCAGCAGGGTGAAGCGAAAAGGGGTGCTGGCCCTGCCTCCAATATAAAAAAACAGGCCCGCCGTTTCCGGCGGGCCTTTATCAACGCAGGCTAAAACAACGCTGCCAGTCTGAAACCGTTAGTGGGTGTTGTACTCCGCATCCGCCGCAGCGAAGCGCGCCTGCGCTTCAGCAGAAGGGGCACGCCCCAGCAGGCTAAATACCACGATGGCGATACTGGCGAACAGGAAGCCCGGAATGATTTCATACAAATCGAGCCAGCCGTAATGTTTCCAGACCAGTACGGTCAACGCGCCAATCACCATCCCCGCCAGCGCGCCGTTGCGCGTGGTGCGCTTCCAGCAGACAGCGAACAGCACCACCGGTCCAAACGCCGCGCCGAAGCCGGCCCAGGCGTAGCTGACCAGGCCCAATACGCGGTTTTCCGGGTTAGAGGCGAGCAGAATCGCGATCAGCGCTACCACCAACACCATCACGCGGCCGACCCACACCAGCTCTTTCTGGCTGGCGTTTTTACGCAGAAAGCCTTTGTAAAGATCTTCGGTCAGCGCGCTGGAGCAGACCAGCAGCTGACAGCTCAGCGTCGACATCACCGCCGCCAGAATGGCGGAAAGCAGAATACCGGCGATCCATGGGTTAAACAGAATGCGCGCCAGCTCGATAAAGATGCGCTCGCCGTTTTCCGATACGCCTGCCGCCTGCTCAGGATGGTTCTGGAAATAGGCGATGCCGAAGAAGCCGACCGCCACCGCGCCCGCCAGGCAAAGGATCATCCACGTCATGCCGATACGGCGGGCGGTGCGGATGGAACGGTGCGAGTCCGCCGCCATAAAGCGCGCCAGAATATGCGGCTGGCCGAAATAGCCCAGCCCCCAACCCAGCAGCGAAATAACCGCCACAAAGTTAAGACCTTTCAGCATATCAAGGTTTTCCAGGCTCTTCGCTTCGATCACGCGCAGCGAATCATCCAGCCCGCCGACGGCGATAATGACGATAATCGGCGTCAGGATCAGGGCGAAAATCATCAGGCTGGCCTGTACGGTATCAGTCCAGCTGACGGCGAGGAAACCGCCGACGAAGGTATAGAGAATCGTCGCGACCGCGCCAGCCCACAGCGCCGTTTCGTAGCTCATGCCGAAGGTGCTTTCAAACAGACGCGCCCCGGCGACGATGCCCGATGCGCAGTAGATGGTGAAAAACACCAGAATCACGATGGCGGAGATGACGCGCAGCAGTTTGCTGCGATCTTCAAAGCGGCTGGTGAAAAAGTCCGGCAGCGTCAGCGCATTGTTATGATGCTCGGTCTGCACGCGCAGGCGGCCGGCGACAATTTTCCAGTTCAGCCACGCGCCCAGCGTCAGCCCAATGGCGATCCAACTTTCCGAAATGCCAGAGAGGAAAATCGCCCCTGGCAGACCCATCAGCAGCCAGCCGCTCATATCCGATGCGCCGGCGGAAAGCGCGGTTACCACGCTGCCGAGACTGCGACCGCCAAGAATGTAGTCATCAAAATTTTTGGTTGAGCGCCAGGCGATAAAGCCGATCAACACCATGCCAAGAATATAGATGATGAATGTCACCAACATGGGTGTACTTACTGTCATCAGGTTCTCCATTTATTATCGGTATTAAGCAGAGGGTTATTTGCCCTGTCATCACCGCCGGAACGCAGCGGTGTTGTCTTTGATAAATCTGAGGCGCGCTATCCTGCCGGAAAGGTTGATCGCACACAATGCATTTAACACAGCTGTTACAGTGAATTCACTACCCCTTATAATCAGAAGTTCAGAAGGTTGCACCAGGTCACATTTCATCCGGTTACACCTGGGGAACAACCGGGAAACCATGCGAATTTTCAGGCTTCTGCAAACCTGGCGAGAAACTTGCAGCAAGTTCCGTGCCGCTTTGTAAGTGGTAACAAAAGAGGCGTTTCACAGAGTGTTATCGGGCTCACAATTAACACGGTTGCACAAAGTTGCAACATAGGTGATATTGCGCTTTACAACGGTTATATAAGGTTTTGAGGAGCGTCTAAGGCATGGGAATGACTACCATGGGTGTCAAGCTGGATGAAGCCACCCGCGACAGAATTAAACTGGCTGCGCAACATATCGATCGCACGCCGCACTGGCTGATTAAACAGGCGATTTTCAACTATCTGGAGCAGCTGGAACAGGGCGCCCAGCCGGTAGAATTCCCTTTACAGGCCGCCAGCGATAACGACGAGACGCTGGCCGACGAACCACACCAGCCTTTCCTGGATTTCGCGGAGCAGATCCTGCCGCAAACGGTGGCGCGTGCCGCCATCACCTCCGCCTGGCGCCGCCCGGAAACGGAAGCGGTGCCGATGCTGCTGGAGCAGGCGCGTCTCCCTGCCCCGCTGGCGGAGAAAACCCACCAGCTCGCCTGGTCGCTGGCCGACAAGCTGAGGCACCAAAAGGGAGCAACCGGACGCGCCGGCATGGTGCAAAGCCTGTTACAGGAGTTCTCACTCTCCTCGCAAGAAGGCGTGGCGCTAATGTGCCTGGCCGAAGCGCTGCTGCGCATTCCCGACAAGCCGACGCGCGACGCGCTGATCCGCGATAAAATCAGCAATGGTAACTGGCAGTCGCACCTGGGCCGCAGCCCGTCGCTGTTTGTTAACGCCGCTACCTGGGGTTTGCTGTTTACCGGTCGCCTGGTCTCTACCCATAATGAAGCCAATCTGTCGCGCTCCCTGAACCGCATTATCAGCAAAAGCGGCGAGCCGCTGGTGCGCAAAGGCGTCGATATGGCGATGCGTCTGATGGGCGAACAGTTCGTTACCGGCGAAACCATCGCCGAGGCGCTGGCTAACGCGCGCAAGCTGGAAGAAAAAGGCTTCCGCTACTCTTACGATATGCTGGGCGAAGCGGCGCTGACCGCCAGCGACGCCAAAGCCTATCTGGTCTCCTATCAGCAGGCGATCCACGCTATCGGCAAGGCCTCTAACGGACGCGGCATTTATGAAGGGCCGGGCATCTCGATCAAGCTTTCCGCCCTGCACCCGCGCTACAGCCGCGCGCAGTATCAGCGCGTGATGGAGGAGCTTTACCCGATCCTGAAATCCCTGACGCTGCTGGCGCGCTCATACGATATCGGCATTAATATCGATGCCGAAGAGGCGGACCGTCTGGAACTGTCGCTCGACCTGCTGGAAAAGCTCTGCTTCGAGCCGGAGCTGGAAGGCTGGAACGGCATTGGCTTTGTGATTCAGGCCTACCAGAAGCGCTGCCCGTTCGTCATCGATTCGCTGATCGATCTGGCGCAGCGCAGCCGTCGTCGCCTGATGATCCGTCTGGTGAAAGGCGCCTACTGGGACAGCGAAATCAAACGCGCCCAGATGGAAGGACTGGAAGGCTACCCGGTTTATACGCGCAAGGTCTATACCGATATCTCCTACCTGGCCTGCGCGCGCAAGCTACTGGCGGTGCCGAACCTGATCTATCCGCAATTTGCCACCCATAATGCCCACAGCCTGGCGGCGATCTACCATATGGCGGGCAACAACTACTATCCGGGCCAGTATGAGTTCCAGTGCCTGCACGGCATGGGCGAGCCGCTCTACGAGCAGGTGGTGGGCAAAATCGCCGACGGCAAGCTGAACCGTCCCTGCCGCATCTATGCCCCGGTCGGTACCCATGAAACGCTGCTGGCTTACCTGGTGCGCCGCCTGCTGGAAAACGGCGCTAACACCTCGTTCGTCAACCGCATCGCCGACAATACGCTGCCGCTCGACGAGCTGGTGGCCGATCCGGTGCAGCTGGTGGAGCGCCTGGCCGCCACTGAAGGCGCCATCGGCCTGCCGCATCCGAAAATTCCGCTGCCGCGCGATCTTTATGGCGACAAGCGCCCCAACTCCGCCGGGCTGGATCTGGCGAATGAGCACCGCCTCGCTTCGCTCTCCAGCGCCCTGCTGAGCAGCGCGGCGCAGCCGTGGCGCGCCGAACCGATGATCGAGGGCGAGCTGAGCGACGGCGTATTCCGTCCGGTACTTAACCCGGCCGACCCGACCGATATCGTCGGCGAAGTACGCGAGGCCAGCGAGCAGGAAGTGGCGCAGGCGCTGGCGGCTTCCGTCAACGCCGGGCCGATCTGGTTCGCCACGCCGCCGCAGGAGCGCGCCGCCATTTTGGAGCGCGCCGCGGTGATGATGGAAGGCGAGATGCAGACGCTTATCGGCATTCTGGTGCGCGAAGCGGGCAAAACCTTCAGCAATGCCATCGCCGAAGTGCGAGAAGCGGTCGATTTCCTTTACTACTACGCAGGCCTGGTGCAGAGCGATTTCGATAATGAAACCCATCGTCCGCTCGGCCCTGTCGTCTGCATCAGCCCGTGGAACTTCCCGCTGGCGATTTTCACCGGCCAGATCGCCGCCGCGCTGGCGGCAGGCAACAGCGTGCTGGCGAAACCGGCGGAACAGACGCCGCTGATCGCCGCGCAGGCGGTGCGCATTCTGCTGGAGGCAGGCGTGCCTGCTGGCGTGGTGCAACTGCTGCCGGGCCTCGGCGAAACCGTCGGCGCGCAGCTGACCGGCGACGAGCGCGTGCGCGGTGTGATGTTTACCGGCTCTACCGCGGTCGCCACGCTGTTGCAGCGCAACCTGGCGGGACGTCTCGATCCGCAGGGTCGCCCGACGCCGCTGATCGCCGAAACCGGCGGCATGAATGCGATGATCGTCGATTCTTCCGCCCTGACGGAACAGGTGGTGCTGGATATCGTCTCCTCCGCCTATGACAGCGCCGGACAGCGCTGCTCGGCGCTGCGTCTGCTCTGTATTCAGGACGATGTCGCCGACCATACGCTGAAGATGCTGCGCGGCGCGATGGCGGAATGCCGCATGGGCAACCCGGAGCGGCTCTCTACCGATATCGGCCCGGTGATCGATGCCGAAGCGAAAGAGAATATCGAACGTCATATTCAGGCGATGCGCGCTAAAGGGCTGACGGTGTTCCAGGCGGTGCAGGAAAATCTTCAGGACAGCAAAGAGTGGCAGTCCGGCACCTTTATTATGCCGACGCTGATCGAGCTGAACAGCATCGACGAGCTGGATAAAGAGGTGTTCGGTCCAGTGCTGCATGTGGTGCGCTTTACGCGCAGCGCGCTGCCGCAACTGATTGAGCAGATCAACGCCTCCGGCTATGGCCTGACGCTGGGCGTGCATACCCGCATCGATGAGACCATCGCGCAGGTGACGCAGCGCGCCAAAGTCGGCAACCTCTACGTCAACCGCAATATGGTCGGCGCGGTGGTGGGCGTACAGCCGTTCGGCGGCGAAGGCCTGTCGGGCACCGGTCCGAAAGCGGGCGGCCCGCTCTATCTTTACCGTTTGCTGTCGCACCGCCCGGACAACGCGTTACAGGTGACGCTGGATCGTCACGACGCCGAGCGGCCGCTGGACGCGACGCTGCGCCCTTCCCTGCTTGAGGCGCATCGCGCGTTAAGCAGCTGGGCGAAAGCGAAACCGGCGCTGGCGGATCTGTGCGCCCGCTACGAACAGCTGGCGCAGGGCGGCACCGTCCGTCTGCTGCCGGGGCCGACCGGCGAACGCAATACCTATATCCTGCTGCCGCGCGAGCGCGTACTGTGCCTGGCGGATAACGAGGCGGATGCGCTGATCCAGCTGGCGGCGGTCACCAGCGTCGGCAGCCGCGCGCTGTGGCAGGACGATGAGCTGCATCGCAAGCTGGCGCAGTCTCTGCCGGAGCAGGTGCGCGCGCGCATCGACTTCGCGCGCGATCCGCTGGCGCCGGAGCAGCATTACGACGCGGTGATTTACCACGGCGACGCCGATCAGCTGCGTCTGCTGTGCGAGAAAGTCGCGGCGCGCGACGGCGCGATTGTCTCGGTGCAGGGCTTCGCCCGCGGCGAGACCAATCTGCTGCTGGAACGTCTGCTGATTGAACGCGCCCTGAGCGTCAACACCGCGGCGGCGGGCGGCAATGCCAGCCTGATGACTATCGGTTAATAGCCGCCTTCCGCTAAGCCTGACGCCGCATGTTGAATGCGGCGTTTTTATTATCGTCTTGCCGCGTCGTCCCCTTCCGCCACTGACGCAGCTTTTCAGCGCGTATTGCTGTACGCCACAGCAATCTTTCCGAATGTTTCAGAACCCCTTCCCCATTCTTCACTGATTAAATATCACTCAACCTTATACACTCTTTAACCGGTTATTTTCATCATAAGGAAATGATGCATGGGCCTGAGCCTGCCGGATCCCAACCTTTTTTACCTGCCGCGCGATAATCTCCCGCCGGAGCAATATGAGCTGATTCTCGGTCCGCATCATGCCTGGTCACACATTGACAAGGAATATGTTTTCGATGATCGCTGGTCGGCGGGTTTTCAGCTTATCAACATGCAGCGGCACGCTGTTAACGGCTATACCAACCAACTGCCGCCTCACGGACCTCGAGAGCGGGAAAAGCTGAAAGGGATGGTTTACAGCGGCGAGGTGGTTATGCTCGGCGGCTTTTCCGTCAGGCCCGGCGCGCTGTTTTATATCAATGATGACGGGGAACTGATTTGCCGCGACCCGCTGGTTTTTACCTTTCAAGGCGCGGCGAACATTATTCGCGCCTTTCAACTTTCCGTGGCGCGCCGCGATTACAGTCAGCAGGGAGGCAAACCGCGTCCGACGCCGCTGCCGTCAACAGCGCAGCAGCCCGCTCCGCTCCAGACCATTAACAGCAAAATGGCGGGCCGTCTGCTGGCCGCTGGCGGCGTCTACCATCAGAATCCTGAGATGTTTGCAGAGACCGCGCGCAAGCTGGGCGGCGAGGCGGCACAGGGATTTGATGAGGTACTGAATGAGCAAACGGCGGGCACGTTAATCGCCCTGTCGTCGCTGCTGATGCTGGGCAAAGCATCCGTCGCGGGGCACGTCTCAGCGGCAAATCTGGAAGAGCTGAACCACTATCTGGGCAAGTCCAGAGGTGAAGTCAGGCTGTTGCATAATATTAAGGTGGTCAAAATAAATTATGTGCGCCGGGATCGCATGGAACTGGCACAGCTACGCAGACAGTTTCAAACCGTTAAGCCCAAATTTTATAAAATGCTGGCGGCGCATCCAGAGGTAAAAAGGCGATTTAACCAGGAAGAACTGACGAAGCTGGCAATGGGGCAACGGCCTGATGAAAAATGGGAGATACACCATAAACTTCCTTTGGATGATAGCGGTACGAATAATTTTAGTAACCTTATGCTGATTCGGCGCGACTATGAACACTACGTTTTTAATTCAGCGCAAAAAAGTATCACGCGTAAAATGGCGTCGGGTGAAGTAAAAGAAGTGCTATGGGCGGCCCCAGCTGGCTTAATTTTTCCTTAACGGTAGATACTATGTATATAAACGACAACATCATTAACCAGCTTAAACAGCTTATTATCAAGCGCAGAGAAAAAGTAACTCCGGCTGTCGTTTTCCCGGATGAGCTGTATGATTATAATTTTGGACGTAAAATTGGCAAAACTCCACGTCTATTTTGGGAGCAATATAAGAATTTCGTTGAGCGTTTAGACGGAATTAATATTGATGGATGTATTATTTACGGCATAAAAAACCACTTCGATTATAAGAATGACCTGTTTACATTTAATGAATTTTTAACAAAGATAGCCTCTGATTTTCCCGGGCTGATGATAGAAGAAAATTTTTACTGTATTGAAATTGGCAGCTCCTCACTGGATACCTATACCTATGATACAAGAACCAACAAATGGGAATCACGTGACAAGCAGCAGTACCAAAACCTTTTTATCTCCTGCGACACGCTGGCGGAGTTCTTGCAAGCGGTGCTGGATGATATTCGTCAGGCAGAAATTTAGCACTATAAACATAATAGCTATTTCCTGATTTTTTCTCTGTCCAGAATCACAGTAAAAAATATACTGAGAAATCCACATTTCTGAGCGATTCCATGAACAGGATATTGATGCATAGTGATTACTCAGACGGAAGGTCATAGATTGACTAACGCGCTGATATCAAACAAAGCAAAACGCCGCATTTACCTGCGGCGTTTTCCTTCACTACGTCTTGCGACAATCAGACATCAAACTTCATGCGCAGCAGACGCGGGTAGATAAACAGTGATTTCCCCAGCCCTTTGTTCAGCACTTTCCAGACGACCACTGAACAGAAGGAACAGAGCGCCACCATACCGATCGGGAAGCCTACCGCCCACAGCATCGAGAACAGGCCGGAGTTGAACAGGTGGTGATCCAGCGCGAACAGAATCGCCGTCATGCCGAAATATTCGATAAAGATACGGTGCAGCACATAAATTTGCAGCGTGTTTTTACCGATCCAGTTCATCCAGGCCATATTAAAGCGTACGTTCAACGTGCGGCACAGCGCGATGCAGGCCAGAATGGTCAGGGTACAGAGGAACAGGTTCTTCTGTAACCCCAGCAGCAGATGTACGCCCGCCAGCGCCGCCAGACCCAGCCACGGCAGCAGATTGCTTTTACGCCATTCGCTTAGCTGGATCACCTGCGCGCTCCAGAAGGAACCCATGATGAAGTAGATAAAGTATTGTGAAAGGCTCTCTGGCCCCCAGCCGGGAATGATCTTCTCCACGGCCGCATAGTTCAGCAACACCGCCACCACGACCAGCGGCAGACGCTGCTGGCGGAACAGTTTGGCGAAAAGGAAAAACAGCCCCAGCGCATAGAGATACCAGGAGCTGCTCATCGCCATCAGCATCAGCGAAATGAACTCCTGCGGCGATTCCGCGTAAGAGGAGTTAATGTTGCTGGAAATACGGTGATGGGTAATTTCCGATGAGATCCCATAAATAGAGAGCCACTGAATGACGCCCCAGAGAATATAGAGATAAAACAGGTTCGTTACCCGGCTGGTAAAAACTTTCTGCCAGGGTTTTTCATTAATGGCGCGTGCCGCCAGCATCCCTGACACAAAGAAGAAGGCAGGCATACGCAACGGCGACAGGACGGTATTAAACGCTACCCAGATATGCGCCGGCAGGCTGCCTGCCGTCAGGTATTTCAGCGTTCCTTCAAATCCCGGTAAAACCACGTGGTAGAGCACCACCAGCAGAATGCATCCGCCCTTCAGCGTATTCACCCACTGTATTTCCTCGCTTTTTTTATTGTTCATTGCTGTGTTTCCTGCTGTGTTATCAGAACTTAATGGCAAAGTAGCCAGATCAGGATTATTGGCGTGGCGGGAATGAAAAGGCTGTAGCGTTTATCTTAAAAAAAATAAGCGGCCCTAAAGGGCTAATGGCGAAAACGCGGGCGGCATAAGAAAAAAACGGGCGGGCCGTTAATCCGCCCGCCCGCTAAGGGAAAATATTTAAGACAATACTGGTTGAAACCGGCCCAGTTATTGGCTGAGGAACTTCTCAAGGAACTGACGGGTTCGCGCCTGCTGCGGGTTAGCGAACAGCGCCTTTGCCGGCCCCTGCTCCACGATCCGTCCCTGATCCATAAAAATGGCGCGGTCGGCGACGTCGCGCGCGAAGCTCATCTCATGGGTGACGATCACCATGGTGCGTTTCTCCTCCGCCAGCGAGCGTATGGTATTCAGCACCTCACCGACCAGTTCGGGATCGAGCGCCGAGGTCGGTTCGTCAAACAGGATCACTTCCGGGCGCATCGCCAGCGCGCGGGCAATCGCTACGCGCTGCTGCTGTCCACCGGAAAGACGACGCGGATAGCTCGTCTCCTTGCCGTGCAGCCCGACTTTCTCCAGCAGCGCGCGGGCGCGGGCGATAGCTTCCGCTTTCGGCTCGCCCTTTACGATTACCGGCCCTTCGATAATGTTTTCCAGCACCGAGCGGTGCGGGAAAAGATTGAAGCTCTGGAAAACGAAGCCCACCTGCTGACGCAGCTGGCGCACGCGCTCTTTCTGTTTGCCGATCGGCTGCGCCGCATCAATCTCAATGCCACCTACCTTGATGGTGCCGCTGTCCGGCTCCTCCAGCAGGTTGATGCTGCGCAGCAGCGTGGTTTTGCCGGAACCGCTCGGCCCGATAATCGCCACTACTTCGCCGGAGGCGACCTCCAGATCAATGCCGTGCAGCACCGTCTGGCCATTAAACCGCTTCACCAGCTTTTTGACTTCAATGGCGCTCATTTCTCCTCCCGATCCTGACGGTTAACATGGGCTTCCAGCCGGTTTTGCAGCGCCGACAGCACCGTCGCCATCACCCAGTAGATCAGCGATGCCGCCAGATACATGGTGAACACTTCCAGTGTGCGCGAGGTGATCAGCTGCGCCTGGCGGAACAGCTCCGGCACCTGAATGGTGGCGGCCAGCGAGGTGTCTTTCACCAGGCTGATAAAGCTGTTGCCCAGCGGCGGCAATGCGGTGCGGGCCGCCTGCGGCAGCACCACGCGCTTCAGCGTTTGCCAGCGCGTCATGCCGATGCTGGCCGCCGCTTCCCACTGGCCGCGCTCAATGGCGGCGATCGCTCCGCGTAGCGATTCGGAAGCGTAGGCGGCGGTATTCAGCGACAGGCCGATCATCGCCGAGGGGATCGGATCGAGTTCAATGCCGAACTGCGGCAGCCCGTAGTAGATCATAAACAGCTGGGCGATCAGCGGCGTGCCGCGAAAAACAGAGACGTAGAAACGCGCCAGCAGGCCGATGGGCCAGAAGGTAGAGAGGCGCATCAGCGCCAGGATAAAGCCCAGCACCAGACCGAAGAACATGCCGCCGATGCTAAGCTGCAGCGTAAAGACGGCGCCTTTTAATAAAAAAGGTGCTGAATCCAGCACCAGTTGAATACTCTCTTGCATTATTTAGTGACGTCCGCGCCAAACCATTTTTCAGAAATTTTATTCAGCGTGCCGTCTTTCTGCATCTCGCCGATCGCCGTGTTGATGGCATTCAGCAGATCTTCGTTGCCTTTACGCAGTGCGACGCCCGCTTCCTGACGGGAGAAGGCCGGGCCTGCAACTGCCATGGTGTTGCCGGTTTTCTTCACCAGATCGAGCGCGGCGAGGCGATCGACAAGGATAGCGTCAACGCGGCCAGAGCGCAGATCCTGATATTTGGTCGGATCGTCATCATAGGTACGGATATCCACGCCCTTCACGTTCTCACGCAGCCACTGCTCATAGTTGGTGCCGAGGCCGACGCCCACTTTTTTGTTCGCCAGATCCTGCGGGCCTTTGATGGAGCCCTCTTTGTCCTTGCGCGTCAACGCCTGAATACCGGAAACGGTGTAAGGCACGGAGAAATCATACTTTTTCTTACGCTCGTCGGAGATGGTCACCTGATTGATCACCACATCGATGCGTTTGGAGTCCAGCGACGCCAGCATGCCGTCCCATTTGGTCGGCTTCAGGCTCGCCTTCACGCCCAGGTGCTGCGCCAGCGCCTGCGCAAACTCTACTTCAAAGCCGGTCAGCTTGCCGTTCTCATCCTGGAAGCTGAACGGCGGATAGGTGCCTTCCAGCCCCACCAGCAGGCTGCCGCGCTCTTTTACTTTATTCAGCAGATTTTCCGCAGCGAAGGTTTTCACGTTGACGCCGGCAACCAGCGCCGTCGCCATCACGCCCAGCAGCAGCTGACGACGTACCTGAGAGAAATTCATAGTCACTCCATTTATTGTTGGATTGTTGTGCAGGCCGCTTTCCGTCTGTGCTACGGAAAGCGAGGCCGACCGGCCTGGCTAAAACGGATGGACGCCGTGCATAGCGTCGGCGGCCATCGATGGTTAAACAGGCTGATTATAAACCTTTTTCAGTTTTCAGGATTAGACGGAAGGATAATAAGCAAATAATGCCGGCGCGCCGCCGGTATGTACGAACAGCAGCGGCCCTTCGCGGCGAAAACGCTGCTGACTGATGCCGTCGATCAGGCCCGCCATCGCCTTGCCGGTGTAAACCGGATCGAGAATGATACCTTCCAGCCGCGCCAGCAGTTTTACCGCCTCCATGCCCTCTTCGCTCGGCATGCCGTAGCGCGGGGCGAAGTAGTCGTCCCAGAGCGTGATGTCGGCGCGGCTGTGTGTCTCCAGCAGTCCGTCTAGATTCTGGCGCAGCGCGCTAACCAGCGGCAGCTGATCGGCGACTTTTCGTGACACTGTCACGCCAACCAGTTCGGTTTCCGGCAGCAGCGCCTCCAGTCCTACCGCCAGGCCGGCATGCGTGCCGGCGCTGCCGGAGGCGACCACCACCGCGGCGAAATCGACCACCCCTTCGCTTTGGTGCGCGATCTCCTGCGCGCACTCGACGTAGCCCAGCGCGCCGAGCGCGTTAGAGCCGCCGACCGGCACCACGTAAGGCCGGAAGCCCTGCGCCTCCAGCCGATCGCGCAGCACGTTCAGCTGTTCAGCGGGCGCGTGCAGTGCATCAACCCGCTCAATTTCGCAGTCGAGCAGATCCAGCAGCAGGCGGTTGCCGTTGCCGAGGTAATTTTCCGCACGGGTGTCGATGGGGTTTTCCAGCAGCGCGACGCATTTCAGTCCCAGCTTCGCCGCCACCGCCGCCGTCTGGCGCACATGGTTAGACTGAATGGCGCCAGCGGTGATCAGCACGTCCGCCCCTTCCCGCAGCGCGTCCGCCGCCAGGAACTCCAGCTTGCGCAGCTTATTGCCGCCCAGCGCCAACGGAGTGATGTCGTCGCGCTTGATAAAGATGTCGCGGCCAAGGTAGTCGGAAAGACGCGGCAAATGCTCCAGCGGCGTCGGCGCCCCAATGAGTTCGAGACGAGGATATTGGATCAGATTGGACAGGGACAAAGCAGCCTCCACGCACACAGGATAAGAGCTACAGTGTTGCAGAAGATGCGGTGGGGATCTACGGTCAGTTCGTGTGATCGCGACGCAGAAAGGCCCGCCTGATGGAAAAAAGAGCGAGGCACGGATGAAAGCTCATCCGTGCCTGACGCCTAATTACGCTGCCAGCCTAAAAACTGATCGTATTTGCGCAGGGCGATGCGGTAGTTATTGTTGCCGGCATCCGGTAAATCATGTTCCAGACATTCATGCCAGCTGCAGCCGCGTAATTTTTCGGCCGGATAATTCTTTGCCGAAAGCATGTCATCCAGACGACGCAGGCGAACCACATATTCACGAATGGTGCTGTGGCTCATTTCGGTCTGTTCAAACAGATATTGTTTAAACGCCATAATGTCAAAATAATTAGGGTGGGTGTTGCAGTAAATATCGCTGCAAAACCGGCACAGCGCGGTCAGTTCATTTTGTAATTTAAGCCAGACCTGATCGTCGATCGGTTGGTCCATCCGGGAGATAGCTTCTTTATTAATGATCTGACCGCGAAAAACCAACGCCATCCTGTCGA
The DNA here is from genome assembly GCF_002953215.1 of Mixta calida. Lineage (NCBI taxonomy): Bacteria > Pseudomonadati > Pseudomonadota > Gammaproteobacteria > Enterobacterales > Erwiniaceae > Mixta > Mixta calida. The sequence continues at coordinate 2,682,669 of NZ_CP026378.1, forward strand.
GTATTTTTCCGCAGTGTGAACAATTGCTTTGGCTGTGTTTGTAATCTTTAAGATAACGGCTTAATGGCCTCGTTTTTAGTTTGGTTCCCATTGAGGAGACTCCCGGTTATATGTCCTCGAAAGCGAGAGCTGACGCTGTCAGCGCGCTCCCGTTAACCGGGCGCGCAGGCGTTTTATCGCCTGACTGTGCAGCTGGCTGACGCGGGACTCACCCACCTCCAACACGGCGCCAATCTCTTTCAGGTTCAGCTCTTCCTGGTAATACAGTGTCAGCACCATTTTTTCGCGTTCGGGCAGCGCCTCGATCGCTTCAATGACACGTTCACGGAGATTCCCTTCCATCAGCTGGTGAAGCGGGTTGGCCTCTTCATGGCCGTCCGTCACCAGTTCCGCACTATCGCCATGTTCTTCGCGATACTCGTCATAGGAGAAAAGCTGGCTGTTATTCGTATCCAGCAGAATCTGCCGATACTCCTCCAGCGAAACATTGAGCTGTTTAGCGACTTCCTGCTCCGATGCGGCACGTCCCAACGCCTGCTCGCACTGGTGCATCGCGCTCGCCACTTCACGCGCGTTGCGGCGCACGCTGCGCGGCGCCCAGTCGCGGCTGCGCAGCTCATCGAGCATGGCGCCGCGAATGCGCTGCACGGCATAGGTGGTGAAGGCGGTGCCCTGCAGCGCGTCATAGCGCTCCACAGCATTCAACAGTCCAATGCCGCCGGCCTGCAGTAAATCATCCAGCTCAACACTCGCGGGCAGCCGTACCTGCAGGCGTAACGCCTCATGGCGTACCAGTGGTACATATCGCTGCCACAGCGAATGTTTATCCATCACGCCATCGGCGGTATAGAGATCGTTCACTTTGACTACCCTGCGTTAGTTACGTTATCGGCATGATTATCCGATTCTGTAGGGTGATCGATTGGCGGAATAGGGATAAAAAAGACGGGTTATTTAGAAAAAGTTTGTAACCACTACCGGCGCAAGGCCGGTAAGATCACATTCTTATAATTCAAGCCGTGCGGCGTATTGCTTTCAGCTTCGCGCGCGTCGCAGGCGGCACCCGCGCCCACAGGGCGCAGACCTGGCCCTCGATGCCCTGATAAAAGGCCAGCAGTTCTTCATCAGCCTGCAGTGCCTGACGGAAGTGCACCGTGCCCCGTTCGCTGTCGATATGCAGCAGCCCGCTGATAAACAGCCGTTGTAAATCGCTGCGCAACAGTAATCCGTTATCGACGCTGTTATCGGTTAGCAGGCCTTCATCATTTTCACGCGTATCGATATGGCACGCTTCCACCCACGGCGCGGCGACATGCGCCTGTACCGTGGTGCCGGTAATGACGCAGCCGCCGTAACGCGCGTTGACCGCCGCGGCGAATTCCGCCTGGCTGGCGCGCTGCAACACTTTCGTTCTGACGCGTCGTCCCACCTGCTGACCGGCGATCACCGCGCCGGGCGTCGGCATGAGCGGTGTTTCCATCACGACCAGAAACTGCAGTGTGCGCGCCTCGCTAAAGCAGGGTTGCGCCTGCGCATCGAACAGCTGCCAGTAATCGTCGTCGCCCTGCCGACGCATCAGCGTCAGACGGTAGCCCCGGCTGGTCAGCAGGTTCTGCGCCGTGGCGGAGCCGGGATCGAGCATGGCGTACACCCGGCTCTCCCCCATCACTTTCCACAACGATTTGGCGAGGTCGTTGCGCCGCAGATAAAGGAAGGTTTGCCCGTTCTGCATATAATGCTCGAAACGGCGCAGATAGTTTTTGCGCTCGTTGTCGTCCGACACGAACAGCAGATCTTCCAGCGGACTGTTTTCCGTCTGGTGGGCGAACACCGCCCGGATAACCAGCTGACGCGGACTGGTGGAAGGACTTAATAAGCCGCGCAGCGTCAGCGCCTTCTCCGCAGGATATTTCTGCCCGTAGCGGCGGCTGATTTCCTCAAAGGTCAGGTGTTCACCTGGCAACAAGTCATAATTGAAGCGCATTAACACTCCACAAAAATAAGCGGGCCAGGCCCGTTAATCACCCTGTTTTGCACTGATTATCGGCAGCGAACGCGTTTTCTGTATCCGTAACGCGAAAACTTTCTCCGGCGCCGCGTTATCCGCAATAAAGCCCCTGCTTTGCCTCTTTATTTGCGCCATTAGCCAGTCAGGGTGAGGCGTAATCTTTATTGCATTCCCTGAGAAGGCCCTACTTACTGCTACATCGAGACTCTGTATGAAAGGTATCGTACTCGCCGGCGGCACGGGCTCCCGGCTGCATCCGGTCACCTGCGGCGTATCCAAACAGCTGCTGCCGGTGTATGACAAGCCGATGATTTACTATCCGCTCTCCGTGCTGATGCTGGCGGGCATTAGAGAGATTCTGGTGATCACCACGCCTGAAGATTTGCCGTCCTTTCAACGGCTGCTGGGTGACGGCAGCTCGTTCGGCATTCAGCTGCAGTTCGCCGTGCAGCCAAAGCCGGAAGGCCTGGCGCAGGCATTTATCATCGGCGAGGACTTTCTTGCCGGCGAAGGCTGCGCGCTGGTGCTGGGCGATAACATTTTCTTTGGTCAGAGCTTCGCCAAAAAGCTGGAAGACGTCAGCGCGCGCGACGGCGGCGCCACGATTTTCGGCTATCAGGTGATGGACCCGGAGCGCTTCGGCGTGGTGGAGTTCAATAAACAGTTCCAGGCGATCTCGCTGGAAGAGAAGCCGACGCAGCCTAAATCGAATTATGCGGTGACCGGCCTCTATTTTTATGATCAGCAGGTCTGCACGATGGCGAAGCAGGTTAAACCTTCCGCGCGCGGCGAACTGGAGATCACTACGCTGAACCAGATGTATCTGGAGGATGGGCTGCTGACGGTGGAGGTGCTGGGCCGCGGCTTCGCCTGGCTCGATACCGGCACGCACGACAGCCTGCTCGAAGCGTCGCACTTTATTCACACCATTGAGAAGCGCCAGGGTTTCAAAGTCGCCTGCCTGGAAGAGATCGCCTGGCGTAAAGGCTGGCTGAGCGGCGAGCAGCTGCGAGAACGGGCTCGCTACCTGAACAAAACGCAGTATGGCGCTTATCTCGATCAGCTGCTGGTGGAACCATGAAGGTTATCGATACGCGGATTAGTGATGTAAAAATTATTCAGCCCACCGTCTATGGCGACGCGCGCGGATTTTTCCTGGAAACCTTCGAAAAACGCCGCTACCAGCAGCTGCTGGGCATCGACGCGGAGTTTGTACAGGACAACTATTCACGCTCAGGCCGTCACGTACTGCGCGGGCTGCATTTCCAGAGGACCCAGCCGCAGGGCAAGCTGGTGCGCGTGGCGCGCGGCGAAGTGTTTGACGTCGCGGTGGATATTCGCCCCGATTCGCCCACCTTCGGCCAGTGGACCGGCGCGATCTTATCGGAAGAGAATCAGACGCAGCTTTGGATCCCGCCCGGCCTGGCGCACGGTTTTGTCGTATTGTCCGAGAGCGCCGATTTCGAATATAAATGCACCGACTATTACAACCCGCAGGATGAAGCCTGCCTGTTGTGGAACGACCCTACAATAAATATCGAGTGGCCGGTAGCTGCCCCGCAGCTGTCAGATAAAGATAAAAAAGGATTACCTCTAACGGAGCTCATGCAATGCGCATATTGTTAACCGGCGCTTACGGCCAACTGGGTCGCTGCCTGCTGGATCGTTTTCCCGCCGACTGGGTGATGCTCGCCTGCGGCTCAGCCGAGCTGGACATCACCGACCGCGCGGCGGTGGAGCGCATTGTGCGTCGCTTTCGTCCGCAGGTAATCATGAATGCCGCCGCCTATACGGCGGTCGATAAAGCGGAGATCGACCGCATCCGCGCCATGAAAATCAACGCGATTGGACCGGAGAACCTGGCGCGCGCGGCGCGTGAAGTGGGCGCGCAGCTGATCCATATCTCTACCGACTACGTTTTCGACGGCAGCAAACCGACGCCGTACATCGAGAGCGATCTCCCCTGCCCGATTAACTTTTACGGCCTGAGCAAATGGGAAGGCGAAAAGCGCGTGCAGGCGATTCTGCCGCAGGCGATCATCATCCGCACTTCCTGGGTATTCAGCGAGTACGGCAATAACTTCGTCAAAACCATGCTGCGCCTGGCGCAAACGCACGAGACGATCCGCGTGGTTAACGATCAGCGCGGCTGCCCGACCTATGCGGGCGATCTGGCGCAGGCGATGATTGCGCTGGCGGCAGAGCCTGAAGCGGCAGGCATCTATCACTACTGCGGCGATAAAGCGGTAAGCTGGTATGAGTTCGCGCAGGCGATTTTCAGCCTGCGCGGCAGCGCCCCCAGGCTGGTGCCAATCAGCAGCCGGGAATATATCACCACCGCGCCGCGTCCGGGCAACAGCGCACTGCTCGCCTCCGCCGACAGGCAGCCACAGCGTAGCTCCAACTGGCTGAGCGCGTTGGGGATAGTCAGCAGCGATGATGATATGAGCTACGCCTGTTAATAAAAAAACCGCCTTCATTGTAAGGCGGTTTTTTCTGGCGCATTCAGTAAACGCGCGACTAGCGGGACGGAATCGTTGCATCCAGCTGCGTCAGCCATTGCTGTACGGCAGCGGCGTCAAACAGTGAATGGGACAACACCTTCTCGCGCATCGCCAAACCACTTGCATAATTGGATGCCCTGTTTTCCAGCATTTTACGAATTGAGTATTTCCACAGGGATTTTTTATTTTTCAACCGTATAACCGGCGCGTCAATATAATATGCCTTCACGTCGCTGCAAAGAACGTTACAGCCCGTCGCAGCCACGGCCAACAGCATATAAGAACCGGAAGCAAAGTCATTCCCATCCCCTACCGCCGGGAAAAGCGCCAGCTCCAGATCTAATGCGCAAAGCGTCTGAGGCAGTTTTTCCACGTTCACCTTACGGTGATACTCTTTCGCCACCGCTCTTATCGCCTGGGGAAATTCGCCATAGACGATAATATCCATCTCATCAGCCAGCTCTTTCACTACAGGCAAAAGGAATTTCCAGTCGTTCTCCTGAATATCGTTCAAAAACAGCCCTACCCGCGGTTTTTGCTGATTCGCCTTTCTGACTGTCGTCTCTGCAAACGAAGGATGCAAAGCGTCAGCAAGGTAAATAGCGTTATTTTCAAAACCTGGCGGAATAGCGTCCGCGTGTTTATTACGCAGGATAATTTTATTTAACAGCGGCGCCGCCTGTAAAAAATGCGCGTCCTGCATAATATTCAGCGTATCGGCGACAAAAAGTAGAAACGCGGCGTCAGGCAAGTAGTGGCGGAGAATTTCCAGCTCTTGATAACAGGCCAGGCAGGCATTATCCAGGATAACTACCTGCGGCTTTTCCCGCAAAATTGCGATGAGATCCAGCCGCGGCGTAAAGAGCGTCAGGTTGATCTCTCCTGCATGCTCAAGCATCCGCAGATTACAAATAAACTGCGCGGCAGCAGCTTTTTCCGGCCTGGCGAACAGGCAGGCCAGGCTGCGCGTCTGGCCTTTTTTCCGGCTATGCGTGACGCCAGCAATGATCTCTGCTTCAGTATGGCGATAGACATGCTCGGAAAGGCTAAGATGCGGATGGTAAGCCGGATCGTCAGCGATAGCGTTTAACCAGCGTGCGTAAAGAATATGTCTGTCATGGTCAGAGACATGCAGCGATGACGGATTTTCCCGCTGAATGCGCGCTACGGCAAACGGCGTCATAATATTTTTCAGCCCGGCGGCGCCCAGCTGTAGGCACAGATCGTTGATGGATTCCTGAAAAGCATCGAATGATTCATCCACGCCGCCTAACGCGATCAGCCGCTCTCTTTTGATCATCAGCATTTCGCCTGAAAGCGTGCTGAAAGCATGAACCAGATTAAACCGGTGGCAATAGCCCTGCGCCCCAACCGGCTCATTAAATCCGACAGGAAAGGCGCTGTGGTGAAAGCCCATGATCATACCGGCTGAATAGATTTTTCCGCTGCTTTTGATCAGCTTGCCGGAGACGGCGCCGACATCCGACCGGAAGAGATGATCGATCAGCGTCCCAACCCAGTGCGGTTGTTCGAAACAGAGCTGCGGATCGAGCTTTAACATCACATCGCCTGTGGCGATCGCGACGGCTTGATTAAACAGGAAAGCATCCTTTTGCGGCTCCTGCGCGCTCAACACCCGAAACCGCGTCGGATCTAATTCGCTCAGCCCCTGAAACCAGGCTTCCAACACCGGCGAACGACAGCCGTTATTGATAATGATAAGTTCATAATCGTAATCCGGCACGGTTTGAATAAAGCTGGTGACGCACTGCTGCAACGCATCAAGGTCATCATCGGCAATAATGACGGCTGAAATTTTAGCCGTGACGTTACGATGATATTTGGCACGGTAGTAGGTGGAGTATTCAAGCCCAATCTCGGCGTGCTGATAACCCAGCCTGTTCAGCATCTTCTTCAAACGCGCTGCATCAGCATGATGATGCAAAACGATATTGCTCTTAACAACAAACAGCGGCTCAGGAAAATGCCGGATGGTTTCTGTCCGCCGGGTTTCAACCAGGCAGGCGATCAGCGCCAGATCGGGATTGCTAAAGGTCAGTTCCGCCTCATCCAACACCTGCTGTACAAAGGCGGTTTTATAGATCCAGTTACGCCCGCTTATCGCCGGGAGGCTGATAAACATATCCAGATCAAATGTCGGTAGCAGAGCGGCTTCGAGGCTTCCCGCTTTATCTTCAAAGAGCTTATCGCTATAAACCGCATAGCTCTGCTCACAGCCGGAGAGAAAGCGCATCAGCCAGGGATAGCTGTTCTGCGAAATTTTCTCTCCCGCCTGCATAAAAGTAAGCCATTCGGCATCCGCCCCGACCATCAGCTGACGCAGCTGCGCGTCGAAGCTGCGCTCCTCATCCAGTTGCAGGCAGCGCACGTCCTGGCGCGAGACGGGAACCGTCGCGATAACCGCAACGCGGATGAGCCGCTCGCCATACGGCTTCAGAGCGGCCAGCGACGTCAGCGTATCATCCAATTGAGCGGCGTTAAGCTCATTAGCGAGAATAATAAACAGCAGCGCTGCGCCGTCGCCGTGCGCCGGGTTGATATCAGCCGGAGGCTGATGAATCAGGCGCGCGAAATCAAGGCGTTCGGCAGCCGAGACGCTCTCCAGCCGCTGTGCCGCCTGCTGCGTTTTGGCGAAGAAGACACCCAGCTGCTGATAGAATTTATCTTCATACTTTTGCAGCTGCTCTTTTACCTTATAAATATCCTGTCTGACGGCGTCGAGAGAAGCCTCATCGTCAGACCAGCTGACGCCGGCATTGCCCATATCCGCCAACGACGCCGTTGAAATCGCCAGTTTTTCATAGCCCGGCGCAACCATCGCCACGACCGGCGTGCCGCACAGCGCCGCAAGGTTGCAGGTGCCGGACCATTCATAGGTGTACATCACCGACGCGCCTTTCAGGATCTCCGCCAGCTCATGGAGCGGCAGCGGTTTCTGCACGGAGATGATTTTTATATCGGCTGGCAGCCTGGAGAAATCGACGCAGGCTTCCGGCACGCGGTTGAGATAGAGAAGTTTGCTGGTCTTTTCCCGCCCGTCGTCGAAAAAGATGCTCATATCCGGCCCAACCAGCGTGAGAAAATCGGGGTTGGGTTCTTTGACGATCAGCTGCGAGCTGTACCAGAAAAAGAGATCGTCGACGCTCTCTTCCATCAGCGTACCGTTCAGCAAGCCTTCATGGTTGAGCATATAGCGCACGCAAACTTTCGCATTCAGCGGATTGCCGACGACGATCTCCGGGTAGACGGCGATAGCGACCTTATGGTTGACGGTATGCTCATGCATTTTTTCCATCGTCAGCACCGGCGTCTGCCAGTCCGGGTTGAACTTGCTGCACCCGACCATCCAGGCTTCGCCACCTTGTAAATTAATGCGGTGACAAAGTTTATGTAAAACCTGAATGCCGCCTGAGGACTCGCGGTAATCGGGCGACATAATATAGTAGGGATGGTTCAGCATGTTTTTCTCGTCAGTTGAATTATCCACGTTTTCAGCCCCTTACTTCGGCAGCCATGCTGAACGCCACTCATCGAGTCCGCTCTCTCTCAGATACCATTTTTGATGAATTTCATTACGCAGCAAATCCCCTCGTTTTTCTAGCCAGTTTTTTTCATTTATATGCTCCTGGATAGCAGAAACCCAATCTTTAAATTTGTTACTAACAAGCGTAACAGGCAAGCCGCAGCGGTATGGTTCGATATCAGTAGCGATAATCGGCACTCCACAAGTCCCTATTTCAAGCAACCTTAAATTGCTTTTACACTCATTAAAAAAGTTAATTTCAAGCGGTACCAGCGCCAGATCTAAATTTAAACTAGCTAATTTTTCGGGATATAAATCAAATGGAACACCCGGATGATACTCACAATGAACACCATCAGGCTTCATACCCATAAAAACCCATTCCACTTCATTTTGGAAGTGTTTAATAATGGGTTTTAAAATATCCAGGTCCCCTCGATGACTATTTCCACCAGCCCAGCCAACACGAATTTTTTTCCCTGTCAGCTTTTCGCTTTTTAGGTGCCCCCACTGATGCTCAGCTAAACGGTTATGGGCAACTCGTATATCATCATGATATGAACTATAAGCTTCAGCTAATGTATTTGTTGATACAACAACCCAATCAACACTTTCCATTACACGCCTAAAGTTCTTAATCAGATTTTTAGGAAGTCTGCTTTTTAAGTCATTTTTAACAGGCAAGTTAATTAAAAAATCGTCATACTCTACGATTATTTTAGCGGAACAGACTTTTCTGTACTCGCTAATTAATTCTGGAATAGCAGGACCTGTCACCAATTCCATTAAAATCACATCTGGCTGTAATTGTGCAACTTCTAACGTTTCGGCAATACCATAGTTTAGACCACCCTCAATTTGTGAGTGTGCCTCGAGCGCTTTAAAAGGTTGTATTATCCTATGGTTTCCACAGCCAAACCAGTTGATATGGTTAGCTAATACAACAGGATATGGTCTTCCCGGCAATGCCGCCTGAGTCCGCGCAGTTCTTGGCGACAGCGTGAAAAGCTTCCCTGATTTAGACATATGAGGATGATAAGAACTATCAGAAAATAGCTTCTCTCCCCATAGGCTTTTTAGATTTTCAATATCTTCCTTGTCTGGACAAGCTTTTACTTTAAATTTTTTGTCAAACAGGCGCGAACCCCCACCCATATGTTTTACACGTGCATATGGCGTCCATATATGGAGATATCCTTGCTGTGTTAACTTCAAAGCAAGATCGACATCTCCATAATAGAACTTAAATACATCGTCAGAAAATCCACCAACTTCATCAAAGACATTTTTACGGATCATAAGACATGAAGAGGATAGCGCTGACACATTCCGAACATTATTCAAATAAAAGAGATAACCCGGTTCCGCACTATTATATCCATCAAAAACATTTTCAACGCCATCGTTAACGCCGAGTATAAATCCGCCGTGTTGGATTCGCCCGTCATAATACTCCAGACGGGGACCTACTAATCCTACTTCTGGACGCATAACCTGCTGTAACAAAACGTCCAGCCACTGAGATTGAATAATTTCTGTATCATTATCTAAAAAAAGCAAAATTTCGCCTTTAGCCTCACGAGATGCCTGATTAGCTATTAACGAAAAATTAAATTCAGCATTCATACGTAACGCACTGATATTACTAAATATTCCCGCCTCTACTTTTTCCAGGAAAAATAGCATATCCTTGTCCACTGAACCATTGTCAGCAATCACGATTTCATAATTAAGATATCGGGTATTTTGTAACAGGCTTTCAATACAACGATTCAGTAAAGTAAAATTATCCCTGGTAATTATAATTATAGATACTAAAGGGTGGTAAGGGAGTATATACTCAATATTTTGGTTAAAATTTAAACTCCCTTCAGTAATATTCGCTTGTATGCCTATTCTTGACAAATGCTCACTTACAACACGCTTATTTTCAGTAATAATGTGTTCGCTATTTAACCATGCATCCCACCCGATACACATTTTCGTTATGACTTCAGGCAACCTTCCCAATATGGCAGGCCCTTTAATTTCAATAAGTTTCCATGTAAGATCAAGTAAAGCCAGGTTCTGATACGTTGAGCCAGCCACTCTGACCGTCTTAGCTGCATTAACGTTTATCAATAGATTTCGGCCAATATAGGGATAACTTCTGAGCAAATCTACGTTACAGTCAGGCTTAAGGATTAAACTATCGTTTTTGCTTTCATTGATAGCCAGCTCATCAAAATAACATACTAAAACCTCTGGATGACGGATGCTATATTCGAATAACAGCAACAGGGCATTTGAATTAACCTCATCACCTGCTGTAATAAAAAGCAGCGAGTTATGGTTTGTTTCTTCAAAAATACTATTAATATCATTGTATAAATGAGCCTTTAAATTATACTCACTAAATACACTTGGTAGTATTTCTTTTTCAGAAAGAAAATACAGGGTGTCTGGCATTCCCACCATACACCTCAAACTTTTAATCGTTAATGCTAAACTTCCTTCATCAGTCGAGTCACAGATAATAACTATGCCTATATTCGCTTGTTCCCTAAAAATACTTGCATATTCTAATAGCGACCGTTTTCTGGCTTCTGATATTTCTCTTTCTTTTAGCCAGTCTGTCAGGAGATAATCTTTTTCTTCATTCTCTGTCAATGACTTCGCATGTATGCTTAAAGCCAGCACTTGTTTGTTAGTAAACGATAGCTTACCTGTTCTGTCTGCTGGACAATTAATTTCTTCGACAGCCTTTTCAAAAGAGAAGGTCTTTTTTAAATTTTCTTTATTATTAAAAGTCCAAATCCTTGTCTCGGCTAACTCTTCAGCTATAACATTCCAGGCCAGCCTGGCATCGGCTACAGCAGTTAAATTATCACCCGAAAAGTGATGTCGCATGGATTCATGAAAATTAGAATCGTTGATATATCCATGAAATTTATTTTCGTTAAATATAAAAACCGGTATCCCTAAAGTAAGCACTTTAGGAACCATAAATTCCTTACAAATAACAACATCATATGAACAGATGTCTTCTGGGTAGATATTTTCAACCTCGGAAGTGTCTAACCAATTCAGAGATTTATTTTTATTTTTTAATTCGTCTAATAAATCTTCCATGACTGACGGAAAATTCGAACCAATATATAACACCTTCTCGATATCCCCTGTCTTTAATGCAGAGGGATATTCAAAGTATTGCTTGTTAGAACAAAATGGCAAGACTTTGATTCTTGCTGAATCAATGCCTTTTTTTTCAAGGCTATGCTGACTTACCTCGGATAAAGCTATCGATATGCCCGGCGAGTCATTTTCAACGTCACATCCATACGGAATATAAAGATCAGAATATTCATAAAAGTGTCTGAAATAAACATTTATGTCTTGATGGTGTTCATTGATATAAGTTGATAACTTCTCAGGGATATATCCCCTGTATACCCAGAGAGCATCATACTTTTCTTTAAAATCTGTAAAATCTTGCGCTATAAAGGTGATATTGGCTGGATTTTTATTACTAATAATATTTTTTATTGATGATTTGCATGTATGCGTATAGATATCAACGCCCCATCCTTTCTCAACATAATTATCAACGATGTCAATCACTTCACTGACAAACATATCGTATTCATTAAGTTTATCAATACTAATAAGAATGTTTTTCATAAATTAACCTTAAGATGGCATCATGAAAGGCACTGAATTTCTAGCGAACCACATGATGGGGAAAGTACTATGCTGCTTATTATCTCTCTTAAAGCGATATGCTATCTCGAAATTAGCAGGCTAATCTCCTGCCTTTTCCGCCCATAAAAAAAGGCACCCGAAGGTGCCTTGATAGCCATTGTGGCTAATACGATTAACGCAGCAGGGACAGCATGGTCTGCGGAACCTGGTTGGCCTGCGCCAGCACAGAACTGCCAGCCTGCTGCAGGATCTGCGCGCGGGACATATTGGACACTTCCGTCGCGTAGTCAGAATCCTGAATACGACTGCGCGCTGCGGACAGGTTGTTTGTCGTATTGTTCAGGTTGGTGATGGTGGATTCAAAACGGTTCTGAGACGCACCCAGCAGGCTGCGCTGAGAGTCGACAGACTTGATGGCAGCATCGATCGCTTCCAGCGGCTTGGCAGAGCCGGAGATAGAACCATCAGAAGTAACAACAGATACGCCTGTACTTGCAATACCACCGCTGGCGTTGATTTTGCCCAGCAGAACGTCAAAGCCTTCTGCCTTAACAGTACGCGCGTTGCCGTTGATTTTATTGTTGGTGCTGTCGGTTGAAGCCGTATTCAGGGTTGATTTACCGTCCGTTGCGATAGTACTTGCCAGGTCCCAGCCGGAAGCTGCAGAAACCTGGATATCAATCTTCTCGCCGTCTTTTGCGCCAACCTGGAAGCTGAAGTTCTTATTAGCGGCGTTGCTCAGGACTTTGATGCCGTTGAAGTCGGTCTGGGCAGTTACGCGGCTGATCTCTTCCATACGCTGGTTAACTTCAGACTGGATGGAGTCGATGTCAGAAGCAGAGTTGGAGCTGTTCTGCGCCTGAACGGTCAGGTCACGTACGCGCTGCAGGTTGTTGTTGATTTCGCTCAGCGCGCCTTCAGCGGTCTGCGCCAGAGAGATACCGTCGTTGGCGTTACGTGCCGCCACGCCCAGGCCGTTGATGTTGGAGGTGAAGCGGTTAGCAATCGCCTGACCAGCAGCGTCATCTTTCGCGCTGTTGATACGCAGGCCAGAAGAAAGACGCTCGATCGCGGAGCCCAGAGAAGACTGAGATTTGCTCAGGTTGTTCTGAGTAGTCAACGACAGGGTATTAGTGTTAATAACTGCCATGATAAGTATCCTTAAAGTTTAATTAGGGTTCGGCATTTGGCCTGCGGCTTCATCACCGTCATAAATGTTATCGACAACGTTAAGCAGGACTTTAGTTTTTTTTAACGCTTTCTTGAATTATTTAACGACGGTAAATAGCCTGGAAAGCGGTAAAAAAACGCCCTCGTACGAGGGCGTTGATAACAACGTAAACGGAGAACGATTAACGCAGCAGGGACAGCATGGTCTGCGGAACCTGGTTGGCCTGCGCCAGCACAGAACTGCCAGCCTGCTGCAGGATCTGCGCGCGGGACATATTGGACACTTCCGTCGCGTAGTCAGAATCCTGAATACGGCTGCGCGCTGCGGACAGGTTGTTTGTCGTATTGTTCAGGTTGGTGATGGTGGATTCAAAACGGTTCTGAGACGCACCCAGCAGGCTGCGCTGAGAGTCGACAGACTTGATGGCAGCATCGATCGCTTCCAGCGGCTTGGCTGTACCTGTAATCGCTCCACTAGCATTCACGCCGACGCCCGTAGTTGCAATACCACCGCTGGCGTTGATTTTGCCCAGCAGAACGTCAAAGCCTTCTGCCTTAACAGTACGCGCGTTGCCGTTGATTTTAATGCTGGCGCTGTCGGTTGAAGCCGTATTCAGGGTTGATTTACCGTCCGTTGCGATAGTACTTGCCATATCCCAGCCGGAAGCTGCAGAAACCTGGATATCAATCTTCTCGCCGTCTTTTGCGCCAACCTGGAAGCTGAAGTTCTTATTAGCGGCGTTGCTCAGGACTTTGATGCCGTTGAAGTCGGTCTGGGCAGTTACGCGGCTGATCTCTTCCATACGCTGGTTAACTTCAGACTGGATGGAGTCGATGTCAGAAGCAGAGTTGGAGCTGTTCTGCGCCTGAACGGTCAGGTCACGTACGCGCTGCAGGTTGTTGTTGATTTCGCTCAGCGCGCCTTCAGCGGTCTGCGCCAGAGAGATACCGTCGTTGGCGTTACGTGCCGCCACGCTCAGGCCGTTGATGTTGGAGGTGAAGCGGTTAGCGATTGCCTGACCTGCTGCGTCATCTTTCGCGCTGTTGATACGCAGACCAGAGGACAGGCGCTCGATCGCGGAGCCCAGAGAAGACTGAGATTTGCTCAGGTTGTTCTGAGTAGTCAGCGACAGAGTGTTAGTATTAATAACTGCCATGATAGATTTCCTTCAAAAAAATTGGTTCAGATTCAGGCATCTGTAAAGCGGCTTTATCACCGTCAACCTCATTATCGACACCCCTAAACCAACCTTTAGGAAATTTTTTTTGGAAAATCATAAAAGGGCAAAAGCCGGAACTGCAATAAAGAAGGGCTTTTTATCTCGCCATTGATTTTTTCCATCAGGGCTAATCTTTTGTCGGACGCTGCCGATACCCACCCCAGTGATAGTCAACCAACAAAGGATTACAACATGGCCACGATTAGCTCTCTCGGTGCGGGTACCAGTCTCGATCTGCAATCGTTGTATGACAGCCTGGAGACGTCAGAAAGAACGCGCCTTACGCCGATCACCACGCAGCAGGCCTCTTATAAAGCGAAGCTCACCGCGTGGGGCGTTGTGCAGACGTCGCTGTCAAAGTTGCAGACTGCGGCCAATGCGCTAAAAAAAACCTCCGACATCGCATCGACGAAAGTCACCAGCACCAATACCGCCTTTAGCGCGACGCTGGCTAACAACGCGACGGCGGGCAACTATTCAATCGAAGTCAGCAATCTGGCTAAAGCGCAGTCGCTGCTATCTAAATCCGCCCCCAGCAAAGATACGGACCTGGGCGACAGCTCGCTGGCCTCGCGCACCATCACTATTGCGCAGAGCGGGCAGACCACGCCAATGACCGTGACGCTGACCCAGGATCAGACCAGCCTGGCGGATATCCGCGATGCGATTAACAAACAGCAGGGCAGCGTCACCGCCAGCATTATTAAGTCTGATGACAACACCTATTATCTGTCGCTGACCTCGCGCGATACCGGCATCGCTAATGAAATGACGGTCACCACGAACGACAGCGCGCTGGCGCAGTACATCGGCTATGACAAGACGGCTTCTTCTAACGGTATGACCGAACAGGTCGCCGCCGCCGACGCCCAGCTGACGATCAACGGCGTGGCGATTACGCGCAGCAGCAACACTATTACCGATGCGCCGGAAGGCGTGACGCTGAACCTGACGAAAACTAACGTTGGTAGCCCGGAAACGCTGACGGTCGAAAAAGATAACCAGCCGATGATCGATGCGGTGCAGGCCTACGTTGACGCCTATAACTCACTGCAAACCACCATCGCTAACCAGACTAAATATACTGCGGTTGATCAAGGCAGTGACACTCAGGATACCAGCAACGGCGATCTGCTGGGCGACGGCACGCTGCGCAATATCCAGACGCGCCTGCGCTCGGTGCTGTCGTCATCGCAGAGCGGCGGCGACATCTCGCTGCTGTCGCAGATTGGCGTAACCCAGGATCTTAACGGCAAGCTGACGGTAGACAGCGACAAGCTGAACAAGGCGCTAAATGAGAAATCGACCAGCGTAGTGAATTTCCTGTCCGGCGACGGCAAAACCACCGGCTTCGCGACGCAGGCCAGCAATCTGCTGGAGTCTATTCTGGCGTCCGACGGCTCTCTGCAGAAAGCCGAAGACGGCATTAACAGCACGCTGAAGCGTCTTTCAACGCAGTACGATCAGGTGAATACCCAGATCTCCGCGACGATGGCGCGCTATAAGGCACAGTTCACCAGCCTGAGCTCGCTGGTCTCTTCCATGACGCAAACCGGGAACTACCTGACGCAGCAGTTTGCTGCAATGAGCTAATTCGAGGATTAAACATGTACGCTAAATCGGGAATTCAGGCCTACGCGCAGGTCGGTGTGGAAAGTGCCGTGATGAGCGCCAGCCCGCATCAGCTGGTGGTTTTACTCTTTGACGGCGCGCTGAGCGCGATGAAGAAAGCCACCATTTTGATGGAACAGGGTGATATTCCCGGCAAAGGCCAGGCGCTCTCTAAAGCGATCAATATCATTAACAACGGTCTGCGCGCTGGCCTCAACCATGAGGCCGGCGGCGAAATTGCCGGCAACCTCGACGATCTGTATGAATATATGACGCGTCGTCTGCTACAGGCCAACCTGAATAACGATCTCGCTGCTATTGAAGAGGTGGAAAGATTGCTGACTAATATCGCCGACGCCTGGAAAGAGATCGGACCTAACGCCAACGCCGCGCAGGACGCCTGACCATGTCAGATAACCTTGATGTGCTTCGCCGCTATCAGCAGCTGCTGATGCTTAGCAATACCATGCTCTCGCTGGCGAAACAGGGCCAGTGGGATGCGCTGATCGGCCATGAGGTCGGCTACCTGCAAGCGGTGGAGAGCATCTCGCACGCCGTGGACGCCGCCGCCCTGCCCGCCGCGGCGCAGGCGCAGATCCGGCCGCTGCTGCGGCAGCTGCTGGATAACGAAACCCTGATTAAAAGCCTGCTTGCCAACCGCATGGACGAGCTGCGTACGCTGGTAAATCAGGGTAGTCAGCAACAAAATATCACTTCCGCCTACGGACGTTTTTCCGGCAATATTCTCTACCCTTCCGACAGTTAGTTTTCGGCTTTAAGGCGGGGACGCGGAAAATTTCCGCTCTCCCCACCCGCTACGCTTCCGCTCATCCATACTTGCTGTTCAACGGGTGAGAAATGGAGCAAGGAAATGCACAACCCCACGCTACTGCAGTTTTTCCACTGGTACTACCCGGACGGCGGCCAGCTGTGGCCGGAAGCGGCCGAGCGCGCCGCCTGGCTGGCGGATATCGGCATCACGTCTGTCTGGCTTCCGCCCTGCTATAAAGGCGAATCGGGCGCCTGCTCGCCAGGCTATGACGCCTACGACCTCTTCGACCTGGGCGAATTCGATCAAAAAGGCGCCCGCGCTACCAAATATGGCGATAAACAGCAGCTGCTGAAGGCCGTAGAGACCTTGCGCAGCCATAACCTCGGCGTACTGCTGGATGTGGTGCTGAACCATAAAATGGGCGCCGACGAAAAAGAGCGTATTCGGGTTAATCGGGTCAATCCCGATAACCGGGATGAGATCGACGGCGAAGCGATTGAAGCAGAAGCCTGGACCCGTTTCACCTTTCCGGCGCGCGCCGGGAAATATTCCCGCTTTATCTGGGACTATAAATGCTTTAGCGGCGTCGACCATATCGAAAATCCCGACGAAAACGGCATCTTCAAGATTATCAACGACTATACCGACGACGGCTGGAGCGAGCAGGTCGACGATGAGCTGGGCAATTTTGATTACCTGATGGGCGCCAATACCGACTTTCGCAATCGCGCGGTGGCCGAAGAGTTAAAGTACTGGGCGCGCTGGATAATGAATGAACTGCCCTGCACCGGCTTTCGCCTGGATGCGGTCAAACATATCCCGGCATGGTTCTATAAGCAGTGGATTACGCATATCGAAGAGGTGGCGCCGCAGCCGATGTTTATCGTCGCTGAATACTGGTCGCACGATGTGGAAAAGCTGCTGCGCTATCTGCATCAGGTCGACCATAAAACGCAGCTGTTCGACGCCCCGCTGCAGCTTAACTTTCATCACGCCTCGACGCGGGGCGCGGATTACGATCTGCGCACCATCTTTAACGCCACCCTGACGGAACGCGATCCTTTTCATGCGGTGACGCTGGTAGCTAACCATGATACGCAGCCGCTGCAATCGCTGGAGGCGCCGGTAGAGCCGTGGTTCAAACCGCTGGCCTACGCGCTGATTCTGCTGCGCGAACAGGGCGTGCCGACCGTGTTCTACCCTGACCTGTTCGGCGCCCGCTATCAGGATGACGGCGACACGGGCGAGCAGTACACCGTTGAGATGCCGGCAGTGGCGGAACTGGAAGCGCTGATCCGCGCACGACAGCGCTATGCGCACGGGGCGCAGACCGACTATTTCGATCACGTTAACTGTATCGCCTTCAGCCGCAGCGGTACGGCGGAGCATCCGGGCTGCGTGGTGGTGCTCTCCAACGGCGACGATGGCGAAAAACAGGTTACACTGGGCGCAACGTTCGCGGGGAGCGCCTGGCACGACTATCTCGGTCATCGCCAGGAGGAGGTTACGCTGGATGAGAGCGGCGGCGCGCTGTTTTATTGCAACGCGGGCAGCGTCAGCGTCTGGGTAAAAGCGGATACGCTGGAAGCATAAGGCGCAGGGAGGCGGCAAGCAGAGCGCTACTGGTAAAGGGATCAATAACGAAGCCCGGATAAGGAAAAGTTCGGCTATGAAGACGGATAAAGGAAAGCGAGCAGCGAAAAAGCCATGACGCGCCAGGGCGCGTCATGATGTGAACTTACTGCTGCGTCTGGGTCGACGGTTGCTCAGCGAAAACGGCGCGCATATTTTGCGGCTCGATATTTTGGATAACCGTCGCATCCGGCTGCGCACGCATTTGTTCCAGCGCCTGCTGGCATTCCAGCGTAGGCTGATCCACTTTTTTCAACGTCAGCTTGTCGTAGTGCAGCTCGTCGCCATCCAGCTCCAGCGGCATCACACGCAGCTGTTTATTGACGTTGACGTATTGCCCATCCAGCAGCGTCAGCTTGCCCGGCTTGGCAATCACCCGCTGCCATTGACGACAGTCCAGCGTGTCGCCCTGCGCGGTAATAATCAGGCTGCCCAACGCCCGGTCGCTGATCAGGCCGCGTTGCGGGCCGGTAGTTTGCCAGTAACCCTGTAGGCTGGCCGGCGCCGGCGTTTTCACCGCCTGCTGGTATTGAGTAATCTGCGCACAGCCCGTCAGCGCCAGCGCGCCCAACAGCATCCACTTTTTCATTCTGGCTCCCTAACCTTCGTTCAATGGCGGCTACGTTATAATTTTCCCCTGGGCTGCGCAAGATGCTTAGGCCCCTCAGCGCGTGAACATGAAGCAGTATCCTCCGATCTCTCGCCGTCTGGACAACATTCCTGCAATCAAGCGGCCCTTTCCTGACAGTCGGGCCATGTCAGGTTACACTTAAAGCCATTTTGATTCACAGGTCACTTTCATGAAAACGCCCCAGGAATATTACGCGATCGCCCGCTCGATGTTTTTATCCGCTCATCCTGATTTTCAGGCGGCGCTGGATGATTTGAAACAGGAAGACGCGGACGCAATGAATATGTCGCTGCCGCAGTACCGCAGCATGCAGGCGGACAGGCTTTACGCCTCGTTTCTTCGTGCCAGAAACCAGGATGCGATTCTGTTTTCCATCCAGCTGGCGGAGCCGGATAAAGAAATAGCGATGCAGGCGATCGAATGCTATCTCAAAGAGCATGCCGCCGCGCTGGGCATGACATGGGAAGCATTTTGCGAGAAAAACCAACTGTAGTCCGTTAATCGCTTCTGCGCGACAGCGACAGGCCGCTCAACGCGGCCTGTCTCCGCGTCGAGTGGCGGACAGAACCTGACTACCGTATTACATTTTCTGCTGCGTCGGCGCAGAGGCTTCATCAACGTAACGCGTTACCGCCAGCAACCGGTTGATATGGGTCAGCAGCAGATCGACATCCGACTGCACCACATCTGACGAGGCGTGGGTGGCGGCGACAATGGCATTATTGATATTGGTTTCAATGTCGTCTGAGCCCTCTTTTCCCGCCGTCAGCAGCAGCGCTGCAATCAACAGCGACTGCGCCTCAACCTGCGCGGTGATCTCCTTGGCTTCCACATCCATTTTTGCCAACTTCATTAAAATATCGATAACGAGATTTTTCATCATTCTTCTCCCTCTGTTTGTGTAGCCGACACTAACATCAGATAGCTTCTGTCTGTATAGGACAATACGGAAAGAGGAGAAAGCGTGATTTTCTTATCGTAAGGCGTGAAAAATGCATTTGATACTGTTTACTTATCCAGTATGATAGCTGGCGCTTCACGCGGTGCGGAATCAAGAGGATTGCTACCCATGTTTGTTGAACTCATTTATGACAAGCGCAATGTTGCCGGCTTGCCTGGCGCGCACGAACTTATTCTGGAAGAGCTGCAAAAACGTATTCATCGCACTTTCCCGGATGCCGAGGTGAAAGCCAAAGCGATGCAGCGTAACGCTATCGAAAGCGATGCCAGCAAAAGCGACAAATCGATTATTATCCGCATCGTTGAAGAGATGTTTGACGAAGCGGATATGTGGCTGGTGGCGGAATAAGCCTCAGCCCAATAAAAAACCGCCCTTTGGGGCGGTTTTTTTTGGTTAGATGACCTGGCTTGGGTCCGGGTCGTCTTCATCCTCATCTTCCAGCGGATCGACACCGTCATCGTCTGCGATCTCATCAGGCGTTTGCGGTACCGGCTCATCATCTTCCAGCGGATCGACTGCATCAGGACGCTCTGACATCATAACCTCCAGTAGCCCGACAGGGGCTTTATGAGTATAGGCTGTCGCCGCACCTGTCCGATGGACAAATGTTTCTCTTGCCGCTGATGTCACAGTTGACGAAACTCACCCTTTTGCAGGCATAAAAAAAGCCCACCGAAGTGGGCTTTTTCTTTCAAACCGGCAAATGCATTATCCACCGTATTTGAGGTCACGCTGTCGTCATTGCCTTAACGCTTCACCTTCACTGCTCAGGTATTACCGTCATCGCTATCGGAAGGGGATTAAGACGAAGGCGTCTTACAGCGCAACAACGTTAGTTGCTGAAGGGCCTTTCGCGCCGTTCTCAACAGAGAACTGCACTTTCTGACCTTCATCAAGGGTTTTGAAATCGTTGCTCTGGATAGCAGAGAAATGTACGAATACATCTTTGCTGCCGTCTTCAGGAGAGATAAAACCGAAGCCTTTTTCAGCGTTGAACCATTTTACTAAACCAGTCATTTTATTAGACATAGATACTTCCTTCTTTATTGAGGAGCCAGCTTGTGTGGCATAAAAGGTCTGTATTGCAGAGAATACTTATTGGGCACTTAGAAGAGGCTCACGAAGAAGGGGTATCTGAGATAACGCTTTAAATGAGGACTGCTTTACTAAAACTGCTTTCATAAGGTCTGTCTTCCAAACCGATGCGCCATTTACTCATGGAAGCCCGTTGAGCGCAAGCTTTATTTTCAAATCTTTCTGCACGCCTAAGCCTGCAAAACAAAAAGAGATTTTTTTCCGCCACGCCATTCATTGTAAAGAAACGTCCACCCCGCCCTGCTAAAAACACGACGGATTGAGCTATTGCGCGAGAATTACGGCCTTATCGAAAGTAAAGAAACGTCGATAAATAACGCAGCGCAACCGGTTTATTCTCTTTTAAAAGCCTGGCGCCGCGCTAAATCACTACAACTACGCTGAAATGGCGGCCGCCATTTATTTTCCGCGGGATTTGAAGCTGAACCAGGCCGCCGCCGCCGCTAAAAACAGAAACATCAGACCAAATGCCGTTCCGCCCGATGACCAGCGCAAGATGGCGCCTGTAAAGAAGGCGACCGCAAGGATGGCAAAAAGGATACGTTTGTTCATAAAGCCTCCAGATTTTATCGCTTATTGGATCGTAGCAGAGCGATAACCATCATGAGGGCAAACCATGGCGCGCTTTTTCAGAACAGAACAGGAACACCACTTTCATCTTAACGTAGCGACAGCCGTAATCGCTGCTGGTGCTCCTGTTATGGTGCGCCTGTGGCAGGCGCCCGTCGCAACGCTTAGCGCGCGCTTTTACACTCGGTGGCTTTATTGCCCATCAGCTGAGTGAAGGTGCCGCTGTTGCCCTTCGTCCACCACTCATAGGCGTTGCCCACATATTTCGCGCCGCTGCCGGCAATGACATTCGCCATAACGATGGTCGGCTGCGGCCCTTTTTTTACTACTGCCAGCCTGTTCGGCTCCTGATTATAGTAGGTGACATCCAACGACTGACCATCATCACACTGATAAGTGGCATGGATCGTTTCGTTTTTGCCGCCGCCCGGCAAGGTAATGCTGGAACTACATCCGGTCAGCATGACTGCCGCGATCGCCACACCGAAATAACGTTTATACATAGCTGTCCCTCAAGCAAGGTTATTTACGGTACATAAGTATAACAGAGTTTATTGTTAATTTTAGGTCATTTCCGGTTTATGGAAAATATTACGCAACGACGGCGATAAAATCGTTACAATGTTAATCATCTTGGATTAAATTATTACCGAATTTTTTCATGCCAACAATAGATATAAATAATCTCAACATTTTCGGGTATTTTCCAGCGCAACAGTATGGCATTGGCAGCTATTAAAATCAATCCCACCACGCCTGCCAGACAAATCCGATATAAAATAAAGACGATATTTTTTAAAGCGCCTCGCCATAATAGCAGCGCTCACCAATAAGAGGAAACTGTAGTTGTTCATTAATGGTTGACGCTTCTCTGATGCCAATTTCATGCACACCCGACGGCAATATTATTCCCATTTCATTAGCCAGGCTTCTGGCCGCTATGCGACGTAAGCCGCCAACAACATGTTGAAAGTAAGGTTCGTTCTCCTGACCATCTATCCAGTGCCTGAGAGGTAACGCAGATTGAATTTATCAGTATCAGATAAGCTTGCCACCCCTAACGAGTTTTTCTATGGCTACACTACTATATTGGTATTCATCTCATCGTTCGCATTATTTAATAGCATAATGTCAATCTACTTTTCATTCCTGCCAAGTTTTTCTGCAAAATTAACACACAAGCCTGGTAATTGTTCTTTTGGCATTTACTTTGTGCACTGGCTGGCCTACTTAACACTAAAAAACAATGGTTTTATTTTACATGGCAGGTCGCTCGTCGACCCTGTTATCAATACCATTATTGTGTTTTTAATTTCTTTTACATTAATTTTTGTTGCCAGATTTTTTAAGCCATTAGGTTATTTATGCTAAATATTACCGCCCATTATGGGCGGGGTTTAACAGGCTATTGCACTACGGGCTTACCTCATTTTGATAAATAAAGGCCCACGCCAAAGAGTTTGGCGTAGGCCGCTGATGAATCAATCTGAAACTTTGTTTTTAGCTGCTGAAAACGGCAGCCGGCAGGCTTCCCGTCTTAGCTCTTTGGCTGTTCTAACGCCATCGCGCCCGCCCGTTTTTTGACACGCCAAAAGTAGATCAGCGTCAGACCTGCCAGCCAGAACAACCCGACAATCAGAGCCATTCGCGTTTCTGCCACCGCGCCCAGCACGCCGATCACCAGCAGCATAAACAGCAGCGTGATCACGGGCGCAACAGGCCAGAACGGCACAGGGAAACGAATGTCGGCGCGTTCTTGTTCCGTCAGGCTACGACGCATAGCGAAATGGGAGAGTAAGATCATCAGCCATACCCAGAGCGTGGCGAAAGCGGCCAGCGAGGCGATCAATACAAACACCTGCTCCGGGATCAGATAATTAAGCACCACCGCGCCCAGCAGCGCGACCGCCATGACCACTACCGTCATCCACGGTACGCCGTTACGCGCGATACGCAGAAAACAGTTCGGCGCCATGCCTTCGCTCGCCATGCCATACATCATGCGTCCGGCGCCGAAAATATCGCTGTTGATAGCGGAAACCGTGGCGCTAATTACAATGATATTCAGCACGCTGGCCGCGCCCTGCATCCCCAGCCCTTCAAAAATCAGTACGAACGGACTGCCCTGCTGACCGATGCTGCTCCAGGGGAAAATCGCCATCAGGATAAATAATGTGCAGACATAAAACAGAATAATGCGCAGCGGAATGGTGTTAATCGCCTGCGGGATCACCTTCTCCGGATCGCGCGCCTCTGCCGCCGTAATGCCGATAATTTCGATGCCGCCAAAGGCGAACATCACGATACCCAGCGACGCGATCACCCCGCCGAAACCTGCCGGCGCGAAGCCGCCGTGCGTCCAGAGATTCTCTACGCCAGTCGCCGGGAAGCTGTGGCCGAAGCCAAAGAAAATCACGCCCGCGCCCGCCGCTATCATGGCGATAATCGCCGCCACTTTAATCAGCGACAGCCAGAATTCCATTTCGCCAAACACCCGCACGTGGCACAAATTCAGCGAGCCGATAAAAAAGATGATGCTCAGTACCCATATCCAGCGCGGCACATCCGGATACCAGAGTCCCATATAGATGCCGAACGCGGTCACGTCCGCCAGGCAGACAATGATCATTTCGAAGGTATAGGTCCAGCCGGTGATAAAACCCGCCAGGGGGCCGAGATAGTGGCGCGCGTAGCTGCCGAACGATCCGGAAACCGGACTGCGCACCGCCATTTCGCCAAGCGCGCGCATTACAATAAATACCGCTGCGCCGCCAGCCAGGTAGGCCAGCAGTACGGCGGGACCGGCAGCCTGGATAGCGGCGGCGGAGCCATAGAATAGCCCGGTGCCTATAGCGGAGCCGAGAGCGATAAAGCGGATATGACGCGCGTTAAGCCCGCGCAGCAGGTGTGGTTTGTGTTGTTGCATATCAGGTCCTGATAAGAGTTATATGACTGCGAATATGCGTGGGACACCGGGGGATTAACCCCCGGCAGGGTACAGAGAACAACAGTTACCGATAACTGGGCAGGACGGCAGGCAGCAGCGCCGTCAGCTGACGGGCAGAGAGTAGTTCGACGGCGGCTTCAATATCCGGCGCGAAAAAGCGGTCGCGGCGGTAGTGCGCCACGCGCTCGCGCAGAATATTGCGCGCTTTTTCCAGCAGCGGGCTGGTCTTTAGCCCTTCGCGCAGGTCGATGCCTTGACAGGCGGCGAGCCACTCTATCGCGACTACGCCACGGGTATTGGCGGTCATCTCCCACAGGCGGCGCCCGGCGGCCGGTGCCATGGAAACGTGATCCTCCTGATTGGCGGAAGTCGGCAGGCTGTCGACGCTGTGCGGATGCGCCAGCGCTTTGTTCTCGCTGGCGAGCGCCGCAGCAGTCACCTGCGCGATCATAAAGCCGGAATTTACGCCGCCATTTTTCACCAGGAACGGCGGCAGCTGCGACATATGCTTATCCATCATCAGCGCGATGCGTCGCTCGGAAAGCGAACCGATTTCCGCAATCGCCAGCGCAAGATTATCCGCCGCCATCGCCACCGGTTCGGCGTGGAAGTTGCCGCCGGAGATCACATCATTCTCGTCGGCAAACACCAGCGGATTATCGGAAACGGCGTTAGATTCGGTCAGCAACACCTCTGCCGCCTGGCGAATTTGCGTCAGACAGGCGCCCATCACCTGCGGCTGACAGCGCAGCGAGTAAGGATCCTGCACTTTGTCGCAGTTTTTATGCGAGCTGGCGATATCGCTGCTGTCGGTCAGCAGATGGCGGAAAAGCGCCGCCGTATCGATTTGTCCGCGCTGACCGCGCGCGTCGTGAATGCGGGCATCAAAGGGCCGACGCGAACCCAGTACCGCTTCGGTGGTCAACGCGCCGCAAACTACTGCGGAGGCAAAGAGATCTTCCGCCTCGAACAGCCCGCGCAGCGCAAAAGCGGTAGAGGTCTGAGTGCCGTTGAGCAGCGCCAGCCCCTCTTTGGCTGCCAGCGTAATCGGTGCCAGTCCGGCGCGTTTTAATGCTTCCGCCGCGGGCAGCCATTCGCCCTGATAGCGCGCTTTGCCTTCGCCCAGTAGCGTTAATGACATATGCGCCAGCGGCGCCAGATCGCCCGATGCGCCAACGGAGCCTTTAGCAGGTATAAACGGGCAGACCTGCGCGTTGACCAGCGCCATCAGCGCCTGAATCACGCTCAGGCGTATGCCGGAAAAGCCGCGCGCCAGGCTGTTGATTTTCAGTACCATCATCAGGCGCACCAGATTATCGTCCAGCGGCTCGCCGATGCCGGCCGCATGGGACAGCACCAGAGAACGCTGTAAGTCTTCCAGTTCTTCGGCGGCGATACGTGTCTGAGCCAGCAGTCCAAAGCCGGTGTTAATGCCATAGGCGGTGCGCCCTTCGGCAAGAATAGCGTTAACGCATGCCACGCTGTTATTAATTGCCGGAATGGCGCTTTCATCCAACGTCAGCGTCACCGGATGGCTGTAAACCTCACGCAGCTGAGCCAGCGTAAGCGTACCGGGAGTCAGTATCAGGTTCATATCAGCGTTTCTCCTGGGTAGCTGGGACCATCGGCAGGTTAAGCCCCTGCTCTGCCGCACAGTTAATGGCAATGTCATAACCGGCATCGGCATGGCGCATTACGCCCGTGGCCGGATCGTTATGCAGTACGCGTGCAATACGCGCCGCCGCTTCATCGGTGCCGTCGCAGACAATCACCATACCGGCATGTTGTGAAAAGCCCATTCCCACGCCGCCGCCGTGGTGCAGCGAAACCCAGGTTGCACCGCCGGCGGTATTGAGCAGCGCGTTCAGCAGCGGCCAGTCCGATACCGCGTCGGAACCGTCGCGCATCGCTTCCGTTTCACGGTTAGGGCTTGCCACCGAGCCGGAGTCCAGATGATCGCGGCCAATCACGATCGGCGCGGAAACCTCGCCGTTGCGCACCATCTCGTTAAAAGCCAGCCCCAGTTTTTGACGCCACTCCAGCCCTACCCAGCAGATACGCGCCGGCAGCCCCTGAAAGCTAATGCGTTCACGCGCCATATCGAGCCAGTGATGCAAATGTTTGTCATCTTTAATCAGCGCTTTAACTTTGGCGTCAGTTTTGTAGATATCCTGCGGATCGCCGGAGAGCGCCACCCAGCGGAACGGACCAATGCCCCGACAGAACAACGGGCGAATATAGGCAGGGACGAAACCTGGAAAATCGAACGCGTTTTCAACGCCCATTTCTTTCGCCATCTGACGAATATTATTGCCGTAGTCAAAAGTCGGGATGCCCATCTCTTTAAACGCCAGCATTGCGCGAACGTGATCGGCCATGGCGCGTTTCGCCGCCTCGATGACCTGCTGAGGCTCGGTTTCGGCCTTGCGCTGATATTCTTCCCATTGCCAGCCGAGCGGCAGGTAGCCGTGCAGCGGATCGTGCGCGCTGGTCTGGTCGGTGACCATATCCGGGCGTACGCCGCGTTTGACCAGCTCAGGCAGGATCTCCGCCGCGTTACCGCACAGCGCCACGGATACCGCGCGCCCTTCAGCGGTATATTTTTTGATGCGGGCAAGCGCGTCATCAAGGGAGGTGGCCTGTTCGTCGACGTAACGGGTACGCAGACGAAAATCGATGCGGCTCTGCTGGCATTCAATGTTCAGCGAACAGGCGCCGGCGAGCGTCGCCGCTAAAGGCTGCGCGCCGCCCATGCCGCCAAGCCCCGCGGTCAGCACCCAGCGGCCCTTCAGATCGCCGTTATAGTGCTGGCGTCCTGCCTCCACGAAGGTTTCATAGGTGCCCTGAACGATGCCCTGGCTGCCGATATAGATCCAGCTGCCGGCGGTCATCTGGCCGTACATTGCCAGACCTTGCGCATCCAGCTCGTTGAAATGTTCCCAGGTCGCCCAGTGCGGCACCAGGTTAGAATTGGCGATCAATACGCGCGGCGCGTTATCGTGCGTTTTAAATACGCCGACCGGCTTACCTGACTGCACCAGCAGCGTTTCGTCATGCTCCAGTTCTTTTAGCGTGGCGACAATAGCGTCAAAGCATTCCCAGTTACGCGCCGCGCGGCCGATACCGCCGTACACCACCAGTTCGTGCGGATTTTCCGCCACGTCTGGATCAAGATTATTCATCAACATGCGCAGCGGGGCTTCGGTCAGCCAGCTTTTGGCATTCAACGTGGTTCCGCGTGGCGCGCGGATTTCCTGGTTGCGGTATTTGCTTTGCGACATCGCACTCTACTCCTGAAGGTTTACGTTAAATCGTCCTATCCCAACGGCCATGCCGTGAGGCGACTGCAAACATATATACTTGTATATACAAATATGAGCAAATGCTGACTTAACAATTTGTACACAATACAAACCCTTAAATATCAGTGTAT
Source organism: Mixta calida (assembly GCF_002953215.1). Classification (NCBI taxonomy): domain Bacteria; kingdom Pseudomonadati; phylum Pseudomonadota; class Gammaproteobacteria; order Enterobacterales; family Erwiniaceae; genus Mixta; species Mixta calida. The sequence goes on from NZ_CP026378.1 coordinate 2,710,448, forward strand.
TAGCTTAGTGAAATAATAGGCTGCTTTGCGAAACCGGTGAATTTTTCTTTAAAATCAGTGATTAAGCTAAAAATGATTTTTGCCTGAATTTGCGTTCGCTGTCACGCATTCACATATTTTTTACATCATGATAATCCTCATGATCACGACATAAAATGACCCTGTAAACGGTAGCGAGAGCCAGGAAAAAGCAGGCGGGCAAAGGAAACGATATGCTGTGTTGACCAGGTACGACGATTGATGAGCAGGCAGGGTTCACCCTCTTCAATCTGCAATAGCGCGCGCTCCTCAGGTGTTGCGCGTACCGCTTCCACAATATGCTCTCCTTCGGTCAGCGGCGCGACCAGCGAAAGATAAGCGTGCGGCGTGGTGCGGGAAAAATCCTGCTGAAGATAGTCCGGCGCTACCGCAGCATTTACGCAGCGATCTTCTATCTGCACCGGAATATCGTTTTCAAAATGGATGATAACCGAGTGAAAGATCGACGTGCCTTCCTCAACGCCCAGCGCCGTCGCCAGCTGGACGCTCGCATCTGTTTTTTCCAGCGTCAGGACCTCGCAGTGATGCCGGTGCCTGCGCGCGGCAATCTCGTCGGCGATGCTACGGATTTCGAACAGCGCAGACTGGCCTTTAGGCTCCGCCACAAAGGTGCCGACGCCCTGTAAACGCACCAGCCAGCCTTCGTCGGTCAGCTCGCGCAGCGCGCGGTTAATGGTCATACGGCTGAAGCCGAACTGGGCGACCAGCTCGGCTTCAGAAGGGATGCGATCGTGCGGACGCCATTCACCAGCGCTGATCTTATGACTGATAGCCTGTTTTACCTTTTCGTAAAACGGCACGGGCGCACTGACGGCGGCTGAGCGGGCGCGGGGCGAAAACATGCGGGCGTTCCTTACGATGGCTTAACCGGGTGGTCTAAGTATACCCAATTCAGGCCATTATTCAGCAATTTATCCCCACCAGTGGGTAATCTGCCAGGCAATACGTGCCGCCAGGCTGGCGCCCTGTTTATCCCGATCGCAGGCGGGATTGAACTCCACCAGATCCGCTGCCCGCAGCTTGCCGCTGCGGCAAATCGGCTCAATCATGCGCATCAGCATGGCAGCGGGAACGCCGAGCGCGGCGGGTGCGGAAACGGCTGGCATTTGCGAGGCTGGCAGCACGTCCAGATCGACCGTCAGATAGATCACCTCCAGCTCCGCCATAAAGCGATGCAGCGCGGCGAGAGCGGCATCGGGCTCGTTCAGGCAGCGCAAGTCTTCCACAATCGTCACGTTGCGCTTCGCCGTTTCATCAAGCAGCGCCTGGGTATTAGCAGCCAGGCTTAAGCCAAAACAGCCATAGTGGAAATCACGCTGCTGCGTTTCACAGTAGTGCGCCAGCTGACGAAAGGGTGTGCCTGAGGTGGCATGCGGCGCGTGCCGCAGATCAAGATGCGCGTCCAGGTTGATAATCCCGACTTTTTTCTGTGGAAAGGCATCCAGCACGCCCAGCCCGTGACCGTAAGCGGTTTCATGTCCGCCGCCCAGCACCAGCGTACGTTTTCCCGCCTGCTGGCAGGTCAGCACCGCGTCGCGCAGCGCCTGCTGCGCCTCTTCCAGCCGATTGCCTGATATAACGATATTGCCCAGATCGGTCAGTTCGCGGTGTCCCGCGTGGCTGGCCATATTCGCTAACGCCTGTCGCAGAACATCTGGCGCCTCAGCGGCGCCCGGCCTTCCGCGATTGCGCTTTACCCCTTCGTCGCATGCGAACCCCAACAGCGCGATGCTGCCTTCAGCCTGTTGAGGCGCAAAATCAGCGCAGCGGGCGACGGTCTGAAACAGACGCAGCGCATTGGCCGCTTCGGCGGTATCGTCGCGTCCCTGCCAGATATCGTGCGAAACTGCCCGCCACTGTTTCATGATGCGCTCCCGTGGGTGACCTGCCCACGATAAACTCTGGCATAAAGCGGGCTGCGGCCAGGTTCATAGACCATTTCCACCGGCTGCTCCGCGTCCCAGAGACAGAAATCGGCCATAAAGCCAGCCTTCAGCTGGCCGTGCGACGGCTCACGCCCCAGCGCCCGCGCCGCATGACGCGTCACGCCCGCCCAGGCCTCTTCCGGCGTCAGGCCGAACTGAACGCAGGCCATATTCATCGCCAGATGCAGGCTGGCGAAGGGGCTGGTGCCGGGGTTGTAGTCGGTCGCCACCGCTATTGGCACACCATGCTGGCGCAGCAGCTCGACCGGTGGCCGCTGGCTTTCCTTCAAAAAATACCAGGCGCCGGGTAACAGCACCGCCACCGTACCGCTGGCGCGCATCGCTTTTACCCCTTCTTCATCGAGATACTCAATATGATCGGCCGAAAGCCCCTGATAGCGGCTCACCAGCTGCGCGCCATCCAACAACGACAGCTGTTCGACATGACCTTTAACCGGAATGCCGTAACGCCGCGCCGCTGCAAATACCCGTTCGCATTGCTGCGGGCTGAAGCCGACGCTTTCACAAAAGACATCTACCGCTTCGAACAGTCCTTCCTGCCAGAGCTGCGGCAGCAGCGTTTCACAAATCAGCGTGATATAGCCATCCTTGTCATTTTGATATTCGGCGGGTGTGGTATGGGCTGCCAGCAAGGTTGCGCTGACTTCTATCGGAAAGTTTTGCGCCAGCTGCCGCGCAACGCGCAGCATTTTCGCTTCGCTCTCTGTTGACAGGCCGTAACCGGATTTTATTTCGATAGTGGTGACGCCTTCCTCAAGCAGACGTTGCAGCCGAGCGGCGGCAAGCCTCAGCAGCTGCTCTTCCGACGCTGAGCGGGTTGCCTGCACCGTCGCGTTAATGCCGCCGCCGCGCGCGCTGATCGCCTGATAGGACTCGCCGTTTAAGCGCTGCTCCCATTCAGCAGCGCGGTTGCCGCCAAAAACCAGATGAGTATGGCAGTCAATAAGCCCGGGCGTAACCAGACGTCCGCCTGCATCGTGAACGGTGCCGCCGGATGCTTCTCCACATGCCGTCAGCGCCAGGATTCGATCGCCGCGCAAAATGAGATCGTGATGGTCGAGCATGCCGTAAGGCTCAGGCCGTTCGGGGTCGAGGGTCGCCAGTCTGACATTCCGCCAGATCGTATCGGTAGGGAGCAGTTGCACAGTCTGTTCTTCCAGTTGTCATGTGTTGTATATACATTTATTTCTATCAATGACTGTCTGTCAACAAACCCCTGCAATGATGTTATATGTTTGTGATGGAAAACGAGGTTGCAGGAAATTTAGCCTGAGTTAAATAAAAAGAGATTTGTTAAGAGAGAAACACGATGGAAATACGTCAACCGGTGCCGCCGTTTACCCTTGAAACCGCTACGTTGAAAGTGCGCATGGCAGAAGATGCCTGGAACAGCCGCGATCCGGAAAAAGTTTCATTGGTTTATACCACCGACACGTGCTGGCGCAACCGCGCCGAATTTGTGAACGGGCGTGAAGAGGTAGTGCAGTTTCTGCAACGTAAGTGGAGCCAGGAGCTGGATTATCGGCTAATCAAAGAGCTCTGGACCTTTGATGCAAACAAGATTGCGGTGCGCTTTGCCTATGAGTGGCATGACGATTCAGGCAACTGGTATCGCAGCTTCGGTAATGAAAACTGGGCATTTAATGAGCAGGGCTTGATGCTGAGACGTTACGCTTGCATCAATGATAAGCCGATAAAAGAGTCGGAGCGCCGTTTCCACTGGCCGCTGGGCAGACGTCCGGACGAGCATCCAGGACTCAGCGAGTTGGGTTTCTGAAAAGGCCGATCAGGCGGGCTATCGTGTACCGGGCGAGCCTGCCCGTCGCCTTGTTATGGGTCTGGATGATTTTTGATAAAACGCCGCCCTTGTCCACGCTAATGGGCGGCGCCATCACATTTACCGCTGTGATTACTTATCTCGCCCTGGAATTCATTCATGCATCACGTATCAGGGGCGCACCGTGATGTTCTCTGATCTTCAGCACTCTGTAAGCCAGCGCTACCTGAGAGGGTTATGAATGACGGACGCGTTCTCCCCGCTCATCAATGACGGCTTCACCATCCTCTTTGGTAAAGGCCCCTTGCTGCGGGGCGGGCAGAATATCCAGCACGACTTCGGATGGACGGCAGAGCCGGGTGCCGAGTGGTGTCACCACCACGGGACGATTAATCAGAATGGGATGCATCAGCATAGCATTCAACAGCTCCTCGTCACTGAAGCGATCTTCCGCCAGGCCCAGTTGCTCATACGGCTCCGTATTTTTACGCAGCAGGTCACGTACGCGAATGCCCATATCCGCGATCAGTGTGCTTAGCTCATCGCGTGTTGGTGGCGTTTCCAGATAGAGAATGACTGAGGGTTCCACGCCGCTGTTGCGGATAAGTTCCAGGGTATTACGGGAGGTCCCGCACGCCGGATTGTGATAGATAGTAATGTCAGTCATAAGTGATTCTCCGTACTCAGACCGCGCGGATGCGGTCCCGGTTAATGTTAAACAGACAGGCGCAGAGCCAGCGCGGCCAGCGTGATAAAAAGCACTGGCAGGGTCATCACAATGCCCACACGGAAGTAATAGCCCCAGCCGATCGTGATATTTTTCTGCCCCAGAACATGCAGCCAGAGCAAGGTGGCCAGGCTGCCGATGGGCGTGATTTTGGGGCCAAGGTCGCAGCCGATAATGTTGGCGTAAATCATCGCCTCCTTAACGACTCCCTGCGCCTGGCTGCCATCAATAGAGAGCGCGCCAACCAGCACGGTGGGCATGTTATTCATCACCGATGAGAGAAAGGCCGTCATAAAACCGGTGCCCAGCGTGGCGCCCCAGATCCCATGTTCCGCAAACCGGTTCAGGAGCGAAGCGATAACGCCCGTCAGACCGGCGTTCCTCAGACCGTATACAACCAGATACATGCCCAGCGAAAAGATGACGATCTGCCATGGCGCCTCCTTTAATACCTTGCGGGTATCAATCACCTCTCCTTTACGGGCAACCAGCCAGAGAATAAACGCGGCCACAGCCGCTACCAGACTGACCGGCACCCCCAGTGGTTCAAGGGCAAAAAAACCGATCAGCAGCAGAAGCAGCACCACCCAGCCGGTTTTAAAAGTGCGCAGGTCGCGAATCGCTTCCCGCGGCGCTTTCAGCTTCGTCAGATCGTAGTCGGCGGGAATATCTTTGCGGAAAAAAAGATGCAGCATGACCAGCGTGGCGGCGACGGAGGCGATATTGACCGGTACCATGACCGATGCATATTCACTGAATCCCAGTTGGAAAAAATCTGCCGTCACGATGTTCACCAGGTTCGACACGATGAGCGGCAGGCTGGCGGTATCCGCAATAAAACCTGCGGCCATAACGAATGCCAGCGTGGCCCCGGGGCTGAAACCCAGCGCCAGCAGCATAGCGATAACGATCGGCGTCAGGATGAGGGCTGCGCCGTCATTGGCAAACAGCGCCGCCACCGCCGCGCCCAGCAGAACGATCCAGGTAAACAGCAGCCTGCCTTTTCCGCCTCCCCAGCGGGAAACGTGCAACGCGGCCCATTCAAAGAAGCCGGACTCATCAAGCAGCAGGCTGATGATAATAACTGCAATAAAGGTGGCTGTGGCGTTCCAGACAATCTGCCAGACCGCAGGGATATCGCCGATCTCCACTACGCCGGTCAGCAACGCCAGAGCGGCGCCCAAAACGGCGCTCCAGCCAATGCTCAGCCCTTTCGGCTGCCAGATAACCAGCACCAGCGTCAGGACAAAAATTGCGCCAGCCAGAAACATAACATCTCCTTTTGCTACTCCACCGCGGTTGATGCTGCGGCCGGATAAACCGTTAATTTTCAGATATGGTTTAACGTATATGTACAGATAAATTTTTCAAAGGCAGACGGCTTTTCCATTTGTGGTTGCATTATCGCGTTCAGACTGATGGCGCAACTGCTGAATGTCATCCCGCTGGCACAGATAAGCCTGTTCAATAACCGCCGCCGCCCAGGCGGGCATATGCGGTGACAGACGGTAATAGATCCATTTTCCGTCTCGCCTGTCGAGAAGCAGCCCGCTTTCTTTAAGCAGCGCGAGATGACGGGAAATCTTGGGCTGAGAGGCTTGCAGCGTTAATGACAGCTCGCAAACGCAAAGTTCGCCCTTTTCGCGCAGCAGAAGCACCAGATAAAGACGGGTCTCATCAGAAAGATTTTTAAAAAGCCGAAGTGGCGTAAGGTATGTCATATTGCCCCCTGTTTAAAGCGGACATCAGTGTTGCGGCATCGCTTTTTTATGTCAACTTCATATTCGAAATATTGAATATGTTTGCAGGGATGTCCGTTCCATGTATCGCGCCTGAAAACGGGACGGACAGTTTATGACGCGTTGTACGGGATGAGTCGTCATTGACCCTCTGAAAGTTTCATGTAAAGTAAAATACCGTTCTGGCCTGGCGGGTCTGTTTTGCCAGCCAGTCACTATTCGTGCCTGTCTGAGCATCCGGTTCGGCAGGTTTATCCGTTTCCTGAAGGTGTACATCTCGCACCGTAAAGGAGTTTTAAAACTATCATGCGTCTTACGCCACCCTGAGTCCTACCCTTCTCTGTCGCACTGAGTAACCTCAGCCGCGCACTCAAAAACATCCCGTCTGCGGATGTGCTTTTTCGTACATAAATTTTTTGCCCTTCCGGGCTGACTGCATTTAAAAAACTGAGAAAACACTATGTTGCTGTCCTCGACGCGTAAGGACTGGCTGGGTAATGTCCGTGGTGATGTACTGGCCGGTATTGTTGTCGCGCTCGCGCTTATCCCTGAAGCGATCGCTTTTTCCATTATCGCCGGCGTAGATCCGCAGGTCGGTCTCTATTCCGCGTTCTGTATTCCCATGGTCATGGCTGTTTTTGGCGGCCGTCCGGCCATGATCTCTTCAGCCACCGGCGCCATGGCTTTGTTAATGATCACCCTGGTCAAAGATCACGGTCTGCAGTATTTGCTTGCGGCTTCGGTGCTTACCGGTGTGTTCCAGCTGTTGGCCGGCTACCTGAAGCTGGGCAACCTGATGCGCTACGTGTCCCGTTCAGTGGTGACAGGTTTTGTGAATGCGCTCGCTATCCTGATCTTCATGGCGCAGCTGCCGGAACTCACGAATGTTACCTGGCATGTTTACGCCCTGACCGCGGCTGGCCTCGCCATCATCTACCTGTTCCCGTACATCAATAAAACCCTTCCTTCTCCGCTTGTGTGTATTGTTGTGTTGACGGTGATTTCCATGTGGCTTCATCTGGACGTTCGCACCGTAGGCGATATGGGCAAACTGCCTGACAGCCTGCCGGTATTCCTTATCCCGGCTATTCCGCTGGATCCCGACACGCTGATGATTATTCTGCCGTATTCGGCGGGGCTCGCCGTAGTGGGGCTGCTGGAATCGATGATGACCGCGACCATTGTGGATGACATGACGAATACCCCGAGCGACAAGAACCGTGAATGCAAGGCGCAAGGTATTGCCAATATCTGTACCGCGTTTATCGGCGGCATGGCGGGCTGCGCGATGATTGGACAGTCGGTGATAAACGTGAAGTCCGGTGGACGCGGACGACTTTCCGCCCTGGCCGCCGGCGCTGTGCTGCTCTGCCTTATCATCTTCCTGCGGCAGTGGGTAGCGCAAATACCGATGGCAGCACTGGTTGCGGTGATGGTTATGGTCGCCATTGGCACCTTCTCCTGGCGCTCCATTACGGATCTGCGTCGGCACCCTCTTTCGACCAGCGCGGTGATGCTGGCGACGGTAGCAGTGGTGGTGGTAACGCATAACCTGGCGTTTGGCGTGCTGACCGGGGTGCTCATCGCCTCGCTGAACTTTGCCACCAAAGTGGCCCGCTTCATGACGGTGACATCGGATCTTAACCAGGGCGTTCGGACGTATACCGCCCGTGGGCAGGTGTTTTTCGCCTCAGCTGACCGCTTCATGAATCACTTCGACTTCCGCGAGGCGCTTGAACGCGTAGTCATTGATGTGACGCAGGCTCACTTCTGGGACATTACCGCCGTGAATGCGCTGGATAAGACCGTGCTTAAATTCCGCCGTGAAGGCGTGAAAGTAGAAATCAGGGGCATGAACGATGCCACCTGCATCCTTGTTGAGCGTTTCGGGATACACAACAGGCCAGGGGGCGCTGAAAAAATGATGAAAGGTCATTAATCAACGGGGCAAACTCTTTTAACAGGTAGAGCCGGACGGCTGGCTCTGCGTTAAAAGGGGATACCGTACCCTGTCATTTGCACAATCTCTAAGAAAACCGGCATTTGCTGGTTTTCTTAGAGGGCTTTCATCCCGGCACCAGTGATGCTCGGATCCTGTTCAATAAGCCAGTCATTATTTTGCTACCTTTATTTCTGCATCGTTATTTATGAAGGGATACTGACTGAAACGGCCCGTCTGCTTGTTAATGCGTCAGGTAAAAGCCTGCGTACCCGACAGCGCAACTGCATGAAAATCCACAGACGGCCCCGGAAACGCGAGGAAAAATGAGCCAGAAACTTATCCATGATTTGAGAAAGCATATTACCGGTGAAATATGGACAGACAGCGAGGCGGGTAAAAGCCTTCAGGAGGGACTCTGGAACGGCGCGGCAGAAGTGAAGGCTGCCGTTTCAGTTCGCTGCCTGAGCGCGGATGACGTACAGCATGCCGTTCGCGTTGCGGCTGAATATGCGGTCCCGGTTTCAACCCTGGGCGGTGGTCATGACTGGTTCAGAAGAGCGATAGCGCCTGAAGGCATGACGCTCGATCTCAGGAGCCTGCGGCAGACCACCCTCAGCACGGATCGGACCACGCTTACCGTACAGGGTGGGGCCATTGTTAAAGATGCCATCGATGCATTACCTGAAGGGTGTGCGCTTGTTACCGGCGTAAGTACGCAGGTGGGGCTGGCAGGCCTGGCTCTCGGCGGGGGATACGGAAAACTGAACGCCCGGTTCGGCCTGGTGACGGACAACCTGAAAAGCGCGCGGGTCGTGCTGGCCGACGGTAGCTGTGTGACGGTCAGCCAGCAGGAGAACCCTGACCTGTTCTGGGCCCTCAGAGGTGCTGGTAAAAATTTTGCCGTACTGACCTCTGCTGAATTTTACCTCCATCGTCTTACGCCGGTGCTTGCCGCCACCGTTTTTATTGAATTACGCAACGCCCGTGCCGGCCTGAAAAATTTACAGGCGATCCTGGATGAGGCAGATGACAGACTGAGCGTGTTTTCTTCTTTTACCACGCTGCCGGGCAAAGGATTCGGCCTGATCCTGTCGCCGTTGTGGACCGGAGATGCGCCGACAGGAGAGAAATATCTTCGCCGACTCTCGTCAGTCGACGGCGCCAGCGTGGTTAAAAAGGGCTGGGTCGATTACCGGTTGACGTACGATGATGCCTCCGATCGGTCCGCCTGGCCTAAAGGGCGAGGCTATCAGATGGATGCCTTCAACCTTGACCGTCTGACTGACGCAGTGACCGATGCCATTATAGAGTGCTGCCATCAGACACCTTCAGCGCGTAACTGCATCATGCTTCACGATTTCCACGGCAAGGCAGCCCGTATTGAGGCCGGAGCCACCGCGTTTCCCCATCGTCGCAATCACTTTAATATGCAGGTTGTCGCCAGTTGGCAGCAATCTGATGAGGCCCTGAAAGGGCGGGAGTGGCTGTCCGACATCCGGAAAATCATGACGCCGCTGAGCTCCCGGGACGCCTATCCTGCTATTCTCGGTCCCGAAAGTCATGAGCGCGCCCGCGCGTTTTATGGCGACGCGACTGAAAAACTGATGTTACTGAAAAACCGTTTCGATAAAAACAACCTGTTCTGTGCTGATTATGGTCTGTTTGCGACCACCATCAGCGCGCGATAACGGATGTATGCTAAAAATGTCTCCCATGCTGGTTAAGGCGCCGGTAACCACGGCGGTGCCGCGTGATGTCTGAAGTTGCGCCTGCTGCGTCATGATGTTCACCTTGTCTGTTGTTCAGCTGATGAATTAATCGTACACAGAGCTGCGTTGTCATAAATGACGCGCAGCGTAGTGATTCAGGACATGGTACGAGAATGGAGAAGGACGCCCCTGCCGGATTCAGCCTTTGTCCGGGTGTAGCGGATTGGATACAGTTGATATACCCCTTTGCGTGACCGGATAGGGTGTGACCTTCCAGGATGAGGCCTTCCGTTAAAAAGCGGTATAAAAATCTGAGACAGAGCAGCGATGAAACGTCCCTGAATCATACCGAGGCGCCTGTTTTCCGCATGCCGGGGCGTTCCCTGTGTTAACAGTCTTTAGCATTACGTGCTACTTATTTTCTGACAAATCATTATTAATCAATCACCTGGTAACTTTCGAAGAAAAACATGCGATATTATTGCTTGCAATTATATAGCGCACTATTTAATTTCTCTTCCATACCGAATGCGCAGCGCCAGTTGCCGCCCATTTAAATAGCGTGCGATTTAATCGCAAATGAATTAAACAGGTGACATCATGAAAATTAAACAGACCGTTTTAGCGACCGCCCTGATGGCCGTTTCCGCCAGCAGCTTTGCCGAGGCTCCGCAACCGGAGCATCACGTACAGGATTTTCTCAACGCGCTGAACAGCAGCGGCGGTAAGCCCATTGAACAGCTGTCGCCGGAGGATGCGCGCCAGGTACTGATCGGTGCCCAGAAAGGCGCGGTGCTACCTGCTGCGGATGTAACGGAAAAAACCATTCAGGTAAACGGTCAGCCTCTGAAACTAAATATCGTTAAGCCGAAAGGATCGCATGGCATACTGCCGGTGTTTATGTTCTTCCACGGCGGCGGCTGGGTACTGGGTGATTTCCAGACCCATGAACGTCTGGTGCGCGATCTGGTGGTAGAATCTGGCGCGGCGGCAGTATTTGTTAACTATACCCCGTCACCGGAAGCGCACTATCCGGTGGCGATTAATCAGGCCTATGCGGCAACGCGCTGGGTCGCTGAACACGGTAAAGAAATTGGGGTGGACGGCAAACGTCTGGCACTGGCAGGCAACAGCGTGGGTGGCAACATGGTGGCGGCGGTAGCGCTGCAGGCGAAACAGCAGCATGCGCCGGCGATCCGTTATAATGTGATGCTGTGGCCAGTGACCGATGCCCGTTTCGATACCGCCTCCTATGATCAATTCCAGAACGGCTATTTCCTGACGCGCAATATGATGAAATGGTTCTGGGACGCCTATACCACTAATGAAAGCGAGCGTAACAATATTCTTGCCTCACCGCTGCGTGCTACCAGCGAGCAGCTGAAAGGCTTGCCGCCGACGCTAATCCAGACGGCGGAGCTGGATGTGCTGCGCGATGAGGGCGAAGCCTTTGGCCGCAAACTGGATGCGGCGGGCGTGGAGGTCACGGTTACACGCTATAACGGATTGATCCACGATTACGGTCTGCTGAACGGTCTCAGCAACGTGCCTGCGGTACGCACTGCGCTACGCCAGGCGGCGGAGGAACTGAAAACGCACCTGAAATAACCCGCCGGATCGGGCGCGTCCTGACCTGTCCCGCACAGAAGAAAGGCCACTGTCCGCAGCGGCCTTTTTTATTATGTGCTCTGACTGGCCGCCGCATTGGGCAGAAAGGCCTGATGGGCGCGCAACAGGGCGATAATGGCTTTCAGATGCTCACGCAGCAAGCCGTGCACCGATACGCTTTCAGTCGGCCGGATGGCTATCTCTGTCTCACCGTCAATCAGCTGCGCCGTGAGCCAGGTTTTCACGGCGGCAGGAATTTACGTCAGAAGTCCTACGCGCAATTGCGTGTGAAAATCAATGCAGCGCCTGCGCCAACCCATTAATATCCGATAGAAAAGTTAACTGTCGCAATAAGAAGAGCGCTATGTTTTCAAAGCATTATGAAGTAGACGAAGGCCATATTGATTTTCAGGGTGTGGTCGATGGGCTCTACTATCCGTTTTATATGGAGTGGACGCGTCACGCCTATATGAAGGAGGCGCTGGGCATCGATATCGAAGAGGAATTTAAACAGGGACGCCTCTACATGGTGCTTGAATATTCCCTGCGGTTTCGGAAAAGCCTGCATAAAGGGGATAAGGTTGAGGTGACCTGCGAGCTGGCCAAAAACGAAAAGCGTAACCGCGTGAATTTCGTGCAGCAGATCAAGGTGGACGGCGTCGTTTATGCAGACGCCACCTTTGTCGCAACCTGTCTCTCCAACGGCCGCCCTTCCATGCCGGATGCGGTGGCGCAGGCGTTAGCTGAATAATACCGATGCGCAGGCGCTGCGTTTTTGCGCCTGCTTTTCGTTATCGCCGCGCTCACCCTGGCACCACTCAGTGAAGCCAGGGTGAGATACGCTGCGGAGCTTGCCTGAATCGCGTCGTCCGCGCGATTTATCTGAAGCGCCGCAACAAAAAAACCGCCCGACGAAAGCAGGCCCTTTCATTTTTCTTTCAAAAGCTTAGCTACCCTCCTCTCCCTTTTTCTGGTTTCAACGTGTCCATAAAGAATGAGCCATAGTGTAAAAATGATTCATTTCTCACCTTCCCGCTTGCTGACCTACCAACAGTAACCTACATTTAGTAGGTTACTGATAACCGACAGAGGTTGATATGCACGCATTAATCGTTTTCGCTCACCCGGATTCGACTTCTCATACGCATGCCGTGGCGAAGCAGATAGCGGAAGGTATTGCGTCAGCGGGAGAAGAACACACATTTGAACTCGTCGACCTGGCGGCGGAAGGCTTCGATCCGCGCTTCAGCGCAGCGGATTATCAGCAGTTTAAAGGACAGACCGTGCTGCCTGACGATGTTAACGCGGAGCAGCAGCGGATTAACCGCGCCGATGCGCTGGTGCTGGTCTATCCCATCTACTGGTGGTCATTCCCGGCGCAGCTAAAAGGCTGGATCGATCGCGTATTTACTCAGGGTTGGGCTTATGACGAGCGGGACGGTAAGTTAGTTAAGCTGCTTGGACACCTGCCGGTGCATCTGATCGCCCTTGGCGGTGCTGACCAGCGCACTTACGCGCGTTACGGCTATTTCGGCAGCATGAAAACGCAGATTGACCAGGGTATTTTCGGCTACTGCGGTGCGCCTGTCGTTACCAGCGAACTGTTGCTGCCCTCAGACGAAGGCTATCCCGATGCGCATTACCGCGCCGCTTACCGTAAAGGTCAACAGCTGTTTCTCTCACAGAAAAAAGCATGACGATTCAGACCTCGCCGCGTCGGCGGCTGTCACTTGACGACCGACGCCGACAGCTGACAGAGGCCACATGGCACCTGGTGCGAACGGAAGGCAGCGATGCTTTGTCGCTGGCGCGCGTCGGAGAAAAGGCGGGCATGAGCAAGACGCGTATGGCGGTCCAGACCAACCTGAGCCATCTTAAAACAGAAGACCATTAAAAGGACGCCATTATGATTAAATTATGCAAGGCCTGCGGCACCTCTTATCAGGAAACTGATATTCAGATTGAACAGTGCAGGATTTGTCAGGATGAAAGACAGTACGTGCCGGTTGGTGGCCAACAGTGGATTGCGTTGTCGACGCTACAGGCGACGCACAGCAACAAATGGCAACAGCATGAAGCGGATCTTTTCAGCCTTGAAACGGTGCCCGCTTTTGCCATTCACCAGCGCGCTTTTTTACTGAGAACGCCAGAAGGCAATATTCTGTGGGACTGTATCGCCAATCTGGATGACGCAACCAAAGCGTTAGTTTCTGCGCTGGGCGGTATCAGCGCTATCGCGATTTCTCATCCTCATTACTATACGACCATGCAGGACTGGGCTGCGGCCTTCAATGCGCCGATATATCTGCACGCCAGCGATAGCGAATGGATTATGCGTGACAGTCCGGCCATTCAGCTATGGGAAGGTGATGAACTGGAACTGACCTCTGCGGTGCGCCTGTTGCGGTTGGGCGGCCATTTTCCCGGCGGCAATGTATTACACTGGGAGCGGGACAACGGCGTCCTGCTGGTTGGAGATATCGTACAGGTAACGCCGGGTGCTGATGCGGTTTCGTTTATGTGGAGCTATCCGAACATTCTGCCTCTGCCTGCCACAACCGTCAGCACTCTCACCAGCAGACTTGGCCAGATTCGTTATGAGCGGCTTTACGGCGCGTTTGCCGGGCAGAACATTACCGCGAAAGCCAGTGAGATTGTGCAGCGCTCAGGTGAAAAATATATTGCCTGTTTAAGGGCGGAGCGCCGCTAAGATGCGGGCTTTAAGGAGCCGCTTTATGCAGCTTAGTTATGTAGCGCGTTCGGCCTTAAAGATGTCGACTCAATTAAAACGCTTCTAACATAACACCGCGAGCGGTGCCGGCTCCGCTTTCAGCCTGGATCCCCTGCCCTGTTTGTTCTCACTTCTGCTTAAAACAGCGTCTAAACTTATTTTCCGAAAGAGAGCATAACGGCGAATACAGTAAAACAAGACTGGAATAAGGAATAAGCTATGCCAAAAAGCGCCTTTGTGGAGCATCGCCCGAAATCAAGCGACAAGCAAGCGTCAACTACCCATCATGTGGTTATCGTTGACGGTGAAGAAAAACATACCGCCAAAACGCAAAAAGAAGCGGCAGACTGGGCCTTTTCTCAGGGTTATACCGTTCATGTCGCGCGGGAACGCCATTTGCAGGATCGCGATCGTCCTGCCCTGTGGCGAGTCTATCCCTGACCCTGAAGCCGTTGCATAAACGAGCGATAAAATATCGCGTCGCTCTCTGCCATAACATCAGTTTTCCCGTACGTGGCTGGCCAACCGTAATTCTATTACGCCTGGCCGTAAAGGCTTTACCCGGTGCGCCGATAACGACTTGTCGGACTGTGTCCGAGGTAAAATTATTATCACCACGGGAAAAATATGAAACTCAATAACTTCAGAATCGGGCAACGGCTCGGTTTTCTGGCCGCACTTCTTTTGCTGGCGATCCTGCTGGTTGGGTTGCGGGGCATCAGCCTTAATGCTGACGGCCTGAAAAAAATAATGACATCATGGCTACGGAGACGCGCGTCGCCGAAAGCATCGATACCGCGCGTAATGCGCAGGTACAGTTTAAAATCCAGGTTCAGGAGTGGAAAAATATCCTGCTGCGCGGCGGTCAGGGAGAAGAAGCCTTTAATAAATATAAAGCGGCCTTTCTGACGCAGAGCCAGAAAACGCAGGCGCTGCTGACCCGCTTAATGGCGTTGCAATCTTCAATCGATATGGATACCGCAACGGTACGGCAAACCCTGCAATTGCATGCCCAACTTGAGCAGCAGTATCTTTCCGCTTTGCAGAGCTACAGCTTTCAGGATGCTGCCAGCGCACAGCGGGTGGACCATCTGGTGGGCGGTATTGACCGCGAGCCGACCCGCATGATCGACGAAGTTGTCAACCGCACGCTGACCCATACCAGCCGTCTGAATCAGGAGCTGACCGCGCAGAATCTGGCGCAATACCAGCAGACCCGGCTAACGCTGTGGCTGGCGATGGGCGCAGTTCTGTTAACCGGAATAGTGATTACCGTCTGGCTGATCCGCAGCATTACTCATCCGCTGCGCGAAGCGGTTAATATCGCCCGCACCGTTGCGTCCGGCGATTTACAGGCCAATATCCGTCCTGCGGGTCGTGATGAAACGGCGGAACTGATGACTGCGCTACAGGAGATGAATGTCAGCCTGACCCGCATCGTATCGGACGTGCGCAGCGGTACCGAAACGATCGCCACCGCCTCGGTACAGATTGCACAAGGCAGCATTGAACTCTCCTCACGAAACGAAGCGCAGGCCAGCGCGCTGGAGGAAACGGCAGCCTCGATGGAGGAACTGACCTCTGTAGTAAAAAACA
Source organism: Mixta calida (assembly GCF_002953215.1). Lineage (NCBI taxonomy): Bacteria > Pseudomonadati > Pseudomonadota > Gammaproteobacteria > Enterobacterales > Erwiniaceae > Mixta > Mixta calida. The sequence continues at coordinate 2,726,262 of NZ_CP026378.1, forward strand.
ATGCGACCCATGCCCGCGATGCCAGCAACCTGGCGCGCGATGCGCGCAAAATGGCCAGCGAGGGCGGTAATGTGGTGGAGAAAGTGGTGCACACCATGAGCGAAATCCATCACTTCTCGCAGGAGATCAGTCAGATTATCAGCCTGATCGACGGCATCGCCTTCCAGACCAATATCCTTGCCCTGAACGCAGCCGTAGAAGCCGCGCGGGCAGGCAATGAAGGCCGCGGATTTGCAGTGGTAGCTTCTGAAGTGCGGGCGCTGGCGCAGCGTTCAGCCAATGCGGCGCGCGATATTCGCGTCCTGATCGACCGTTCGGTCAACAGCATTGATGCTGGCAACGAACTGGTGAAAGGCGCGGGTATGACAATGGAAAAAATCATTGCCAGCATTAAGCAGGTCAGCGAGTTGATGGAAAGCGTTTCGGCCGCCAGCAATGAACAAAGCACCGGCATCGACCAGGTAAATCTGGCTGTCACGCAGATGGACGCCGCAACGCAGCAGAATGCCGCGCTTTCTCAGGAATCTACCGCGGCGGCGCAGGCATTGCAGGAACAAACGGAAAGCCTGCTCACCAGCGTTAGCGTATTTAAACTGCGTAACGCGATAGCGGGTTAATTTTCTGGAGGCGCTGCGAAACGGCAGCGCCTCTCGGGTTAGCATTATGACGTTATGTCGTAGGCTTCTTTATTGTATGTTGTAATTAAAAAGCTAACTACGCACCGGGATATCAGGCACATGGCGACGTAATGACTTAAATACTTCCCTGAATTTTTATTATCTGTTAGCACCCTGTACGAATAGTCATCGGCACTTTTATCCTGAGCCACGGCCCGTATTAAGCGCGCTAAACCAGAATGTTATGCGCTAAACTGCATCAATGCAGCAGAGATCTTCTTTAGAAAGGCCAGTCATCTCCATGACTGCTACTTCATTCAGGCTATAAAAGCGGCCCTTCCCTTCAGAAATGCGTTATAAAACAGGCCGTCAAAAAGAACATCCGTGTTCTGTCAGTAACACTCATCATGCAGATGCAGGAATACGTGCGATGACTTTTATTTCAAAATCAAACCCTGCCAGCCAGGTGACGCCTACCGCTGTCCAGTTGGGATAAGGCGCCTGGGGAAACAGTTCGTTCTTCACCTGCATTATCGTCGCGAACTGGTTTTCCGGGTCGGTATGGAAAGTCGTGACATCAATCAGATCGTCGAGGGTACAGCCTGCCGCCGCCAGCGTTGCCTGTAAATTGGTGAAAGCCAGCCGCACCTGGGCGGCGAAGTCAGGTTCCGGCGAACCATCCGCACGGCTGCCGACCTGGCCGGAAACAAACAGCAGATTATCGGAACGGATAGCGGCAGAGTAGCCATGCTGTTCATACAAAGCATGGCGGCTGGCCGGAAAAATCGCTTCACGTTGGGTCATAGATCCACCTTACAGAGGTTAATGTCGTCTGATATATCCGCAGTCTCTCCGTTTAAGATACACTGCGTATATGAATAGAGCATGCATACGCCTCGTATGTCAATTAAAATACGTACCGTATGTGAAAAGGAGCAGATATGGCAACAACACGTCGCGCTGAAGCAATGAAAGAAAACCGCGCCAGGCTTATCGCCGCTGCAAGAAAAGCGTTTGCGGAAAAAGGCTTTGCAGCAGCATCGATGGATGAGTTAACCGCCAGCGTTGGGCTGACGCGCGGTGCGCTCTACCATAACTTTGGCGATAAATTGGGTCTGCTGGCCGCCGTGGTGGCGCAGGTTGACAGTGAAATCGCCTTACGCGCCAGAGAACGGGCCGCCTCAGCCGCTGACGACTGGAGCAAACTGCTGGCGGAAGGCGTTGCCTATATTGAGATGGCGCTCGATCCTGAAGTGCAGCGTATTGTGTTACTGGACGGTCCGGCCTTTCTCGGCGATCCCTCTCGTTGGCCAAGCCAAAATTCATGTCTGGAAGCGACGCGCGGCATCCTGAGCGAAATGATGGATAACGGCTTATTAAAGCCCGTGGATATCGAAGCAGCAGCGCGGCTGCTGAACGGCGCCGCACTGAATGCAGCACTATGGATTGCGGCGAGCGAAAATCCGCAGGTAACGCTGCCTAAAGCGATAGAGGCGTTTACCCTGTTGGCAAGTGGCCTGCGCGCCTGAGAGAGTGCAAAGCAACAGTTGCAACACAGCGTTCAACGCGATTTTTATCTTTTACTGATGCATTTTTCTGCTTAAGCCTGCAGATGTGACGTTGTCATCTGCGGGCTTAAAAGTAAAAGCAACAGCGTCAAACTCTCAGGAAACTAACGCTTTCTTTCCCCGTGTTTTAAAGATAACCCCTTGAAAGTCATTTTGTTTAACCCGGAGTTTCAGGGTGAAATCTCCATGATTCTCACCCTGAGCCCTTTCTTTTTGGGTTGTTAGCATCCGCTTGCAGCCGTCTGCCGTCTTCTTTCAACCGTTTAAACCGTTTTAACGTTTGGCTGTTCGGGTATCTGGCATCAATAACGTCGCTAAACCCAGCAAAGGCAGAAAAGCACAGGCCTGATAGACCGAGGCGATACCATACAAATCAGCGAGTTTCCCCAGCCCTGCCGCCGCGATACCGCCTACGCCAAACATCGTACCGAACATAATCCCCGATACCATGCCCGTCCTTCCGGGCACCACTTCCTGCGCATAGACCACCAGCGCGGCAAAGGCGGAGGAAAAGATCAGCCCAATAATTACGGACAGCGTGATAGTCCAGAACAGGTCAACGTGAGGCAGCATCAGCGCAAACGGAATGACGCCAAGGAATGATATCCATATAACCGCTTTGCGCCCGATGCGGTCGCCCACAGGACCACCGATAAAGGTACCCACCGCAACCGAGGCAAGAAAGGCAAACAGACAGAACTGCGCCTGTTCAACAGGCAACTGGAAACGTTGCAGCAGATAAAAAGTGTAGTAATTGCTGATTGAGGCGATATAGCTAAATTTGGCGAAAAGAAGCACACCCACCACGCTTAACGCCAGTATCACGCGTTTACGCGGAAGAGGCGCCGCTGAAGCCGTAGCGTGTTTTTGCATATGGGCATGGCCATGCGTGGCTGACCATGCGCTCACTTTAGCGAGAACAACGATCGCCAGCAGAGCAATCAGCATCAGCCAGGCTACCGATAACTGGCCATGTGGCAGGATGAGCAGCGCCGCCAGCAGCGGACCGAACGCAGTACCCGCGTTGCCCCCGACCTGAAAGCAGGACTGGGCGGTGCCGAACCTGCCGCCGGATGCCATACGCGCTACGCGAGAGGCTTCTGGATGAAAGGTCGATGAACCGACGCCGATCAGCGCAGACGATAAAAGTAACAGGGCATAACTCCCGGCAATGGACATCAGAGCAATGCCGAGTAACGTCACCGCCATCCCCGCTGGCAACAGCAGCGGTATCGGGCGCTTATCGGTAAACAATCCCACCCAGGGCTGTAGCAAAGAGGCGGTGATCTGGTAAACCAACGCAATCATCCCTATCTGCGTATAGCTAAGGGCATAGCTGGATTTTAGTAATGGATAGATAGCGGGCAGCGTGGCCTGAATCATATCGTTGCAGGCGTGAGAAAGCGCGACGGCGCCCACTATGGAAAAAAGAAAACCCTGGGCCTCGTTATGCTTCTTGCCCGGCGTTTCTTCAATGCTTTCTGGATTGTATGACATGCGGTTTCTTCGTCAGAAAATGACGTCTCCCTGTTGGCGATTTCAAAGGACCTAATGATAAAGGCCTGGGATAAATTGCGGTAGCAATCTGAAACAGCCGCTGCCGCAATGTCAGATGGTTTGGTACCGCTAATAGCCGATCGGATCGTCGATGCAGCATAACGCGCCGCCAGCTTATTGAAAAAAATAAATAGCTTTACAGCGCGGTGATGAGGAGTGCGGCCATACTTCCCTCTGCAGAGGCCCTGGCTGACTGCTATTCTGAAACACCCCGGTATATAACAACGCATAGCTTTAGCGGCATCCGGCTGCCGTATACTTTTATCAACGAGCGAGGTTTTCATGGAATACACGAAGTTAGGCTCTACGGGGCTCGATATATCACGTCTGTGTCTGGGATGTATGACATTCGGTCAGCCTGACGCCGGCGCTCATCCCTGGACGCTTGCCGAAAATGATGCACGTCCCATATTTCGCCATGCGGTTGAACAGGGCATTAACTTCTTCGATACAGCAAACAGCTACTCTGCCGGCACGTCGGAGATGATGGTCGGTAAATTCCTGCGTGAGTTTTTTACAAACCGCGATGAAGTCGTGCTGGCGACGAAAGTGTTTTTCCCGCCGGGCGCGATGGGCAGCAAAACCAGCCCGAACGGACAAGGGCTGTCGCGTAAATCCATCATGGCGGAAATTGATAAAAGCCTGAAGCGCCTGGATACGGATTACGTTGACCTTTATCAGATCCACCGTTGGGACTATTCGACGCCCATTGAAGAAACCATGGAGGCGTTGCATGACGTTGTCAAAGCAGGAAAAGCGCGCTACATCGGCGCCTCATCCATGTATGCCTGGCAGTTTGCGAAAGCGCAGGAAACCGCACGCGCCAATAACTGGACACCGTTCGTCAGCATGCAAAATTACCTCAACCTGCTTTACCGCGAGGAAGAGCGCGAGATGCTCCCGATGTGCCTTGATCAGGGCGTGGGGCTTATCCCATGGAGTCCCCTTGCGCGCGGTAAACTTGCCCGGCCGGTTGGCGAAAGCTCAAAGCGTAATGAAACCGATCCTACTTCGCGCCTGCTTTATGCGGCAACCGAAGAAGCAGATAACAAAGTCATTAACGCGGTGGAAAAGTTAGCCGCAGCCCGTGGCGTGTCGATGGCGCAGATAGCGCTGGCGTGGGTGCTGAATAAGCAAGGCGTGTCAGCGCCCATTGTAGGCGCGTCGAAAATCGGCCAGCTGGATGATGCGATTTCAGCGTTGCAGATTGACCTGACTGACGATGAAATCGCTGAACTTGAAAAAGAGTATGTGCCTCATGTCGTAACCGGACATAGCTGATTCACCGGGATCATGTGAGCAGGCGGCTATGCCGCCTGCTTATCCAGGTCCGCTTTCCATAGTGATAATTTATTCACGCCGCGCCAGGGATTTTTCCTGCTGACGTTATACTGCCCTACTTATCATTCAGCAGCTGAAACGCCAGCCGCGAAGGCACGGTAAGCGTGCAGCGGCCGCCCAAGGATGGTGGTCAGGCGTTGAACGTCGCCAGATTCCGGCATCATCCCATCACTGACGTAACGCTCGGCCATCAAACGCATTTCATAAGCCATCCACTTCGGCATAAATGTCGCCAGGTTTTGCTCAAACCCGGCAGGATCGTCGCCACCATAAATGACCTGGCGACCCAAAATCTCTGTCCAGATAGCGGCTACGTCCATGCCGGTAAGGGTGTCAGGACCGACAAGATTGATGGTTTCAGACGCCAGTTCGCCTTGCGCCTGATCGCGTCGAATAAGTTCGATTGCAGCCACTTCGGCAATGTCTCGTACATCGACCATGGCAATGCCTTTGCTGCCAATGGGCATAGGGTAAACGCCATGATTGAAGATCACATCCTTAATCATCAGGTCATTATCGATGAAGTAGGCCGGGCGCAGAATGGTGGCGCTGAATCCCATTTTTTCGAGCATGCGTTCGGCGCCGGATTTAACCGCAAAATGCGGCACATTGACGAAGCGATCGGCATGTAACACGGAGAGATAGACGACCCGCTTCACGCCATATTCACGTGCGATATTCAGGGTGATGATTGCCTGCGTAAACTCGTCACCTGCGACCGTATTCAGCAGGAATAGCGTACTCACATTAGTGAAAGCCTTGCGTAGTGAATCAACGTCCAGCATATCGCCCTGAACAACGTCAACGCCTGACGGTAAGTTGGCTTTGGAAGGGTCGCGGGTGAGTACGCGGACAGCCGCGCCACGTTTGACAAGTTGTTTTACTACATGCTGGCCGACGCGGCCGGTTGCGCCTGTTACAAGGATGGTCATTTTGTTTCTCCTGAGAGAGGTCTGTGTGGGTGAAATGATTATTACTGATTCAAAATTGAGCGAATAGACACTATATTTAGACTCTCTGTCTCACTGGTGAAACACATGGATCTTCTGGCAATAAAAGACTTCAACCTTGTTGCACGGCATGGCGGTTTTGGAAAGGCAGCGCGCGCTACCGGGCGGCCCAAGGCGACGCTGTCGCGCCGCGTAGCTGAATTAGAGGAAAGTCTGGGGGTACGACTGTTCGAACGAGGTTCACGTAATCTCAGGTTGACGGAAGAAGGGCTGGCGCTGTTTGAACGTACGGGTCAGTTGCTTACTGAACTTGAGGAAGCGACAGTAACGATAGCGTCGGGAGGGAAAATACCGAGGGGCCGTTTGCGGATCAGCGTTCCGTTGTTGTTTGCCCAGACCGCCATGGGCAAGCTCGCAGCCGAATTTGTACTCGACTATCCCGGAATACAGCTTGAAGTCATGACCGATGACCGTGAAGTAGAGATGATCGAGGAGGGATATGATCTGGTTATACGGGTGAACCCAAAGGAAGATGAGACCTTGATTGGCCGACCATTTTTGCACGATCCGCAAATAGTGGTGGCCAACCCCCATCGGGCCTGGCCTCCTGATGAAGCTGTTATCCCGGCAGTTGTCAGAGGCTCGACCGGACAGCAGAGAAACTGGACATTAATTACGCCGGATGGAGCATCAATAATAACGGTTAATCCGGTGCTTTCGTTCTCTTCCATGACCATGATCCGTGATGCAGTAAGGCTTGATGTTGGTATAGCCTGTCTGCCGTTATCTCTGGTATTTAACGAGCTGGCCGCCGGGAGGCTCGTTAAATGGGGAGACACTGAAGGGCCTGTAACGGCTTTGTGGGTATTATATCCATCACGGCGCCTGCTCAGTCCACGCGTATCCGCCTTCCTCTCCTGGCTGAAAAAAAACTTCCCTGAAGGGACCTCAGCTGAACTGGCTAACTTTATAGAGTAAGAAGAATGCCGAAGCCCTGAAACAGGGTTGAGGAGCGGGATTTTTTAGTATTGATCGCGCCCAGAGTGCTTGCTCTGCGCCGATGGGACTGTTAATGAGCCTGGACGGTATCAAGCGCCATCCGAAGTCGCCGTGCGTCGTTTTCCTCGCCCTTCTCCTCAAAAAAAGGAACAAGCTCAGCGAGCTGGGATCGGCTCAGCCCTGTGTTCATGCTGATGCCCAGGTGCGCTTTCAGCTGCGATTCAATGCCGGTCATGGCCGAAAGCGCGCCGACGGTGGCTGAGGTGATTAACGCGCTGCGATAGCGGGAGGAATCATCAGCCCGGCGCTCGGTACCATTCAGGTTTCCGTACCGCACCCAGCGCGCCAGTCACCGGCAGCATAAGCAGACCGGCGCGACAGGCCGCAAAGCTGGCCCCATATGTCCTGCATCTGCCCTGAAGGAGAACGCCAGGCCAGGTTATTTTATTAAATTGAGTAACCTACCCCACTACACCTGCATATTCATAATTTCCTGGTAGGCGGCCACCAGTTTATTGCGCACCTGAATCCCCATCTGCATAGAGATAGAGGATTTTTGCAGATCGACCATCACATCGTTCAGCGCGATGCCCGGTTTACCCAATTCAAAATTTTGTGCCTGCGTACGCGCGCTGTTCTGCGTGTCGCTGATCTTATCCAGAGCGGCCTTCATCTGCGCAGCGAAGTCGGCGTGCGCGCTGGTGTCGGTGCTTCTGTTGCTTGCCTGCAGCGAGCCAAGCTGTAGCTGCTGAATGACGCTTTCTATCCCCTGGATTGCCATGTTAACCCTCGTTATTGGCGGCTTGTTCGATTTACGGAACAAAACTTAACACAAAGTCAATAAGACAAAGGGCGTAAATGACAGCAAAAGACATGGCTTTTTGACCCATCGAAATTGGCGAATCAGAAAATAATGGCCTCCATTGAAGTGGAACTTTTCTAAGCCGCATCAGGGAGTCAGTTTTGTCACCACTTAACACACAGTCCGGTCAACTGTCAGGCAGGAAATGGTCATGAATGCTACCGCAACTCAGGATACAGCAAATAAGAAAGGCTTCAGTGACCTTCTTGCTCGCCTGCGCGCAAATCCGCGGATACCGCTGATTATCGCGGTGGCCGCAGCCGCTGCCATCGTTGTCGCGCTGGTGCTTTGGGCGAAAACGCCTGATTACCGCGTCCTTTATAACAACCTCTCAAATGAGGACGGCGGCGCGATCGTGACGCAGCTTACTCAGATGAATATCCCCTACCGTTTCGAGGAGAACGGCGGCGCGCTCATGGTGCCCGCCGAGAAAGTGCATGAACTGCGCCTGCGTCTCGCTCAACAGGGTCTGCCGAAAGGCGGCGCTGTTGGGTTTGAACTGCTGGATAAAGAGAAGTTCGGCATCAGCCAGTTCAGCGAGCAGGTGAACTACCAGCGCGCGCTGGAAGGCGAACTGTCGCGCACTATCGAAACGCTCGGCCCGGTTAAAGGCGCGCGCGTGCATCTGGCGATGCCGAAACCAACGCTGTTCGTTCGCGAGCAAAAATCCCCGTCCGCCTCCGTCACGCTGCTGCTGCAGCCGGGACGCGCGCTGGATGAAGGACAGATCAGCGCCATCGTGCATATGGTCTCCAGCAGCGTCGCCGGGCTGCCGCCGGGCAACGTGACGGTGGTCGATCAGAGCGGTCGCCTGCTGACCCGTTCCGACGCGGCGGGCCGCGATCTCAACGATGCGCAGCTGAAATACGCCACCGAAGTAGAAAGCCGCTATCAGCAACGTATCGAAGCGATCCTCGCGCCGATCGTCGGCAACGGCAATGTGCATGCGCAGGTGACCGCTCAGATCGATTTCGACGCGCGTGAACAGACGGAAGAACAATATAAGCCGAACAGCGATCCGGCCAACGCCGCGGTGCGTTCACGCCAGAGCAGCAGCAGCGAGCAGCTGGGCGGCCAGTATCCGGGCGGCGTGCCGGGCGCGCTCTCCAACCAGCCGGCGCCAGCGAACAGCGCGCCGATCGAGACGCCGAACGCAAACGCCAACAACGCCAATGCGAATAACGCGGCGGCCAACAACGGCACCACCGCCAGCACCAACAGCAGCGCGCGCGCCGTGCCGTCCAACACGCATCACGACGACACGACCAACTATGAGCTGGATCGCACCATTCGTCATACCAAGATGAATGTCGGCAGCGTGAAACGTCTCTCTGTCGCCGTAGTGGTGAACTACCGCGCCGATGCGAAAGGCAAAGCGGTGGCGCTGACCGACGCGCAGCTGAAACAGATTGAAGATCTGACGCGCGAAGCGATGGGCTACTCCACCGATCGCGGTGACAGCGTCAACGTGGTGAACTCGCCGTTTACGCAGACCGATGAAACCGGCGGCGACCTTCCGTTCTGGCAGCAGCAGTCGTTCTTCGACCAGCTGATGAATGCGGGACGCTGGCTGCTCGTTGCTCTGGTCGCCTTCATCCTCTACCGCAAAATGGTGCGTCCGCAGCTGCTGCGCAAGCAGGAGATGGCCAAACTGGCGGCAGAGCAGGCGGCAGCGCAGGCGAAACAGCGTGAAGAAGATCAGGCCTTCTCTGTCTCCCTCAGCAAAGACGATCAGGAGCAGGAACGTAAGTCTAAACATCGCATGAGCGCCGAAGTGATGAGCCAGCGCATCCGCGATATGTCTGAAAACGATCCGCGCATTGTGGCGCTGGTTATCCGCCAATGGATGAGTAACGAACTATGAGTCTGACCGGTACTGAAAAAAGCGCCGTCCTGCTGATGACGATTGGAGAAGACCGCGCGGCTGAGGTGTTCAAACACCTCAACACCCGCGAGGTACAGCACCTCAGCGCGGCGATGGCCAATATGCGTCAGGTGTCGCACCAGCAGCTGGCCGACGTGCTGCGCGAGTTTGAAGCCGACGCCGAACAGTTTGCGGCGCTGAGCCTCAACTCCAACGACTACCTGCGTTCGGTGCTGGTGAAAGCGCTGGGCGAAGAGCGCGCGGCGACGCTGCTGGAAGATATTCTGGAAACGCGCGAAACCACCAGCGGCATGGAAACGCTCAACTTTATGGAACCGCCAGCGGCGGCCGATCTGATCCGCGACGAGCATCCGCAGATCATCGCCACCATCCTGGTGCACCTGAAGCGTTCGCAGGCGGCGGATATTCTCGCCCTGTTTGACGATCGTCTGCGTCACGACGTAATGCTGCGTATCGCCACCTTCGGCGGCGTCCAGCCGGCGGCGCTGGCGGAACTGACCGAAGTGCTCAACTCGCTGCTCGATGGCCAGAACCTCAAGCGCGCGAAGATGGGCGGCGTGAGAACCGCGGCGGAAATCATCAACCTGATGAAAACGCATCAGGAAGAGGCGGTTATGGAAGCGGTGCGCGAATTCGACGGCGAACTGGCGCAGAAAATCATCGACGAAATGTTCCTGTTCGAAAACCTGGTGGATGTGGACGACCGCAGTATCCAGCGTCTGCTGCAGGAAGTGGAGTCCGAGTCGCTGCTGGTCGCCCTGAAAGGCGCCGAACAGCCGCTGCGCGAGAAGTTCCTCAAGAATATGTCGCAACGTGCGGCCGATATCCTGCGCGACGACCTGGCCAACCGCGGCCCGGTGCGTATGTCGATGGTGGAAAACGAACAGAAAGCGATCCTGCTCATCGTCCGTCGTCTGGCGGAAAGTGGCGAAATGGTAATTGGCGGCGCCGAGGAAACCTATGTCTGATGCCTTTTCTTCCCGTCCGTGGCAGCGCTGGCAGCCTGACGATTTAACCCGGTTCGATCAGCCAGTCAGCGAGCCGCGTGCGGAGCCCGATTTCGCCTTCGTCGACAATGAAGAAGGCGAAGAGCCGTCGCAGCAGACGCAGCTGGAGCAGCTTCAGCTGCAGGCGCGTCTCGATGCGCACGCGCAGGGCTACGCCGAGGGTCAGCAAAAAGGCTTTAACGAAGGCAAGCAGGCGGGCTTCGACGCCGGTTTTCAGCAGGGCCTGACGGAAGCGCAGCAGCAGCAGGTGCCGATTCAGGCGCGCATGCAGCAATTGGTGACCGAATTCCAGCACACGCTGGAAGCGCTCGACAGCGTCATCGCTTCCCGGCTGCTGCAGCTGGCGCTGGAAGCGGCGCGCCAGGTGATCGGCCAGGCCACGGCGGTGGACGGTTCCGCCCTGCTGCGACAAATTCAGCAGATGATCCAGCAGGAGCCGATGTTCAGCGGCAAACCGCAGCTGCGCGTGCATCCTGACGATCTGCAACGCGTTGAGCAGACGCTCGGCCCGACGCTCGATCTGCACGGCTGGCGCCTGCTGGCGGACAGTTCGCTGCACCCCGGCGGCTGCAAGCTGAGCGCCGAAGATGGCGATTTAGACGCCAGCGTGGCGACGCGCTGGCATGAGCTGTGCCGCCTGGCGGCGCCTGGAGAGCTGTAATGACCACTCGTCTTTCCCGCTGGTTAGGTTCGCTGGACAGCTTTGAACAGCGCCTGGCGGAGGTGCCCACCGTGCGCCGCTACGGCCGCCTGACGCGCGCCACCGGCCTGGTGCTGGAGGCGACCGGCCTGCAACTGCCGCTCGGCGCCACCTGCGTTATCGAGCGCAACGACGGCAAACAGATCGCGGAAGTTGAAAGCGAAGTGGTCGGATTTAACGGTCAGAAACTGTTTCTGATGCCGCTGGAAGAAGTCGAAGGCATTCTGCCCGGCGCGCGTGTCTTTGCACGCGGCAACGGCGACAATGCGCAGAGCGGCAAACAGCTGATGCTGGGTCCGCAGCTGCTGGGTCGCGTGCTGGACGGCAGCGGCCGTCCGCTCGACGGCCTGCCCGCGCCGGAAACCGGCTACCGCGCCCCGCTGATCACCCCGCCGTTCAACCCCTTGCAGCGTACCCCGATCACCGACGTGCTGGATACCGGCGTGCGGGCGATCAACGCCCTGCTCACCGTCGGCCGCGGTCAGCGTATGGGCCTGTTCGCCGGTTCCGGCGTCGGTAAATCGGTGCTGCTCGGCATGATGGCGCGCTACACCAAAGCGGACGTGATCGTCGTCGGGCTGATCGGCGAACGTGGCCGCGAAGTAAAAGACTTTATCGAAAATATTCTTGGCACCGAGGGCCGCGCGCGCTCGGTAGTGATCGCCGCCCCGGCGGACGTTTCTCCCCTGCTGCGTATGCAGGGCGCCGCCTACGCCACGCGCATCGCCGAAGATTTCCGCGATCGCGGACAGCATGTGCTGCTGATCATGGACTCCCTGACCCGCTACGCGATGGCGCAGCGTGAAATCGCGCTGGCGATCGGCGAGCCGCCGGCGACCAAAGGCTATCCGCCTTCGGTGTTCGCCAAGCTGCCCGCGCTGGTCGAACGCGCCGGCAACGGCATCGACGGCGGCGGTTCGATCACCGCCTTTTATACCGTGCTGACGGAAGGCGACGATCAGCAGGACCCGATCGCCGACTCCGCGCGCGCCATCCTCGACGGCCATGTGGTGCTGTCGCGGCGCCTGGCGGAGGCGGGCCACTATCCGGCCATCGATATTGAAGCCTCCATCAGCCGCGCGATGACTGCGCTGATCGATGAAACCCACTACGCGCGCGTGCGCCAGTTTAAGCAGCTGCTCTCCAGCTATCAGCGCAACCGCGACCTGATCAGCGTCGGCGCCTATGCGGCCGGCAGCGATCCGATGCTGGATAAAGCGATCAAGCTCTGGCCGATGCTGGAAGCCTTTCTGCAACAGGGCATCTTCGAGCGCAGCAGCTATGACGATGCCTGCCTGCACCTGCAGGCGATCTTTGGTTGATGTCGCCGGGCCAGGCCCGACGCGAGGAGTGAGGTCACCTTACGATGGCAAAACCAAACAGTGCGATGGAAACCCTGCGCGACCTGGCGCAGAAAGAGGTGGAAGACGCGGCGATCCGACTGGGCACCATGCGCCGCGCGCAGCAGCAGGCTGACGAACAGCTCAACATGCTGCTGAACTACCAGGATGAATACCGCAATAAGCTGAACGACAATATGTCGACCGGCATCGCCAGTTCGCGCTGGACCAACTATCACCAGTTTATTCAGACGCTGGAAAAGGCCATTGAGCAGCACCGCCATCAGCTGGCGCAGTGCAACCAGAAAGTCGAACAGGCGCTGGACGTCTGGCGCAATAAACAGCAACGACTGCATGCCTGGGAGACGCTGCAGGCGCGCTCGCAGGCGAACGAATTATTACAGGAAAACCGTCTCGATCAGAAACGGATGGATGAGTATGCCCAGCGGGCGTCATTGAGGAAAGGTGAATGATTAAGCTGCCAACATCGGTCAACACTCTCAGCGTCGGAAGCGGCGCTGACCTTTCCGCCAGCACCGCCGGCGCGGTCGGCGGCGACAATACCGCCGCCGCAGCCGGGCAGCTGCCGGAAGCATTTCTTACCCTGCTCGGCAACCGTCTGCTGACGCTGACGAAACAGGGCGACGATAAAGCGTCGATCGCCGTCGGCGGCGATAAGGCGCAGGCGGAGAACGCGCCGACCACCGAGCTGAACTCGCTGCTGGCGGCGCTGGAAAAACCGGACGCGCTTAATGCGTTGCTGGCGCCCGAAAAGACTAAAGAGAGCGGCAAACTCGCCGATGATAAGGATGAGCTGAAACGTGACACGTTAAGCGCGGCGGACCAGCAATCTTTGCAGGCGCTGTTCGCCATGCTGCCGCAAACGCCATTTGTGCAGCAGGCGGCGAAGAGCAGCGAACTGAAACTGCAGGGCGACAGCCTTGCCGCGCCGTTGGGCGGGCAGAACGGCAGTTTAAAAGCGACGCTGGCGGCGCTGAACGCGCAGCAGCCAACAGCGGCCGACGCCCTGGCGGATAAATCCGCCAGCGTCAACGCGGCGGGTCTGACGACGGCCGCCACGACGGATAGCGGCGATATCGGCAACAGCGCCGCGTTCCAGAACATGCTGAACGGCGTAAAGCAGGATGAGGTAAAAGAAAATAAAGAGAGCCTGCCGCCGCAAACGCTGAGCGCGCTGTCGGCCGCCATGAACAGCGCTACCGCCGCCGTCGCGCAGCCTGCGGCGTCAGCCACGGCCATGACGCCGACCGCGCCGCAGATCAACGCGCAGCTGGGCAGCCCGGAGTGGCAGCAGGCGGTGAGCCAGCAGGTATTGATGTTTAGCCGCAACGGACAGCAGAACGCCGAACTGCGTCTGCACCCGGACGATTTGGGCGCGATCCAGATCAGTTTGAAGCTGGATAACGACCAGGCGCAGTTGAACATGATCTCCGGCCACAGCCAGGTGCGCGCCGCGCTGGAAGCCGCCCTGCCGCATCTGCGCACCGCGCTGGCGGAAAGCGGCATCAACCTGAGCCAGAGCAACATCGGCAGCGACGCCTTCCCGCAGAGCCAGAGCTTCGGCGGTCAGCAGGAGTCGCGCCGCGACCAGGCGCAGGGCGGATTCTCCCTGACGCCGGACAACGATAACGACGTCACGCCGCTCGCCGTTCCCGCCGCTTTACAGGCGCGCGCGGCCGGTAGCAGCGCTGTCGATACATTCGCCTGACGGCAACAAACGCCAAAGGTAAAAGCAAAAGGCGCGTCTTTTCCCCCCATTGATCGGCGAGAGACGCGGGATAATCACTCTCGGCTCGCCACTACGGCCTGCCCCAGATAATTCACAGGGTATTTCTGCAAAATGTCTGATAACGCGAAAGCCAAAGGCCGCAAACGTTCCATCCTGATTCCGGTGTTACTGGTTGTAACGCTGGCCGCTTGCAGCGTGGCAGGCTATGCAGTCTGGCGAATAATGAATAAAACCGACGGTCATCAGGGCGCTGCGAAAGTGGAACCGCCTGCCGCACCGGTCTTTTTTGCTCTTGATACATTTACGGTTAACCTGGTCAATGCGGATAACGATCCCGATCGCGTGCTGTACGTAGGCTTTACCCTGCGTCTGCCCGACGAGGCGACGCGCCTTCGCATGAACGACTACCTGCCTGAAGTTCGTAGCCGGTTGCTGCTGCTGCTTTCCCGCCAGGATTCGCTGAAGCTGGCGTCCGAACAGGGCAAGCAGGCGCTGGTGGAACAGATCAAGCAGTCGCTGGCGCCGCCGCTGGTTAAAGGTCAACCTCCGCAGGTCGTAAACGATGTACTGTTTACCGCCTTCATTTTGAGGTGAGTTAATGGGCGATAGCATTCTTTCACAAGCTGAGATTGACGCGCTTCTCAATGGCGACAGCGAAAGCGCGGAAGATGATAAGAATAAAAGTACGGGCGATGACAACATTCGTCCCTACGACCCTAATACCCAGCGTCGCGTGGTGCGCGAGCGTCTGCAGGCGCTGGAAATCATCAACGAACGTTTTGCGCGTCAGTTCCGTATGGGGCTGTTTAACCTGTTGCGTCGTAGCCCGGATATCAGCGTCGGTGCGATTAAAATTCAGCCGTATCATGAATTCGCCCGCAACCTGCCGGTGCCGACCAACCTGAACCTGATCCACCTGAAGCCGCTGCGCGGAACCGCTCTGTTCGTGTTCTCGCCCAGCCTGGTGTTTATCGCGGTGGACAACCTGTTCGGGGGCGACGGCCGCTTCCCCACGAAAGTGGAAGGACGCGAATTTACCCACACGGAACAGCGCGTAATCCGCCGTATGCTCAAGCTGGCGCTGGAAGGCTACAGCGACGCATGGAAAGCGATTTATCCGCTGGATGTTGAATATGTGCGTTCGGAGATGCAGGTGAAGTTCACCAACATCACCACCTCGCCGAACGATATTGTGGTCACCACGCCGTTTCAGGTGGAGATCGGTAACCTGGTAGGGGAATTCAATATCTGTATCCCCTTCAGCATGATCGAGCCGCTGCGCGAACTGCTGGTCAACCCGCCGCTGGAAAACTCCCGACAGGAAGATCAGCACTGGCGCGAAACGCTGGTGAAACAGGTGCAGCACTCCGAGCTGGAGCTGATCGCCACCTTCGCCGACGTTTCTCTGCGCCTGTCGCGCATACTGCAGCTGAAGCCCGGCGATGTATTACCGATTGAAAAACCGGATCGCATTATCGCCCATGTCGATGGCGTGCCGGTGCTGACCAGCCAGTACGGTACCCTGAACGGACAGTACGCGCTGCGTGTAGAACACTTGATTAACCCGATTTTGAATTCGCTGAATGAGGAACAGCCCGATGAGTGACAGCAATAACACGTCCAATGACAACATCTCTGCGGACGATCTGTGGGCTGAGGCGATGGGTGAACAAGCCGCAGCCGACAGCGCGTCATCCACGGAGAGCGTCTTCAAGTCCCTGGACAGCAAAGATATCGGTGGTTCGCTGCAGGATATCGATTTGATCATGGATATTCCGGTCAAGCTGACCGTTGAGCTGGGCCGCACCAAGATGACCATCAAGGAGCTGCTGCGTCTGACGCAGGGTTCGGTGGTGGCGCTGGAAGGTCTCGCCGGCGAGCCGCTGGATATCCTGATCAACGGCTACCTGATCGCCCAGGGCGAAGTGGTGGTGGTCAATGATAAATATGGCGTGCGCATCACCGACATTATCACGCCGTCTGAACGTATGCGTCGCCTGAGCCGTTAATGATGAATAGCCATACCCAGCAGGCCTCTTCCCTGCACGCCGCACAGCCCGCTTTCTCCACCGGTTCCGCGCTGACTCAGGTCAGCAGCGTGCTGGCGGGCATCGTGCTGCTGATCCTCGCCTGCGCCTGGCTGGCGAAACGCTTCGGCTTCGCGCCCAAGCGTCTTGGCGGCCCGCAGGCGCTGAAAATCAGCGCCAGCGTGCAGATCGGTCAGCGCGAGCGCGTAGTGATCGTCGACGTGGAAGATGCCCGACTGGTACTGGGCGTGACTGCGCAGCAGATTACCCATCTGCATACGCTGCCGCCCAAAGCTCCCGAACAACAGGATGCGCCGCCCGCCCAGGCGGCACCTGACTTCCGTCAGATTTTACAGACGTTAGTGAAACGTCCCGGAAAACCCCAATGATTCGTCGCCTGCTTCCGTTGCTGCCTCTGCTGCTGTTAGCGCCTGAGGTGCATGCTCAGTTGCCTGGTCTGGTTACTCAGCCGCTGCCTGGCGGCGGACAGAGCTGGTCTCTGCCGGTGCAGACGCTGGTGTTCATCACCTCGCTGACCTTTTTGCCGGCCATTTTGCTGATGATGACCAGCTTTACGCGCATCATTATCGTCTTCGGCCTGCTGCGCAACGCGCTCGGCACGCCCTCCGCGCCGCCGAACCAGGTGCTGCTGGGACTGTCGCTGTTCCTGACCTTCTTTATCATGGCGCCGGTGTTCGACAAAATTTATCAGGACGCCTACCTGCCGTTCAGTCAGGACAAAATCACGATGGACGTGGCGCTGGAGAAAGGCGCGCAGCCGCTGCGTGAATTTATGCTGCGTCAGACGCGCGAAGCGGATCTTGCGCTGTTCGCCCGGCTGGCGAATACGGCGCCGATCGCCGGACCGGAAGCGGTGCCGATGCGTATCCTGTTGCCCGCTTACGTCACCAGCGAGCTGAAGACCGCGTTTCAGATTGGCTTCACCGTCTTTATTCCGTTTTTGATTATCGATCTGGTCATTGCCAGCGTGCTGATGGCGCTGGGGATGATGATGGTACCGCCGGCAACGATTGCCCTGCCATTTAAGCTGATGTTGTTCGTGTTGGTGGATGGCTGGCAGCTGCTGGTCGGTTCTCTGGCGCAGAGCTTTTATTCCTGATACCCGGAGCAATCATGACCCCAGAATCGGTAATGGTCCTTGGCCACGACGCGATGAAAGTCGCCCTGATGGTCGCCGCGCCGCTGCTGCTGGCCGCGCTGGTCAGCGGCCTGATTATCAGCCTGCTGCAGGCTGCCACGCAGGTGAACGAACAGACGCTCTCCTTTATTCCCAAAATTCTGGCCGTCGCCGCGACCGTAGTGGTCGCCGGTCCGTGGATGCTGAACCTGCTGCTGGACTATATCCGCACGCTGTTCAGCAACCTGCCCTACATAATTGGCTAGCCGACGCTGTCGGCGCGCCGCCTTTCCGGTTTTAAGAGACGCGATTTATGGTAACGCTGGACAGCAGCCAACTTATGCTGTGGGTCGGTCAGTTCTTCTGGCCGCTGGTGCGCCTGCTGGCGCTGTTCAGCACCGCGCCTATTTTCAGCGAACATTCCGTCAGTAAGAAGGTCAAAATCGGTCTGGCGGTGATGATCACCTGGATACTGGCGCCAACATTACCGCCGGTTAATGTTACGCTGTTTTCCGTCGGCGGTTTTTGGTTGTTGATTCAACAACTGTTGATTGGCATTGCGTTAGGCTTCACCATGCAGTTCGCCTTTGCGGCGGTGCGCATGGCGGGTGAACTAATCGGATTACAGATGGGGCTCTCTTTTGCTACCTTCTTCGATCCGGGCAGCCGCCTGAATATGCCGGTGCTGGCGCGCTTTCTTGATATGCTGGCGATGCTGCTGTTTTTAACCTTCAACGGGCATCTATGGCTGATCTCGCTGCTGGCGGACAGTTTTCATACATTGCCGATTGGCGGAGACCCACTTAACGCCAATGCATTCCTGGCGCTTGCCAAAGCGGGGGG
The DNA here is from genome assembly GCF_002953215.1 of Mixta calida. NCBI lineage: Bacteria > Pseudomonadati > Pseudomonadota > Gammaproteobacteria > Enterobacterales > Erwiniaceae > Mixta > Mixta calida. The sequence goes on from NZ_CP026378.1 coordinate 2,744,846, forward strand.
TTAATTTTCCTCAACGGAATGCGACTTGCGCTTCCGCTAATCATTCTGTTGCTCACCATTAACCTGGCCCTGGGTTTGTTAAACCGTGTTGCACCTCAGCTATCCGTTTTCGCGATAGGTTTCCCCGTAACCTTATCGATCGGAATTTTAACAATTGGCATACTTATGCCCCTTCTCGCTCCTTTCTGTGAGCACCTTTTCAGTGAAGTATTTGATTTACTTTCTGACATACTTTCTGAAATGCCGCAAAAGTAAACTCCAACATTTCTTAATCTGTAAGATAGCCACACTTAAGCACCCACAATGTTTCTGAGTACTTTTCGAACCATTTTTATCAGAATTTCACTGAGGAAAATCTGATAAATAGTGCCTGGTGGTGAAATTTATTCGCATTAAATGGCGCTTCGCGTATTTTAAAATGGAATTCGCAACGGGCATAAACTCAGGTCCAGCACGGGTTGAACGCGCAAGTGAATGTTTTCGAAAGGAAAAATTTTTCTGCCGTTTTTTCTTGTCTAAAATGGATTTTTACGGCATTGTCATCGCTCTCGAATTCTTCACACATTCGAGAAGTAAATGCTTTTAAGAATTGTCCTATCAGGATTATCTTAGTTGTGCGAGATAGTGACAACGTTCTTAAAAGCCGCATAAGACGTACGCCAGAGCCAAATGTCGTTACTGACAGGCCGCCTCTCGCGTTCTGCTGCGCTTAAGGCAGTGATTTATCCTGCCCTGCGAAAAATCTGCTGTAGTTACAAGGAAGAAAGATGACCTCAGCCATGCTCTGTTAAGAATTCAACACAGCTGAGTAAAATTACAAGATTGTTAATAGAAATCTTTCCCGTACCGCGAACGCGTATTCATCGTTGATTTAAACGGATAACAAATTGGTGAGGGTCGCTATCATGCCAACGATTATTATGGATTCATGCAACTACACACGTCTGGGATTAATGGACTACATGGCAACAAAGGGAGTTAAAAAGAAAAATATCTCATCCGTTAACGACATTGAACAGCTACAAATTAAGTGTCAGCAGGTAAAACCTGGCGTCGTCTTTATTAATGAAGAGTGCTTCATTCATGAGGCAGACTCCAGCGAGCGTATTCGTAATATTATTCTTCAGCACCCTGACACCATATTTTTTATATTTATGGCGATTGCCAATATCCATTTTGAGGAATACCTCTACGTTCGTAAGAACCTGATTATTACGTCAAAATCGATAAAGTCCGCCACGTTGGATAAATTATTAAGCAGCTACCTGCAAAAGAAAATCAGCGCGTCTACGCGCGCCTCTTCTGGCATCGATGTCAATCCACTGACGCTTAGCCAGACGGAATCTAATATGCTGAAAATGTGGATGTCAGGACATGACACCATACAGATTTCCGACAAGATGCAAATTAAAGCCAAGACGGTTTCGTCGCATAAAGGCAATATCAAGCGTAAGATCAAAACGCATAATAAACAGGTGATCTACCATGTGGTGCGCTTAACGGACAACGTCACGTCCGGCATCTATGTGAATGTAAGATAAAAAAAGGCCGGCTCTGCCGGCCTTTTTTATTGCTTCTCCGTTTTGCGACCTACCTCTCATTTATCCCACTAAGCCTTTTGCCGGGGTTGCCGATGCTAATACCGATCTGACATCGCCTACCTTACTTACAGAGAGCAAAAGGATATGAAAACCACCTCCCCTGACGGGGCCCACGATCGGGTCAGTTTTTGGCAGCATCTGCGTTTGGTTCCTATGTTCACGACGATTTTCACCGGTATCCTGGTGCTTTTCGCCCTGAGCATCGGCCTGTCCGGCTGGTTTTTACAGCAAAGCAACCGGTCTCTGGATGAGGCGACGCAGGAAATCCAGATTCGCATGGCGCTCTCCAACAGCTCCAACCACCTGCGCACCGCCCGGCTGCTGGTGATCCATGCCGCCGCCGCCGCGCGCATAGGCGAAATGGAGGAGTTTCGCTCTATTCTGAGCGCGGTTGAGAAGCGTCTCGGCCAGGCGCAGCAAAATTTTACTACCTATCAGAATCGTCCCAATAAAGGCGAAGCGGACAGCGCGCTGGACGCGCCGTTGCAGGCGCGTTTTAACAGCTACCTGGAAAAAGGCGTGATGCCGATGGTACAGTCCGCCAAACAGGGCAGCTTTGAAGGAGTGATTGCGCAGGAAACGGACATTACCCGCAAGCTCGACGACAGTTATAACGAAGTGCTGTTAAAAGCGATTCAGATCCGCACCGCTCGCGCCGAAGCGATCAATCAGCAGGCCACCGCGCAGTCGCATCTCGGCTACCTGATTATGGGCCTGGCGTTCGCCGTCGCGCTGGTGCTGACGCTGATGACCTTTATCTTCCTGCGTCGAGTGGTGATCCAGCCGCTGCATCAGGCGGGCGAAAGCATCGCGCGCATCGCCGCCGGCGACCTCACCGCCCCGCCCCGCCGCTGGGGCCGTGGCGAAATCGGCGTGCTGAGCGCTAACCTGCAGGCGATGCAGCAGGCGCTGGTGACTACCGTTGGCGTGGTGCGCGAAGGCGCGGTGGCGATCTATCAGGGTTCTGGCGAAATCAGCGCCGGCAATACCGATCTGTCGTCACGCACCGAACAGCAGGCGTCGGCGCTGGAGCAGACCGCCGCCAGCATGGAGCAGCTCACCGCCACGGTGAAACAGAACGCCGATAACGCCCATCACGCCAGCCAGCTGGCGGCTGACGCCTCCGGCAAAGCACGGGAGGGCGGCGATATCGTTAGCGGCGTTATCAGCACGATGAACAATATCTCCGGCAGCTCGAAGAAAATCGCCGAGATCACCACCGTGATCAACAGCATCGCTTTCCAGACCAACATCCTGGCGCTTAACGCGGCGGTGGAAGCGGCGCGTGCCGGGGAACAGGGACGCGGCTTCGCCGTGGTCGCCAGCGAAGTGCGCAACCTCGCGCAGCGCAGCGCTCAGGCGGCGAAAGAGATTGAGGCGCTGATCGCCGAATCGGTGCATCTGATTGGCCAGGGATCTGAGCAGGTCAGCCATGCAGGCGCCACCATGACCGATATTGTCGAGGCGGTGCGACGCGTTACCGATATTATGGCGGAGATCGCCGCCGCCTCCGACGAGCAGAGCCGCGGCATTCAGCAGGTCAGCCTGGCGGTAACGGAGATGGATAACGTGACGCAGCAAAACGCCTCGCTGGTAGAAGAAGCCTCATCTGCCGCCGCCTCGCTTGAGGAACAGGCCGCGCGCCTGACGCAGGCCGTCGCCGCGTTTCGTCTGTCACAGCAGGAAACCGCTTCGTCACCGAAAGTCGCCGCGCCGCAGAAAGCGCCGCCAGCAGCGAAGCTGCGTCCTGCGCTGGCTGAAAATGAGAACTGGGAAACCTTTTAATCAGGCGTGATGCGCTGAGATAAAAAAACCACCTTCTGAGAGGTGGTTTTCTTTATTCGCCGCCTGAAGCGGGCTCGACGAAAATGCCGTCGTCGTGTCCGGTTTCGTTAAAAAACCAGATCCCCAGCGGATAATCCTCCAGCGCCACCAGATACATGGTGCCTTCATTAAAATCCTCTACCGCCAATACGGTGCCGGGCCGCCGCGGACCGCCATCGGTTTTTACCGTAACGCGATCGTTTACCTTCATGTTTATTATGTTCCCCTGCTCAGGCCATTACCGTTACAGCGGAGAATAAACGGCGAATTAACGCCGCGCAATAACCCAGACCGCATGAATGATGCCGGGGATATAGCCCAACAGCGTTAGCAGGATATTCAGCCAGAATGCGCCGCCAAAACCTACCTGTAAAAAGACACCCAGCGGCGGTAACAAAATGGCGATAATAATGCGCAATAAATCCATAACTTCTCCTGTTTTGTAGATTTTATCCATGGGTAAGTGTAGCAGGAAGGTTATTAATTGCCTGTAAGGTCTGGTAAAGGTTAAGAAATATGGCATCGGACATTTTCATTTTCTTAACGTTTTCCCGCAAGACTTCAGACACGCTTTTTGCCTACACTTATCGCCACTGCACCAACCCCACAGGCGCAGTCAACCTAAAAGTAACAAGGATTTTGCCCGCGCTTCGCGGGCTTTTTTTTAGGTATTTTCTTATTTGTTCCCTGCCGCGATCCCGCTCGCAACAACCTGGCCCGCATCGCCTATACTTTTTGCGTCCATCCTGGCGTCGGAGGCGGTTATGAACAGTGACTCTCGCTACAGCGGCTCGTCGTCTGACAGTGCTGAACCGCGTTCCCCTTTCGCTGGCGCGCAATGTTTTAACCGCATGGATGAAGGAAATGAATGGGAGCAACAGGATGCTGAAAGGCGCGCGCGTGGTCATTCAGCGCTGGAAGAAGCGTTTGAACTCGATATTCATGATTGTTCGGTCAGCGAAATGCATCGTTAACAGCGGTATACGCGGGATCGTACATAAAAAAATCCCGGCCTGTTAGGGCCGGGATGACAGAGTCGTCAATGAAATTCGTTACACCAGGAAATTCCCTTACGCTGCCAGAGTACGTTAAACATCCCTTAAGATAAATCTTATTCATTCTGCATAATGCCGCCTTTTCCGCCCTGTTTTCTCACGCCGCGCTGGAAAAGCAGAGAGATTTCACTTTATTAGGCGCGCTTAGCATTTCGCCTTTTCTGACAACAAACGCGCTATTTTCCAGAATTTTCTGAGCCTGCACGAAACGCGCCTTTTATCTCCACGTCCCTCACAATTAACAACTCTCGTTATACTTAGGCAGAGCATTTACCCCATCGGACGCCGTTATCATGAGGACTTTGGCATGCCGAATTTGCAAGATCCCTTAATGATCGTCACCGACCTCGACGGATCGCTGTTAGATCACCACACCTACAGCTGGCAGCCGGCGGAACCCTGGCTGGCGCGGCTGCGTGACGCGCAGATCCCGCTGGTGATCTGCACCAGCAAAACCTCAGCGGAGATTATTCCGTTGCAGCAGCGGCTCGGCTTTCCCGGCGCGCCTTTTATTGCTGAAAACGGCGCGCTGGTGCAGATCGATAATGCGCAGGGCGAGATGGTGCGTCACCACGCGGGCAAAGACTATAGCGAAATCTGCCACTGTCTGCGCCGCTTGCAGCAGCAGCACCATTTCCGCTTTACCGGCTTTAGCGATTTTACCGAGAAAGAGCTGGCGGCCATTACCGGTCTGCCGCCCGCCGAAGCGGCGCTGGCGCGCATGCGCGAGGCGTCGGAAACGCTGGTCTGGCGCGACAGCGATGAACAGCTCGCCCTCTTCCGCCAGGCGCTGGAACAGGCGTCGCTGATGCTGGTGCAGGGCGGCCGTTTCTGGCACGTCATGCCGAAAGGCAGCGGCAAAGGCGAGGCGCTACGCTGGCTGTTGCAAAATATGACCACATCGGGAGGAAAACGCTTTATTACCGTCGGGCTTGGCGACGGCCCGAACGACGCGCCGATGCTGGACAGCGTCGATTACGCCGTCGTCATTAAGGGATTCAGCAAAAGCCCGGTTGAGCTGACGCGCCAGGATGAGCGTCACGTCTATCAAACCACGGAATATGGCCCCGCTGGCTGGTGCGAAGGCCTCGACTATTTTATCTCACAGGAATGACCCAGGCGCGGCGTTAACGCCCGCCTTTATGTGGAGCCAGATATGAGTGATTTTTTCCAGAACGGTGTCATAACGAATTTTCATAACCTGACCGGCCGCTCAACCGAGGCGCTGGAAAGTGAGATGGTACAGTTTGCGCGTAAACGCAAGATGGGTTTGATTCTGCCGTCGCTGTTTTCCGAACTGGAAGGCCCGGCGCTGAGCCATATTGTTGATGAGCTGGCGAAAGTGCCCTACCTGGAGGAAATCGTTATTGGGCTCGATCGCGCCGATCGCGATCAGTTTCTTTTCGCGCGCGACTTCTTTTCACGCCTGCCGCAGCGCCACCGTATTTTGTGGAACGACGGTCCGCGCCTGAAGGCGATCGATGCAGAGCTGGATAAAGAGGGCCTGTCGCCCACGCAGCCGGGCAAAGGCCGCAACGTCTGGTTTTGTACCGGCTATACGCTCGCTTCAGACCGCAGCAGCTGCGTCGCGCTGCACGACTGCGATATCGTCACCTATGAGCGCGGCATGCTGGCGCGCCTGCTCTATCCGCTGGCGAATCCGGCGTTTCAGTATGAGTTCTGTAAAGGCTTCTATGCGCGCGTCGCGAACAACAAACTCAACGGGCGCGTGGGCCGCCTGCTGGTAGGACCGCTGCTGCGCTCTTTGCAGCAGGTGTATGGGCATTCCGATTATCTCGACTACCTCACCAGCTTCCGCTATCCGCTCTCCGGCGAGTTCGCCATGCGCACCCACGTGCTGAACGGCATTAAAATCCCCGGCGACTGGGGTCTGGAAATCGGCGTGCTGTCGGAGATCTACCGCAACTACACCACGCGGCAGACCTGTCAGGTCGAGATCGCCCATAACTACGATCATAAACATCAGCCGCTGTCGGAAGAGGACGGCACCGGCGGCCTGCGTCGCATGAGCAACGATATTGTGCAGTCGCTGATGCGCAAGCTGGCGACCATGGGCGTGAACCTGACCAGCGACTCCTTCCGCGTGCTGAAGGCGACCTACTACCGCAACGCGCTCGATATGATGGAAATTTACAGCCACGAGGCGAGCATGAACGGGCTGCATTTCGATCAGCACAGCGAGGAAGCGGCGGTCGAGATGTTCACTCAGGCGATCCTGGATGCCGGACTGGCGTTTATGGAGCGGCCTAACGATAAGCCGTTTATCCCCAGCTGGAGCCGCGTCCAGTCCGCCTTCCCCGATATTTTGCAGCGTATCTATCAGGCGGTGGAAGAGGATAACCAGGGCAAGGTGTAAGACGACGGCAAAGCGAGCCGCCTCCTACCGGAATAAAGAAGCCCGCTATCAAGGCGGGCTTCTTATTGGGCGCAGGCATAAGCGGCTTCCCTACTCTTTTGGACGATTTTGCGCGGGCGATTTGGTTTCAATGCGGCGCAGCTTCTTCCACGCCTGCCGCACGCCGCGCTGCGCCATCTGACGGGTATAGCGCTCAAATATGGCGGTGCGACGGCGCTGTTCCGTGCGGTTGTCATACCACATCATACCGCCGCGCAGCATGGCGAAGGCCACGCCCAGCAGATAGCCCCACTCCTGTAGCGTCAGGCGGGTCACACAGCCCTTCACGATGCCTAACAGTAACAACAGCGCGTTCATTAACATCTCCATCCCTCTTCTCCCAGCGATAAAAGGATGAATTAATAATGAACCAATAGTACATAAATAACAAGAACAATTAGTTCATTTTGTTAATGAGATCGCTTAACCTAAATTTTCCCATTTTGCTTCCACCACCACGCCGATGATGCGGCAATCATCATGAATTTCCTGCATTTTATATTCGGGATTCAACGGCTTAAGGTATTTGCGCCCGCCATCTTCGATATAGCGCTTAAAGGTCGCTTCGTTGGCGTTGATTAGCCTGGCAACCACCAGCTTGCCTGATGTGGCGGGGATATCGGGATCGACCAGAATCATCATCCCTTCCGGGATGCTCAGGCCGACCGGCGACGTCATCGAATCGCCTTTCACCTCCAGCCAGAAGCTGTTTTCGCTGACGTGGCGCGTGGTGGCGGGCCAGCGGTCGATCTCCGCGCGCGACCAGGGTTCGACCGCTTCGCTCCAGAGCCCGGCGCTGACCCAGCTGATCAGCGGATAGCAGCGCATAGCGGGCGCCTGGGTAACGCTGCGCACGTTGTTATCCAGCCGCGTCGATCCCAGCTGTAGCCATTCGCGGCTCACGTCAAGATAGTCGGCCAGCGCCTGGATCTTGCCGTCGCGCGGCAGCGCCTCGCCGTTCAGCCATTTGCCCACCGCGCGCGGCGTTACCGCCAGCGCGCGCGCCAGGGCGACGCCGCGCCCATGCGCTTCCAGCCCTTTGCGATTGCAGGCTTCGATAAGCCTGGCGGAAAAAGCCTGACGATACGTTTCTTCTGACATAGTTCACCTGGTTCATCAATAGCGCGCCAAAACGCGAAAAATGCGTAATAATGAACCAAATGTACAAAATCGTCGCCCGCCAGTCAAGACCGGCGGGCACGCAGGAAAGGGATTTAGCTGGCGAGCTGACGGGAAATGTTCACGGGAGAAAGTTCTTCTTCACGGAACGCTTCGCGGCGGACGCTGTAGCCATCGTACCAGCGACACTCAACCATTCCGCTGGCGATGCCAGTGACGATCATGGTTTGACCACCCTCTTTATGCTTCACTTCATCGCTGACGCTGATAAACATAACGCGGCCTCCTTAGTTAGGTTAAAAAGCACCCATTATGTATAGCAGGCAGCACCTGGATTTTCCTCCAGCGCAGATAAAAAGCCGGAGCTGACACGCAACAGCCAGTGAAAAATAAGGAATATAAACAAAGCGCGTAAAAATTGACGCTGCCGTTTAATATTTATAGCCCACTGAAAAAAGGGCATAAAAAAACGGACCTGAGTCCGTTTTTGCGCGTTTTGATCACGACCGTCGCCAGCCGATCCCGGCTTAAATTCAGATTTTGCAGCCTTCGCAGTCCGCTTCGTCATCCATCAGCTCAGGCAGTTCGCTCGCTTTCTTTTCCGCGTTGGCCTGCGCCTCTTCCAGCTGGGCGTCAATATCAAACTCAAACATATCGTCGTTCATGGCATGCTCCCGTTAATCAAATTTCGCCGCTCTTTATACCTTAAGCGCGCAGCTTCGCAATCAGATTTACCGCCAACAGCACGATCGACCCAATGATGAAGCCGATAACCAGGTTGGCGCCGTTTTCCAGCAGCGTGGCGATGAAGCCGCCAAAGCCTTCGCTGAAATGGGTAATGGCGTGATGCAGCGCCGGAACGCCATGCACCACGATGCCGCCGCCCACCAAAAACATCGCCAGCGTGCCGACCACCGACAAGATTTTCATCAGCCAGGGCGCCGCCACCAGCAGCATCCTGCCGATGCCCTGCGCCACCGCCGACGATTTCTCGCTCAGCCAGTAGCCGAGATCGTCCAGCTTAACGATGCCCGCCACGATGCCGTAAACGCCGATAGTCACCAGAATGGCGATGCCTGCCAGAACGATCACCTGGTTCAGCAGCGGCGCGTCGGACACAATGCCCAGGGTGATGGCGACGATTTCCGCCGAGAGAATAAAATCGGTGCGCACCGCGCCTTTGATTTTCTTTTTCTCATAGCCAGCCGGGTCCTGCTCCACCAGCTTCTTCAGCCGCAGCTGCCGCGCCTCCGGCGATTCGGCGTTCTTATCGCGATGCAGGCTGTGCATCACCTTTTCCACGCCTTCATAACAGAGATAAGCGCCGCCGATCATCAGCAACGGCGTAATCGCCCAGGGCGCGAAGGCGCTGATCACCAACGCCAGCGGCACCAGGATCAGCTTATTTAAAAACGATCCTTTCGCGACGCCCCAGACCACCGGCAGTTCGCGGTTCGCCTTAACGCCCGACACCTGCTGCGCGTTCAGCGACAGATCGTCGCCCAGCACGCCTGCGGTTTTCTTCGCGGCGACCTTGCCCATAACGGAAATGTCATCCAGCAACGTCGCAATATCATCAAGCAATGTCAGTAAGCTACTTCCAGCCAAGTTAAATTCCTTATATTACAGTTCATCATGCTGACAACAGGGGCAAACCTGTATCTCGCTGACCGCCATATCAGCTATCCCTTCACAGTCCCACTCAACGCGCACCGGCCCTTCTCCGGCATGATGGTGCAGATATTTACTGACCGCGCTTTCCGTCATGCCGGTGATCTCTTCCGTCGCCACCAGCGTATCGCCAACATACACCCGCGCCGTCGCGCGCGTGTTGACCATGCGCTCTCCTTGTAGCTTATAGAGTCGCCGTACCGTCAGCTTAATGCTGGCCATGCTCTCCCCAGAGTGTTCAGGCTAAAACAGCGATCTAAGCAATTATGGTTCGCTTTGGCAAACTTTGCGCCAAATCACACGGCGGCCCCGGCAAAAAAGCAGGTAATTTTGCCAGGATCATGGCAGATTAAAAGCCTTTTATTACAGACGGATTGAAAAAATGTCGCGTTCCGCTGCCGCGCCGCTGCCCTTAGCGCTGGCGCTGTTTACTTTATATATTGTCTGGGGTTCTACCTATTTCGCCATTCGCCTCGGCGTGGAGAGCTGGCCGCCGATGATGCTGGCGGGGCTGCGCTTTTCGCTGGCCGGGCTGATTCTGCTGGCGTTCCTGCGCTGGCGCGGACAGCCGCTGCCGGGACGTCGGGCCGCGCTGAATGCGGGCCTGATCGGTCTGCTGCTGCTGGCGGTCGGCAACGGTCTGGTGACGCTGGCGGAACATCAGCAGGTGCCCTCCGGCCTGGCGGCGGTGATGGTGGCGACGGTGCCGCTGTTTGCGATGTGCTTCAGCCGTCTGTTCGGCATTCGCACGCGAAAAATCGAATGGCTTGGCATTCTGGTCGGGCTGGCGGGCATTATGCTGCTGAACAGCGGCGGCCACCTGGCGGGCAATCCACAGGGCGCGATTTTAGTGCTGATTGCGGCGCTCAGCTGGGCATTCGGTTCGGTGTTGGGGTCGCGCATCCTGCTGCCGCAGGGGGCGATGGCGGGCGCAATTGAGATGCTGGCGGCGGGCGCGGCGCTGCTGTTGGCCAGCGCGCTGAGCGGCGAACGCTTGAGTGCGCTGCCCGATCTTCAAGGTTTCCTGTCGTTAGGCTACCTGATGCTGTTCGGCTCGATTATCGCCATCAACGCCTATATGTATCTGATCCGCAACGTCTCGCCGGCGATCGCCACCAGCTACGCCTACGTTAATCCGGTGGTAGCGGTGCTGCTCGGCACCTCATTCGGCGGCGAAACGCTTTCCCCGCGCGAATGGCTGGCGCTGGCGGTGATCATCTTCGCCGTGGTGCTGGTGACGCTGGGCAAAACGTTGTTCCCTGAGCGCCGCGCCGTCACCGAAGAAAACGACAGATAATCCGTTTACCTGTGAAAAAGCCGGCCTTACCCGGTCGGCAGCGTTAACGGATGCATTCCCTGGTGATCGATAGCGGCGTTGCTGTCGCTCGCCAGGAGCCACTCTTCCAGGCGGCTGATCATCGCCTCGTCATCCAGCTTCAGTTTGCCGCGCAGCGCGCATTCCCAAACCACCAGCACTTTCCACTGCTGCTGCGTCAGCTGGGCGATATGCCGTCGGTCGCGCTCCACGTTGCTGCCTATCTTTCCCATCCAGAATGCGGTGCGGGTGGCGGGCACCTTAAACAGATAGCAATGATGGTGATGCCAGAAACAGCCGTGAACAAAAATAATCGCCCGCTGTTCATCAAGGACAAAATCGGGCCGTCCCGCCAGATTCTTATCCTGTACCCGGTAGTGAAAGCCGCGATCGGTCAGCAGCTCGCCCAGACGCTGTTCAATGGCAGTATCGCGCGTGCGGATCGCGCGCATATTTTTGCTGCGTACGGCGGCGGAATGCACATCGGCCATAGCAATATCTCCTTGTTGTCTGTTAACAGTGTATGCGCCGTCGGGAGAAACCGGCAAACCGCCGCTGCGTCTGCCGCAATAATTTACAAGCCAACCGTTGCGCAAACTGCCAAACTGAATTTTTTGTTGAGGAGAAGAGAGATGACGCACCTGCTATGCCATACCGGTCCTGAGACGACGCGCTGCGACGCGAAAATTACCGCCTGGGGAGAGGATGAAAAGGGAAACTGGATCGCCGTCGACCGCACGGTTTTTATCCGCAGGGCGGCGGCCGGATGTCCGACCGCGGCACGCTGACGCTGGGCGAACAAACGCTGACGTGCCAGCTGGCGCTGCAACGCGACGGCGCGGTGCGCCACTACCTGACGGATCTGCCGGATAACCTTAAACCTGAAGCGCCGCTGCGGCTGGCTATCGATGCGCCCTTTCGTCTGATGGCGTCACGCTCGCACAGCGCCGGGCATCTGATTTCGCATGTGGTGGAAACGCTGCGTCCCGGCCTCATTCCCGACAAGGGCCACCACTTTTTGCCGGGCGCGTACGTGGCGTTTCAGGGCGAACTGGCTGACGACGCGGAACGTTTTTTACGACTGGTGCAGCAGCAGGTCGAGGCCGCCATCGCCGCTTCGCTGCCTGTTCGCATCGGCGCCGGTTCATTTAGCGATATCGCCGCGCTGCGTCCCGAACTGGCGGATAAGATCCCGCAGCAGGCGCAGATCCGCACCGTGACCATTGGCGACTATCGCCCCTTCGCCTGCGGCGGCACGCATGTCCCCCACAGCGGCGCGATCGGCGCGCTGGCGCTGCGGAAAATCAAAGTGAAGAACGGCATGCGCATCAGCTATGAGCTGTTAACTGACTGAAGGCGACGCTGATTATCGCTTGCTTACCGCCTCGGCGATCCAGGGCCGCAGCAGCTGCGCCACGGCGGCAAAGACCGGCACAATCACCGAGTTGCCGAACTGGCGATAGGCCTGCGTATCGGATACCGGAATGCGGAACGGCTGGCCTTCCGGCGTCTCGAAACCCATCAGCCGGGCGCATTCGCGCGGCGTCAGCCGCCGTGGCCGCCGCTGCTGATTATCGGGATGATCGAAATCCGCCTCGCCGAGGGCGCGATCCCAACCGCGGTCGATCAGGATCTCCGAGCCATCTTTGTAATAGCGCGCCGAAAGGGTGCGCACCACGCCGTGCGTGCTGGCAGGATCGAACAGGCCAAAGCCGAAGCCGTTGCCGCGCGCCTGATGCTTACGCGCATAGTTATAGAGATACTTCCAGAGCGTCGGCGTCAGGATATATTTTTCATCGACCTGCGGCTCCAGCAGCTCCGCCAGCGTACGACGACGCTGCGGCCAGTAGCGGGCGATATCGCGCAGCGTAAAGCCCGGCTTCAGCCCCAGCTCGCGGCGAAAGCCCACCAGCACAATGCGTTCACGGTGCTGCGGCAGAAAATGCTGGCCATCGATGATTTTCGGGTCTGGCCCGACGGCATCGGCGTCCGCCACCTCATAGCCCAGCTCATCCAGCGTCTGCATTATAATGCGGAAGGTGTTGCCCTTATCGTGGCTTTTCAGATTCTTCACGTTCTCCAGCACGAAGATGGCTGGCTTCTTGGCGGCGATAATGCGCGCCACATCGAAAAAGAGCGTGCCCTGCGCCTCGCAGGCGAAACCGTGCGCACGGCCCAGCGCGTTTTTTTTGGAAACGCCGGCCAGCGAAAAAGGCTGGCAGGGAAAGCCCGCCAGCAGCACGTCATGATCGGGAACCGTCTCATCGATATGCCGCCAGGCGGTCTGCTCATCGACGTCGGCGCGCTGACTTAACGTGACGTCGCGGATATCCTGATTAAAGCGGTGCTGCTGTTCATCACAGTACCAGTTAGCTTTATAGGTGCGCACCGCATGTTTGTTCCATTCGCTGGTAAATACGCACTGGCCGCCGATCGCTTCAAAGCCGCTGCGAATGCCGCCGATGCCGGCGAAAAGATCGATAAAGCGAAAAGCATAGTTGGGATGATGCGCGGGCGGCGCGGGCAGCATCTGCCGCAGCTGCGCTGTTTCTTCATCAGTCAGCAAACGCGACTGACCCTGGCCGTTTTGCCAGCGAGTGAGCGATTCGCGCGTCCATTCATACTGGCCGAGCTGGCGCAAACGGGCCGCCACGGTTTTCCGATCGTATACCGCCAGCACCTTTTCTAGTAGCTGCATATCCTCAATGCGCTTTTTCTGCGCATCAGCCTGCGCCTGTTGCGCCAGCGGCGGCGCCAGTTCGTCAAATTCGCTCATAACTTTGCTGTTCAGGAAAAAAGTGGCGCAAGTGTAACATCTGTTTGACCCGGCGCTCCATCAGTTAGCGACGCGCCTTGCCGGGTTTGCGAAGTGACAAGCCCTGGATGCGCGCCATGCTGGCGATGAAGAAAATTAACCTCGCCGTTTCTGCCTGCGATTTGTCTTAATTCAGCCAGAGAAACTAAAACTGCTTTCGGCGCGGCCGCTGTCACAAAATTGACATCGGCCGCGCCAATACTCCTTTTTATTTTTTTGGAAAGGATTATGTCGCTACTATCAGTGCTTCCCCTGCGTCTGTCGCGCCTGGCGCGTCGTCCCGCTTTTCGCTTGCCCGCCTTTTTATTCAGTCTCAGCGGCGGATTCTGGACCTTTCTGGCTCTGTTTTGCCTGTTGCAGTGCGCCAGCGTGCTGATGATTACCCTGTCGGTGAATCACAGCCACGCCACGGTGGAAACCGCGCGGCAGCTGCATACCCGTCAGGCGCTGCTGGAAAACGCGCGCGTCGCGCTGCTGACCGCCAGCGACAACAGCCATCGCGCCGGCATCTGGTTTATGCAGGATAAGGAGACCGGATCGGTCGACAGCTGGAAGCCGCTCGCAGCCAGCGCGGCGACGGCGTTGGCCGAGGCGCAGTCGCTGTTCTCCCGCTACGGCGCGCCGAAGGAGAGCGCGCTGTCGCAGAGCTTCAATCAGCTGACGGAAGGGTTGCAGGAGCAGCTGAAAAGCCTCAACGACAACACGATCGACGGCTTTTTTATGGTGCCGATGGAGGCGTTTCAACAGCAGTTCAGCGAGGCATGGCGCGCCACGCTGACCGAGGCCGATCGTCAGGCTGGCGTAACCAACGACGCGACGCTGCATTCGCTGACCGAAAGCCGCAACCTGCTGCTGTTCTTCTCGCTGCTGTTGCTGGCGATGCTGGCGACGGCGGGATGGCTGCTGCTGCGCGGCGTGCTGCGGCCGCTGAATCAGGCGGCCAGCGAGCTGAAACATATCGCCATCGGCAATTTGAATCAGCCGCTGGCGCAGCGCGGCCGCCAGTCGCATGAGATGGCGCAGCTGTGGCAGGCGATGACGCAGATGCAGCAGGGATTGCAGCATATCGTGCGCGAAATCAACGCTATTGCTGACGCGGTGATGCAGAGCGCGGAAGGCATGGTGCGGCAGAGCGACACGCTTAACCACAGCAATCAGCAGCAGAGCAGCGCCTTTGCCCATATCTCCGCGCGCCTGTCGCGCATGGCTGAAGAGGTAGAGAACAGCAGCCGCTTTACCCATCATGCCACTCAACAGGTGCAGCATACCGACAGCCTGACGCAGCGCTGCGGCGAAATGGTGAGTCAGGTCGATACGCATATGCAGGATATCGTGCTGGCCTCCGGCGAAATCGCCGGCATCGTCAATCTGCTGGAAGGGTTGTCGTTGCAAACGCGAATGCTGGCGCTGAATGCGGCGATCGAATCGGCGCATGCCGGCGTCTACGGACGCGGTTTTTCCGTGGTGGCTAAAGAGATTGGCCTGCTGTCGAACCAGAGCAGCCATTCCACGCGCGAGATCGATCGCCGCATTCAGCATACGCATCAGCATATCGCTACCGGGTCGGAACGCGTGCAGGCGCTGGAGGCGCTCTATGGCGAGATCCGCACCGAGGTGTCGGGCGTTGTGGTGCTGTTAGCGGAGCTGGAGCAGAACGCGGCGGCGCAAAGCCAGCGCGTTGGTAAGATCGCTGCGGAGATTGCGCGCATGGCGCAACAGGTGGAAGAGAACGAAGCGCTGTCGCAGCAAAGCGCCCTCGCCTCACAAACGTTGATCCAACAGGCGCAGCGCCTTTCGCAAAGCGTGCGCCAGTTCAGTCTGTAGCTACTTCTTCTTTTTGTTTTTCTTCAGCAGCGAACGGATCTGTTTCAGTTCGCTGCTGGTCAGCTGCGGCGCCTCATCTTCCTGCGCCGCTTCCGGCACGCTTTCCTGCGCCGCCTCCGGGAAAGTTTCCTGCACGCCTTCCTGGGTGTGCTGGGAATCGATCGCCGGATGCGGTTGAGTCAACAGGCTGGCTTGCAAACGCTGGCTGACTTCCTGACTCAGCGAAAGCTGGTTTTCCAGCGCCAACGTTTTCAGGGTCTCTTTTAAGGCGGGATCAATTTTAATCGTTAAGCTAACCGTGTCAGTCATACCATTCCTCCTGGTTGTTTGGGTCAACGTAGCGGAACGGGATAGAATTTAACATACTGTCACAAAAATTTAATATTCATCCATCACCGGCGTAAAGTCGCGCAATACAGATTCATCCAGCGAAACCAGATCGCCCTGCAGCTCGGCGCACAGCTTAGCCATATAGGTGACCAGAAACGCGACGTTGTGTTGCGCCAGACGTTTCCCTTCTGCGGTCTGCATCGTGTCGGGCAGACGCAGCAGCTTCTTCTGAAAGTGATCCAGCGTCCAGCTGGCATCATCCAGTTGACGATCGCGTCCTAACGGATCGTCGCTGTCGAACAGCGCCCTGCCCAACGCGCCTGAGGTGTAGAACACCCGCGCCAGCCCGATGGCGCCCAGCGATTCCAGCCGATCCGCATCCTGCACAATGCGCGCTTCCAGCGTTTCCGGCTTAATGCCGGCGCTGAAGCTGTGCGCCTGTATCGCGTGGGCCACGGCGTTATGCAGTTCAACGGGAAAATCGATAAAATCTTCGCTCAGAATACGGCGCGTTTCCACCGCCGCCTTGCTGGAGGCGAGATGCCGCTGCGGATGATTCTTCGGCAGGTTGACAACATCGTGAAAATAGCAGGCGGTTAACACCACCAGCGGGTCCGCCTCGGTGCCCTGCATAATATGCTGCGCGGTTTTCCAGACACGACGAAAATGCGCGATGTCGTGCGCCTTATCATCCTGCGGCCAGGAGGTATGCAGCCAGTTTTCAAAGCGGGATTGCCAGAGTGTCAGGGACATCATCTACTCCTTCTTATTATTAGCGGAGATGCTGAATGGCGAGACGGTAAACAAGCGTGGAGCGATAGATCTGTTGCGGATATACCGTTCTTTTGTGACAACGTAATGACGCCATCGACATTGTCACTTGTGTAAGTCTTTCATTAAAATTGCGATCTACATCAAGTTATAGTGACCACCCTACAAAATAACAACATCAATGCAACATCCTTCTTTTCCCGTCTCTCAGGATATCTCCTAAAAAATATAAGAAATCGTAATGATGCATGCATAAATCAGACAACAGGAGTACTGCATGTCCGACCAGCCTGTGCGATATTGTTGCCGTCGTGACTTAAGTCAAACTAATTAACGAAAACGGTGTCTCTGCGCATTACAGCCAGGTAAGCTACTGTAAAAATATACAATAAAGCACTGAGACGCGTATGTCATTTATCGTAAACGGTAATATTTTCTGACGGGGAGACGTCAGTCCCCTTTTCCCTGACAGGCGGTGCAGTTTGATAAGGGGTTCTCATGAATAATTATTGAAATGATTGCCCCCTTTTATCATGAGTAATGTTAGGATTTATCTTATTGCCTGTTCCACACAGTCATTACCGGGTACTTAAGAAAAGAAGAAAAACGAGGTATATCATGAAAGAAAGGCCAATTCTGTTCTCTGAACAACGCGTGCGCGCCCTGTTGGCAGGCCAGCAAACTCAAACCCGGCGGATTATGAAGTCGCAGCCTTTCGGCCCCGGACAGGATAATCACGAAGGGTGCTATGTCGTTGACGTGACCAGCAACTATCTCCACGGCAAAAAGATGATGAGCATGGCGAACCTGAGCTATCAGTGTCCTTATGGCCAGCCGGGCGATCGGCTGTGGGTGCGCGAAACCTGGCGCGGCCCGATTGTGCCGACGGCGGAGCTGGAGGCCTATGAACGCGCGCCCGCTAATTTCCGTCAGGCGAAATATTGCCAGTATCGCGCCGACAGCCGCGAGTTAGGGCAGCAGCATGACGAGGAGAGCGAAACCTTCGGCTGGCAGACCGGCATCCATATGCCGCGCTGGGCCAGCCGCATCGATCTGTTGATTACCGGCGTGCGCGCGGAGCGCATTCAGGAGATCAGCGATGATGACGTTATGGCGGAAGGCGTGCAGACCGATTCACATTTCCTGAACCACTTTTTCACCATGAACCATGAATCGATCGCCCCGAAAGAGGCCTACCGCAAAGCCTGGGAAAAACAGTACGGCGGCACCAGTTGGGAAGTGAATCCGTGGGTATGGGTGATCGAATTTCGCCGCGTCTGATCGCAGGCTGTGACGTCTTTCCGCTTTAGCGCGTTCAACGGTTGCGTGAAAAGTCGGGCTGCGGCATGGTACGCCGTTAATAACGTTTCGCCGAGTGAGTATTGCGATGATCAAATGGCCGTGGAAAGAAAAAGTTTCTCCTGCGCCTTTGCCCTGGCAACAGGCGCTGGCGTCGCCCATCTTTGCGTCACTCCAGCCGGATGAAGAGCAGACGCTGGTTCAGCTGGCGCAGCGATTTTTGCAGCACAAGCGGCTGGTGCCGCTGGCCGGTCTGGAGCTGGACGCTCTGCATCATGCACGTATCGCTCTGCTGTTCTGTTTACCGGTGCTGAAGCTGGGGCTGGAGTGGCTGGATGGATTTCATGAAGTGCTGATCTATCCCGCGCCGTTTGTCGCTGAAGATAGCTGGCAGGATGAAGACGGGCTGGTGCACAGCGATCGCAGCGTGCAGTCAGGCCAGAGCTGGCAGCAGGGGCCGATTATTCTCAACTGGCTCGATATTCAGGACTCATTCGATCTCAGCGGCTTCAACCTGATTGTTCATGAAGTGGCGCACAAGCTGGACGCGCGCGGCAGCGGCTATACCAACGGCGTGCCGGCGATCCCGCTGCGCGAGGTGGCCAGCTGGGAACAGGATCTGCACGCCGCGATGGAAGCCATTCAGGAGGAAGTCGATCTGGTGGGCGAAAACGCCGCCACCATCGACGCCTATGCCGCGACCGATCCGGCTGAATGCTTTGCGGTGCTGTCAGAATACTTTTTCAGCGCGCCTGAGTTGCTGGCGCAGCGCTTTCCCTCTTTCTATCGACGCATGACCCATTTTTACCGGCAGGACCCACTAGGACGTCTGCGTCCGCAGGCGGAACCGCTACAGGAGGATCTGCCGCAGGCGTGAATTGCTGCAAAGCTAGCCAACTGAATAGTAATAGTTTTTTTACTGTTGACAGCCCGGTAAGCTGACGGTAATATTCGCGCCACTTAACCGATTCCTCTGTAGTTCAGTCGGTAGAACGGCGGACTGTTAATCCGTATGTCACTGGTTCGAGTCCAGTCAGAGGAGCCATATTTAGAAAAGCCCGCTCAGGGAAACCTGAGCGGGCTTTTTGCATTACGCACCGCAAGCAACCTGTCACGCCGGGCCCTCGCCGCTTTTCAGAAACGGCCTCTCTTTTCAGACGGCCGCTGACAGTGCGCGATGCCCGCCCGCCACCACAGGATCAATGCGGCCAGCGCCACCGCTCCCAGCCCCGCGCGCCATGAAGCGCGCGCAACGATAGCGCCAGCGAGCGCTGGACTGAATACGGCACCTGCACCCTGTCGCCGACTCGACCAGGGAAATGCCCGCTCAGCGTTGCCTGAACGAGCTTTTGCTTCCTGGCCATGTTAACAACGGCTCTGGCGCCTGTGCCTGCTGACCTTTAACAGGCAGCCCGCGTCGCGACTGCTAAAACGTGCGGCGCGCAAAGGCCAGCATCTTTTCTGCCAGCGCCTGCGGCGTCTGCATCGGCATCAGATGCCCGGCGCCGTCGATAATTTCCAGCTCGCCCTGCGGCAGATGCGTGCGCATTATCTCCCGCTGCGCCTCGACGCCCGGCACATTGCCATCCTCACTGCCCAGCACCATCAGCGCGGGCAGTTCAAGGCGGCCAATGCGGTCACGCCAGTCTTCGCGGCTGCCGTGCAGCGGCCACGCGTGCCAGGCCGCGAGGCTGGCGCGTTGCGCATCGGCGACGGCCACCTCACGCAGCGCATCCGGCAGACGCGCAGAACAGGCGCCGTCGACGAAGGTTTCAGCCTCCTGCCGTGTCCCCTGATATGCCGCCTGCGCCTGACGATCCTCTTCGCTCATCGGCTGCGGACCCGGCGGCGAAGGCGCTACCAGCACCAGCCGCGCCAGATAATTGGGCTGTTCAGCGGCCAGCGCCAGCGCTACTTTGCCGGTCATCGAGTGGCCGACCAGAGTCACCTTTTTCAGCCCCAGCGCCCTGATGGTCTCGTCAACCTGTCGCGCCATTGAAGCGACATCATAGCCATCCCTTTCCGACGCATCGCCAAAGCCCGGCGTATTGAGCGCCACGCAGCGAAAATCGCGATCGAGATAAGGCAGCGTGGGGAACCAGGTGCGATGCGAGCCGCCCAGGTAATGCATCAATACAAAGGTGGTTTCACCCTGCCCCTGTATACTGTATGGCAGCATAAAACCTCCTAACGCAACGTTCCTTCCGGATCGCCCAGACGAGCGATCTCCACCTCGTTATAGCCAGCCTGACGCAGCGGCGTCACCACGTCACGCGCCAGATCCGGCACGTAGCCAATCAGCAGTTCGCCAGCCTCGCTCAGCGTCGCCTCTTTCAGCGCGGCGGGCAGCAGCAGCGATTCGGCGCGTCCTAACTCAACGCTGACGCCGTTCGCCTCAACCGTCAGCGGGTCGCCGAGGTTGGAGAGGATGCGCGCGCTGTCGAAGCTAAAATGCTGCGGCTGGCTAAAGCGCCAGCGCTCCAGCGCGAAGTAAGGCCCGGCACAGCAGAACAGCCGCGTCAGATCTTTCTCTTGCCGTTCAAGTCCGCGCTGCGGCGCGCAGCGCAGTTCAGGACGCAGCTCCTCTAACAGCGCATCGATATTTTTCTCCCACTCTTCGCGGGAGAGACGCGAGCCATCTTCCATTTTCCACGGCATCGCGTGCTGCTGGATATTGGAGGTCTGCTCGATTTCATAGATCAGCGTGTCGGGGCCGAAGCTGTGCAGCAGACCGCCGGGCACATAAAAGGTATCGCCGGTTTTCACCGGCACGCGATGCATCACCGCATCATAATCTTCCGCCAGCAGCGCCGCCTTCAGCTGCGCATTATCGACGCCCGCGCGTACGCCCAACAGACAGGTGGCGTCCGACGCCGCCCACAGAATATGCCAGGCTTCGGTTTTACCGTTTGGCTGCTGTTCCAGTTTCTGCGCCAGCGCATCGTTGGCGTGCAGATGAACCGGCAGCATGCCGGTTCCGTCAATAAATTTGCTGAGCAGCGGGAAATGCGGACCGCGCCAGCCGGGCGCGACCATTTCATCAGGATAGCGTTCGGTCAGCTCGCGCAGGGATTTACCCGCCAGCTCGCCATTGGTGACGGAGGCGATCATGCCGTCCACGTCGCTGATCTCCCAGGTTTCGGCAACGCGCGATTCAGGCAGGCCCGCTTTGCCAAGCTGCTGTCGGATTCGCTGGCCGCCGAAGATATGCGTCGCCAGCGGCGTCGTCAGCTTTAAAGGATAGGCTTTCATCATTCCTCCTTGCGCACGCTTAAATGACCGCGACGCCGCCTGTCACGGCGATGGTGGCGCCGGAGATATAGCTTGCTTCATCGCTCGCCAGCATCACATAAGCGGACGCCAGCTCGGCAGGCTGTCCCATGCGTTGCAGCGGCACTTCACCGCCAAAGCTTTCCACCTGTTCCGGCGGCATCGTCGACGGGATCAGCGGCGTCCAGATCGGGCCTGGCGCGACGGCGTTGGCGCGAATGCCCTTCTCCGCCAGCAAGGCCGCAAGGCTGCCGGAAAAGTTAACGATGGCGGCTTTGGTCGCTGAATAGGCGATCAGCTTCGGCTTCGGCTGATCGGCATTTACCGAAGCGGTATTGATAATCGAACCGCCGGAAGGCATATGCGGCACCGCCGCCTTACAGATATGGAACATGGCGTAGAGATTGGTTTTCATGGTGCGATCGAATTCGTCATCGCCGATCTCGTCCAGCGACTCGCGCGTCATCTGATACGCCGCGTTATTCACCACGATATCGATTTTGCCGAAGCGTTCAGCCGCCTGCGCCACAATGTGGCGGCAGTGTTCCGCCTCGGTTATATCACCGGCGATCAGCAGCGCTTTCTGCCCTGCCTCTTCCACCAGCCTGGCGGTATCTTTAGCGTCGTCATGCTCGTCCAGATAGGCGATCACCACGTCCGCACCTTCGCGGGCATAGGCAATCGCCACGGCGCGACCGATCCCGGAATCGCCGCCGGTAATCACGGCGGTTTTTCCTTTCAGGCGGCCGGAGCCTTTATAGCTGGTTTCACCGTGATCGGGTTTTGGCTGCATTTGCAGGAAGCTGCCGGGCCAGGTTTGCTGTTGCGCCTGCTGAGGATGTTGTGGACGCTCTGTCATACGCTGTCTCCTTTATAAAAGGTAAATCGCCTGATAAAAACAGGCTTTTTACCTGGGTGAACGGGAGCTGAATCGTTACCAGCCACATTTAAGAAGTGTAGCAGCCGTCACAAAAACGCAAGGGCGGTTACGTAGCGTAACAGTTTGACTGGAAAACTATTTTTGGCAAAAAGCGTGCAAAAAGAGAGGTTAAGTACGAACGCATGCGCGGAAAAGCCACGAAAGCGGAAGTTTAAAGAAAGGCGGCGGAATAGATCAACGGGTCGTCAGCGCCTGGCGCCATAAATAACAGAAACCGATAAAAACGAGCGGGCCGCGCTGAACCGGTTTCCCGCTTACTGTCCAGACGCCTGTAAAGCGCAAGCGGCGACGGAGACGCTACGCTCGCCTTCGCCGCGACCGTCTATACTGTGCTGTACGTTTAAAAAATGTTACGGAGGCATCATGGAAAGTCAAAGTGAGGTTTACACCCGTCCTGAACCGATTGTGGAATTACCGGAAGCGGTATTCAACCGGCTGCGCGGCGAAATTACGCCCCAGCCGGTGAACGAGGCGGTGCGTCTCTCCACCGTTGATGCCGAAGGCTGGCCGCATGCCGCCCAGCTCAGCCTGGGCGAAGTGTTCGCTATCGACCGTCAGACGTTGCGCGTCGCGCTCTGGCCCGATTCGCAGACCAGCGAAAATCTGCGCCGCGATGGTCGTCTCTCCGTCGCGCTGGCCTACGATAAAGGCATTATCGAGATGCGTGGCCGCGCGATCCAGATCGCGGAAAACCAGACCGATCTGAATCTCGCGGTATTTGAGATCGATATCGGCAACATCATGGTGCATCGTTCTGACTATGCCGAAGTCGCGACCGGCGTCACCTTTAACATCCACGATCCTGAAAAAGTGGCGGCGCGCTGGCAAGAACAGCGTCATATGCTCTCTTCGCTGGAATAATCTGGCTGACGGAAAAAAGCCCCGCCTGTGCGGGGCTTTTTTTGCCGCGACATAAAATATTATATTGCCGCCGCGGTAAAGTCAGGTCGCGCTCTACTTCGCCACAGGCCGGTATTTTTGCAGCCATTTGCCGCTGATCAGTCGACGCCAGAAACAAATGCCGCGCACCAGCCAGTCGAGGAACATCCCCAGCCAGACGCCCACGACGCCCATGCCCAGCACGATCCCCAGCAGGTAGCCCGCCACCACGCGCGCCCCCCACATGCTCAGCATCGAAACATACATGGTGTAACGCGCGTCGCGCGCGCCCTTTAGCCCGGCGGGCAGCACCCATGAGGCGGCCCAAATCGGCATACAGGCGGCGTTCAGCCAGACCAGATGCTTCACCACCTGGATCACGTCCTCTTCGCGCGTATAGAAGCGCGCCAACAGTCCGGCGAACGGCGCGGAGAGAAAGGCCAGCGCGCACAGGCCGAAGGTCGCCAGCCAGAAAATATGCTTCAGCTGGCGCGTTGCCTGTCCGATCTGGTTTTTTCCCAGCCGCGTGCCGACGATAATGGTGGAGGCGGAGCCGAGCGCGTTGCCCGGCAGGTTAATCAACGAGGCGATAGAGAAAGCGATAAAGTTGCCGGCGATTTCACTGGTGCCCATACCGGCGACAAACACCTGCGTCAGCAGCTTGCCGCCGTTAAACAGCACCGACTCGATGCTGGCCGGTACGCCGATGCCCAGCACCTCCATCAGGATTTTGCTGTTCCAGCGGCTGAAGTAGCTGCGCAGCGGAATACGCAGCGCCGGATTAAAGCCCACCATCAGCACCACGATCACCCCGATGGCGCCGATATAGCGTGAAATGGTCAGCCCCAGTCCGGCGCCGACGAATCCCAGCCCTTCCCAGGAGAAGCAGCCGTAGATCAGCACGCCGCTGATAACGATATTCAGGATATTCATGCCGCCGTTAATCAGCATAGGGATCTTGGTATTGCCTGCGCCGCGCAGCGCGCCGCTGCCGATCAGGGCGATCGCCGCCGCCGGATAGCTCCAGGCAGAGGTTTGCAGATAGCTCAGCGCCAGCTCTTTCACCTGCGGCGAGGCGCTGCCCGCAATGCCGTCGATAATGACGTGGCCGTAGAACTCAATCACCCCCACCAGCAGCAGCGACATCACCGTCATCAGCGCCAGCGACTGGCGCGTCGCCGCGCGGGCGCGCTCGCCGTCGCGCTTGCCAAGACTAAAGGCCACCACCACCGTGGTGCCGAGATCGACCGCGGCAAAGAAAGAGATCACCACCATATTAAAGCTATCGGCCAACCCGACGCCCGCCATCGCCTCTTTTCCCAGCCAGCTGACCAGGAAGGTGCTCAGCACGCCCATCAGCAGCACGCAGAGGTTTTCAATAAAGATCGGCACCGCCAGCGGCGTGATTTCACGCCAGAACAGCACCCGATAAGAGCGCCGTTTTGGATACCACGTTGTGCCTTCAATGGCGCGCCGTAGTTTGACGAGTAAAGTTTGCAAGATCGACCCAATGACTTGATGAAGGTGAGAATTATGATGATGGGCAATGGTCAACGATTATGCAAAATCTTTCCGGTGCGGTTTAACGCTTTATTACAACTTCGGTTTTATCGCCGCCGACGCTGGCAACATTTGCCCCGCGTGCATCATACGCCGGTTTTCGCCTTACGCCAGCGCGGCAATATGGCAAAAAAGCAACAAACCCGACGGTTTCTGCTGGTTAAAACGGCAAACTGCTTATGCTT